>JACQAO010000089.1 GCA_016194935.1 Betaproteobacteria bacterium
AGACCCAGGCGGCGGTGTTCAGCCGCTATGTCTGGTTCCAGCAGGAGCTCCAACGGGCGGTCAGCGCGCCGCGCTGGCTGCTGGGGCGCACCTGGGGCCAGAGCAGCGACACGCTGAAGCTGGAGGCGCGCTTCGACGCCGCCATCGCAGAAGATTTGCGCGGTCGCGGCCATGAGGTCGACATCCTGCGCGACTTCGACGAGAGCATGGGCCACGCCGGCGCCATCGTGCGCGGTGTCGACGGCATGTTGCAGGGCGCAGCCGATCCGCGTTCCGATGGCTGCGTCGCTGGCTATTGATCTATGAAAACCCCGAAAAGAATTGAACCCCTGGTTCAGGACGGCCTGGTCGACCAGGTCGTGCGTCAGTTGATGAGCGGCAAGGAGGCCATGGTGTATGTGGTCCAGTGCGGTGATGAGCTGCGTTGCGCAAAAGTTTACAAGGAAGCCAATCTGCGCGGCTTTCACCAGGCCGTGCATTACACCGAGGGCCGCAAGATCAAGAACAGTCGCCAGGCCCGTGCCATGGAGAAAGGCTCGCGCTATGGGCGCAAGGAGCAGGAGGCGTCCTGGCAACGCGCCGAGGTGGACGCCTTGTACAAGCTCGCCGCAGCAGGGGTGCGCGTGCCGCAGCCCTACAATTTTCACGAGGGTGTGTTGCTGATGGAGTTGGTGGCCGACGCCAACGGCGAGCCTGCGCCGCGCCTCAACGACCTGGAACTGAGCGAAGAACAGGCGCGGCAGTATCATGCCGCGCTGATCCGCCAGGTGGTGCTGATGTTGTGCGCTGGCATCGTGCATGGCGATTTGTCCGAATACAATGTGCTGGTGGATGCCGACGGACCGGTGATCATCGACCTGCCGCAAGCCGTCGATGCCGCCGCCAACAACAACGCCAGCCGCATGTTGCAACGCGACGTGGATAACCTCGCCGCCTATTTCGGACGCTTCGCCCCGGAACTGCTGGCGACCGATTACGGCAGGGAAATCTGGGCGCTGTACGAACGCGGCGAACTCCGTTTCGACAGCGAGTTGACCGGGCGTTTCCGGATCAGCCAGGCGCCGGTGAATGTTGGCGCGGTGCTGCGGGATATCGAGGCGGTGCGCAAAGAAGAGGCGGCGCGGCTGCTCTACCGGCAGATGATTAAAGAGGATGGCAGGTAGTGTCGACACTCTCCTTTTCCAGTCTGGCCTTGACGCCGGCCATGCTGCGCAATCTCGACAGTCTCGGCTATCACCAGATGACCACCATCCAGGCGCAAAGCCTGCCGCCGATGCTGGAACGCCGCGACCTGATTGCCCAGGCCAAGACCGGCAGCGGCAAGACCGCCGCTTTCGGCATCGGCATCCTGCACAAGCTCAATCCCAATCTGCTCGCCATTCAGGCGCTGGTGCTGTGTCCGACGCGCGAACTGGCTGATCAGGTGGCGAAGGAATTGCGCCGTCTGGCGCGCTTCACCGACAACCTCAAGGTGTTGACCCTGTGCGGCGGCACGCCGATGGGACCGCAGATCAACTCGCTGGAGCACGGCGTGCATGTCGTCGTCGGCACGCCGGGACGCATCCGCGATCACCTCGGGCGCGGCAGCATTGATCTGGCCCGTGTGCAAACGCTGGTGCTGGACGAGGCGGATCGCATGACGGACATGGGCTTCTATGAGGAGATCAGCGGCATCGTCAGTGCCTGCCCGGCCCGCCGTCAGACGCTGCTGTTTTCCGCCACCTACCCGGACGACATCCGTCGGGCGACGGCAGCTTTCCTGACGCAGCCGGTGGAAGTGAAAGTGGAGGCCCAGCACGATACGGGGAAAATCGTGCAGCGTTTTTATGCAGTGGAACCCGCACAGCGCAACGCCGCCGTGGCGCGGCTGTTGAGGCACTTCCGTCCGGTATCGACACTGGCTTTCTGCAATACCAAGATACACTGCCGCGAATTGGCCGATGAACTGCGCGCCCAGGGTTTCAGCGCGCTGGCGCTGTATGGCGACCTGGAGCAACGCGAGCGCGACGAAATCCTGGTGCAGTTTTCCAACCAGAGCTGCTCGGTGCTGGTGGCCACCGACGTGGCGGCGCGCGGCTTGGACATCCAGATGCTGGGCGCGGTCATCAATGTGGATGTGTCCAAGGACGCCGAAGTGCATATCCACCGCATCGGTCGCTGTGGTCGCGGCCAGGAGCGTGGCCTGGCTTTGAGCCTGTGCGCGCCCAACGAAAAGAAGTGGGTCAAGCTGATCGAGGACTACCAGGGCGGGCCGGTAGCGTGGTTCGATTTGGAATCGCTGCAACCCGCGCCGGGCGCAGCGTTGGAGGCGCCGATGGTGACGCTGTGCATCATGGGCGGCAAGAAAGACAAGCTGCGTCCCGGTGATCTGCTGGGCGCTCTCACCGGCGCTGCCGGACTCTCTAAAGAGCAGGTCGGCAAGATCAGCATGTTCGAATTTATGAGCTATGTCGCGCTGGACCGGCGCATCGCCGAACAGGCGTATGCGCGCTGGTGCGGCACTGAGAGCAGCGGTAATATCAAGGGCAGGAACTTCAAGATGCGCTTTGTTACCCTTGCTTAGCCGTCAAAAATGCATTTAAAACCCCCTGAACATCGCATAAAAAAACATTCCGCAGATAACAGCCAAGCCCACGTTATCCGAATATTTCATGGCGAGTATCGTTGTAAATAGCCCAATGCAAGTTGCTGGTAAAGCGCCGCCACCTGAATTGAAACCTTCAGACAGCAAGGGTGCAATTGTTACTGCCGCGATGGATACCAGTAAAGATGGACCCAGGGCAGACAGCAGGGAGTTCTCACTTGAGAGCCATTTGAATATTTTGGTTCGGTCTGACAGGAGAAATGGCAGACTACGTGTCAGGTAGGTTATCGCGGCCATAAGGACGATGATTAGCCACGCGTTTTCCAAAGAAATATTCATGTTTTTCTCCAGTAGCACGCACTGCCTGCAAAGGCGCCAACAATAATTGCCAGGCTTGGTTGATGGCTATTCGCCAGTATGGCGGCACATACTGCGGAAACAGTGAGAGGCCATTTCATGTGCATGCTGAAGCATTGATAGGCGAGCGCAAGGAATAGCGCAGGCAAGGAAAAGAGCATGGCATGTGAAAAAAATGGGCTGATTTTTTCCAGTTGCCCTCCGGTATAGGCCCCTATTGAAGTACCTGTTACCCAGGCAAAATAGGATCCGAGTCCCAGTCCAGCCAGCCAGACGCCACGCTGGTCCTGTTTGACCGTCTTGAGCCGGCTTAGGGCAGTTGCAAAAACTTCGTCTGTCAGCGTGAACGCGAATGCAAGGCGAGTGCGCAAGGAGAGGGGCAGCATGCTTGCAATGAGAGGACCATATAACAGATGCCGTATGCTCATTAACCCGCATAGTCCTACTACCCACATCCACGGAGTACCGGCATTGAAGGCCGCCAGGAGAATAAACTGATTTGACCCGGCAAAAATCAGCGATGACATCAAGATAATCTGCCATGGCGCGAAGCCGGCGGAAATCCCTGCTACGCCAAAAGCTATGGCGACTGGAAGATAACCGATCATGATTGGGGCGGCGGCTGTAATACCTGCCCATGAAGATGTTCTGCTATTACTCAAGGCAAAGCTCTCAGGACAAAGAAGTGCGTGCCTCCATCCCAGTCGTCAAGCCCGTGAGTAGCGTACAGCCTGGAATGTTCACACACCTCGAAGCCGGAGTGCTGGGCTAACTCTGCAAAACAACGTGGATATGTCTTCTGTTCTACTTCATAATCCAGCCCTGCAACAAGTGCTTCGAGTTCCAAAAAATGAAACCGGTAAAAAGCTAACAGTTGATGGGATATTGATTCCCCAAGGTCGAGTTCTCCAAGTTTTTTGAGCAATAACCTACAGCGGCTGGCAGACGCCGCCACGCAGCCTGAGCGGGCTTCATGTATTGCTGCTGGCACTTGTTGCCGCAATAGCTCAACGAGCAGGCGCTCCGCTTCAGTTAGCGCATCTGCTGGAATATCTACCAGTGTGTCGGAAACGTATTGCAGATGGTGTGCAATCAGGTTTGCCTGGCGCTCGCGTGGTTCGTGGAACGGTGCAATCATTTCGTCAGCGACCAGAAACAAGGCCCCAGGTTTGATCTGCCGATGCGTGCTTTGAAAAAAATGCGACGTATTCAAGTGATGAGAAGCCCCCACCGAGATCGCAACATCAAAGCGATTCCTTTCAACGCCGGGAATGTTGGTAATGCTTGCAAGTACTGGCTTCACCCTTTTATCGCCTTTGAAAAGACGGCATAAATGATGGTACGAGGATTCGCTGGGATCAATTGCTGTAACTTGAAGTTCCGGAACCAGTTCAAGCAGCATTTGCAATGGACGACCGGGTCCAGTACCCACATCGAGTAGCCGAAGGTTGTTCCGTGCGTGGTTTTCTACAATGCATTTCGCAATGGCGACGCTTTGTTTGGCGTATGCCGGGTGGACAAGCTCATACGCTGCATATGCATCTACATCAATGCGATCTTCAAATAGCGTCGTACTGGCGCCGGATTTGTTTGCAGGCGTTTTTTTGTTGGTGCGTTTTGGACCGATTCTGGCTGGGACGCTTGGCATGCCATGCCGGGTGAGCACCTCCGCCGCCAGCGTAGCAGTCACAATGGACTTGTCTTTAAGTTGCCGCCTGAGTGCAGTGATTTCATTGGAATCCAGCGGTCGCCAAGTTGATATCGCGCGATTTGCTAAATTGGACGCTTCGGTTACAGCCTGGTTTTCATGGTCTGCTTGCTGCAGCATGAAGTGTGAATGCGGTCGGGAAAAGAAAATAATCGATGGCATTTCATCAAACACTGAAAAGGCCGGTACAGCAGCGCGGAATCCCGGATCGCCCTGCAATAAGTGATCCAGTTTCGCCAAAGCCTCTGGTGGAGCGAGATTGCAATCGTCTAAGCTAAGCCGGCATGTTTCGATTCCCTGGGATATTTCCAGTTTGATTCTTGATAACTGTGATTCCAGACCGCTCCACTGATCTTCGGTTTGAGGCCAAGGCCGAACCAAGTCAAAACTGCTGCGGCAGATGGGCATAGTCACCGGGTAGACTACGGTGACTATAGCCGCCGCAGCATCATCAAAGCTGCGGTAAATATGATTGCAATCACCTGGAAAAGAATGGATTTGTCCGGCTTTCAGGAATACGGGATGTTCCTCAGTACCAGTGAGCAAAGAACCCCGCAACACAACAACGTGTTCCTTGACCCCAACCATATGGGCATTGGCCTTGCGTGTTGTGTCCGGGATCAGTTCCAATAAATACGTTTCGATCTCTTGTGGCGCGGTTTGACTGTCGATCAGGGTGGCCGTGACGCCGCGCTCAGAGATGACATGCTCGTTCCCATGAGAATGCTCGACAAGCTGTCCAAACGGCACATCCAGCGCTTTGGCCAGCTGCCACACCGTCTCTATTGTGGGGTTGCCTGCGCTATTTTCTATTCCAGATAAGGTCGCTTTTCCAATTCCACTCATCTCGGCCAAGCCATTGATGGTCAGGCCGCGGCGTAGCCGGGCAATATTCAGATTACGTGCAACGATCTTACGAATGTCATGTTCTTCAGTAGTGCCGATCATATTCCGCACGTTCCTTATAATAACTAATAGTGTTCATTATAACGAACATATTATAAAGCATGCAAGAACAATGAGTTGATAATGATAATTGGATTTATGTAGCTGATTTGTTGCACGAAGATATTCTCAAAGACGGCAGGTGTTCCGTAGTTGACTGAGTTTCGAGTGGCTTTGCGGGGGAATTTCAGCAAATAAATCGTCTTGGACAGCTAGACGACAGTGACCTATCTGACCGCGCCCATCCTCAAGCAGCGCGGCTAAATTTTCTCTTGCCGGGCGATGGCGGTTTCCACCAGCGCCAGAAAATCCCGCTCGTCGCGTATCTGCGCCGCTTCGTGCGAAGTGACGGTGTAGCCGTGCGGGCCGGCGATGGCCTGGTAGCGCGGCACGCGGGCGCGGAACAGGCGCGGAAATATCCAGCGGGTGAAGTCGTCGGCATCGGCGGCGTCGATGCTCACCAGCCGCCTTTCTTTCAGATAGAGCGGCAGTTGTTCGAGCAGGAACGCCGGGCGGAAATACAGCGGCTTGGGATCGGCCTGGGCGCGGCGAATCAGTTCCGCTTCTTCTTCCGCCGTGGTCACCTGGATGTAGAGGATCAGCGTGTGCTCGACCAGCAGTTCGATGACGGAGGCATCGTCAAGTTCGCACAGGCTGCCGCCGACATCGTTCACGAAATGCGCGTAACCATAGATGTCCTGCGCCTTGCCGATGAAGGCCGGCACGTCGCGCATGGCGGCGATTTCCGCTTCACGGTAGAGCGCCTGGCGGCGGCTGAATTCCTCGAAGGCAATGCCGCCCTGCGCCGGATCGCCGGGCTTGCCGACGAAGGACAGCACCGGGCCGAGGTCGTCGACCTTGACGTTGTTCTTGATGTCGATCCAGTCGCGCCGCAACAGGTCTCGTAGGAAAGGCACTTGCATTGCCTGCTGCTTGATGCTGTCGAGGATGGGTTCGTCCAGATAGCGTTTGCCGATGCGGTAGTCGGCGGAATAGTGGAACCAGTCGTGGCGTCGCAACAGCGATGACAGATAGGTCTTGCCGACGCCGGACATGCCCAGCAGGGTGAGCTTCTTGTGCGGCCAGGCGCGGAAGGAATCTACAGTGAATTTCATGCCGGTATTATAGCCAGCCGCGCTTCACCATCGAGGCGCGGCAGCAGCCAGGACAGGTTCAGCGCCGACAGAGCGGCTTGCAGGCGTTGCGGGTTGGCGGTTGCCAGCAGGCTCAGCCGGCCACTACCGTGCGCTCGTCCGTCGGTCAGGCGCACCACCTGGCGGGCCACTGCATCGGCTACATCTATCAATTCTGCCCGCCCGGCCAGCAGAGGTGTCAGCAGCGGCGCGAGGAAGGTGTAATGGGTGCAGCCGAGCACCAGACGATCAGCGCCGGCATCGAGCAGTGCTGATATTTTTGCATTGACCTGGGCAGCGAAGCCGGCTTCATCGAGGTGCAGGGTTTCAACTTGCGTCGCCCAGCCTGGACAAGCCTCGATATGCACCGACACTGCGCCGGCATGCTCGCGGATGAGACGCGCCAGGCCGTCGCTTCTGGCAGTTGACTCAGTTGCCAGCACGGCGATGCGATGGGTGTTCGAGGTGGCGGCGGCAGGCTTGATGCCGGGTTCAACGCCGATCACTTGAGTGCTTGGAAGCTGCTCGCGCAGGGCGTGCACGGCTGCGACGGTGGCGGTATTGCAGGCGACGACGATAGTGTCGCAGCCGAGCGTGGCGAGATGCTGGCCGATTGCTAGCACGCGGGCGCGTATGAAGTCGTCGGATTTTGGGCCGTAGGGCAGATGTGCGCTGTCGGCCAGGTACAGCAGGTCGGCCTGCGGTAAGGCGCGGGCGATGGCCGCCAGCACCGAGAGTCCGCCCAGGCCGGAATCGAAGACGCCGATCATGGAGTGCCATGGGTACGGCCAACCCAATAGCCGGGTCTACGCGCATGATGTGAAACTGCAAACACGACTATGCCATCGTTCTTGGGGCGATAAAAAAGCGAGAAGGGAAACCCTTTGAGGAAAACGCGACGCGTATTTGAGGCGGAGGGCGAGCCAGCAAGCGGGAAAGTCAAAGCTCTGGCGGTAGCCTCTTCGACGGCGGCGGTAAAGCGCGAACCCAGGCCGGGTTGTACTTGGTTGTAATAGGCGACCTCGGCCAAAAATTCTTGGCGAGCTTCTGCAATAAAACGTGCTTGCCTCACCGCGCCATGCGCTTTGCTTCGGTAAATACTTCCTCTGCCGGGTGGGTCTGTAGCTCGCCTCTGTCGAAAGCGGCGACACGTTTCTCTATTTCACCTAGCCACGCCGCCTCGACCCCGGACGACGATTTGTCATGCAGAGACTCAAGTAGAACCTCGATAAGTTGTGCGCGCTCCTCAGGTAGTAAGGTGCAGGCTTGTTGTTCCAATTCGGTTAGCAAAGCGGACATGATGACGACTCCTTGGCTGTGACCGGAACATTTTACGCCTGGCGCGACCCGTTGTCGTGGACTGGCTGATCGCTTCATGCCTTGTGCGTGGTTGGATTTTTTCAAGCAGTCACGACCGGAATCCTGCCAATCTTCGACTGCCATTCGCGCGGGCCGGTCTGATGCACGGAAGTGCCTTTGGAATCGACGGCGACGGTCACCGGCATGTCCTTGACCTCGAATTCGTAGATCGCTTCCATGCCGAGATCGGCGAAACCCACCACTCTGGAAGTCTTGATGGCCTTGGAGACCAGATAGGCGGCGCCGCCGACGGCCATCAGGTAGGCCGAGCGGTGTTTCTTGATCGCCTCAATGGCGACCGGGCCGCGTTCGGCCTTGCCGATCATGGCGATCAAGCCGGTCTGGGCCAGCATCATTTCGGTGAACTTGTCCATGCGCGTGGCGGTGGTTGGGCCGGCTGGGCCGACGGCTTCGTCGCGCACCGGGTCCACCGGGCCGACGTAATAGATGACGCGGTGGGTGAAATCCACCGGCAGTTTCTCGCCTTTGCTCAGCATGTCCTGGATACGCTTGTGCGCGGCATCGCGGCCAGTGAGCATTTTGCCGTTGAGCAGCAGGGTCTGGCCCGGCGTCCAGGCGGCGACCTGGGCGGGCGTCAGGGTGTCGAGATCGACGCGCGTGGAGGTTTTGGTGTTCGGCTGCCAGGTAACCTTGGGCCAATCCTCCAGGTTCGGCACGGGCAGTTGAGCAGGGCCGGAACCGTCCAGCGTGAAATGGATGTGGCGGGTGGCGGCGCAGTTGGGGATCAGCGCCACCGGCAGATTGGCGGCGTGGGTGGGGTAGTCGAGCACCTTGACGTCGAGCACCGTGGTGAGGCCGCCCAGCCCCTGAGCGCCGATGCCCAGCGCATTTACTTTTTCGTAGAGTTCCAGGCGCAACTCTTCGGCGCGCACCAATTTTTCGCCACGCGCTGACTTGGCTTTAAGCGCGTGAATATTCACCGGCGCCATGATGGCTTGTTTTGCCAGCAACATGGCCTTTTCCGGTGTGCCGCCGATGCCGACGCCGAGGATGCCCGGCGGGCACCAGCCAGCACCCATGGTCGGCACGGTCTTGAGTATCCATTCGACGAGATTGTCGGAGGGGTTGAGCATGGCGAACTTGGCCTTGGCTTCCGAGCCGCCGCCCTTCGCCGCGCAAATGACTTCGACATGCTCACCGGGGACGATTTCGTAATGCACCACAGCGGGCGTGTTGTCCCGGGTGTTGCTGCGTTTGCCGGCGGGATCCGCCAGCACCGAGGCGCGCAGCGGATTGTCGGGGTTCAGGTAGGCGCGGCGCACACCCTCATCGACCATCTGCTGCACCGAGAGTGTGGCCTCCCAGCGCACCTGCATGCCGATTTTGAGGAACACCACCGCGATGCCGGTGTCCTGGCAGATGGGTCGATGCCCTTCCGCCGACATGCGGCTGTTGGTGAGTATTTGTGCGATGGCGTCCTTGGCGGCAGCGGATTCCTCGCGTGCGTAAGCTTCACCCAGCGCTTGAATGTAATCGAGCGGATGGTAGTAGCTGATGTACTGGAAAGCGTCGGCGACGCTCTGGATGAAATCGTGCTGGCGGATGACGCTCATGGCCAACTCCTCAATGTCTTTTGCTGCCCATCAGCAGCGTTTGGGTCATGATCCTGTCGGTGACTGCGATGGCGATGGCGGAAATCAGGAAGGAAAGATGGATCGCCACTTGCCAGAGAATCACGCGATCCTCCGTGTGCGCGGCGTTGATGAAAGTCTTCAGCAGATGGATCGAGGAAATGCCGATCAGCGCGGTCGCCAGCTTGACCTTGAGCACGCCGGCATTGACGTGTGAGAGCCATTCCGGCTGGTCCGGGTGGTCTTCCAGGTCGAGACGCGAGACGAAGGTTTCGTAGCCGCCGACGATCACCATGATCAGCAGGTTGGCGATCATCACCACGTCGATCAGGCCCAGCACGATCAGCATGATATCGTTCTCGCTGAGGCTGCCGGTCCTGGCGACCAGCAGCGCCAGTTCGTGCATGAACTGGAATACATAAACGCCCTGCGCGACGATCAGGCCCAGGTAAAGCGGCGCTTGCAGCCAGCGGCTGGAGAAGATCAGGGACTCCATCGCCTTGATGAATCTGGACATTGCTGGTTGCTCCGTTTGGGGAGTTGGAAGGAGGGCGCTGCATCGAAAATCTCTTGCCAAGCATTCTAACATTCATGCTGCACTGCGGCAGGTGGCACACGGAGAACTGTTGCGAGCTCGTGAGTTGTCCGGTTCTGTAGCACGACATCTGTCCGGTCGTCATACTGCCCCGAAGGGGGTAGGAGATGAGACGGACGAAGCTGCTACAGGAGATTCGCAAGATGAGATTTGAAGAAGCTTATGAAGGATGGAATCAAGGAC
>JACQAO010000088.1 GCA_016194935.1 Betaproteobacteria bacterium
GCGCGCTGCAGGACTGGTTCCTGAAATATGAGTTGAAGACGGTACCCAATGTTTCGGAGGTGGCCAGTATCGGCGGGATGGTGCGGCAGTACCAGATCGTGCTGGACCCGGAGCGGATGCGCGCATATGACATTCCGCACGAAAAAATCATTGAAGCCGTGCAAAAAGCCAACCGCGAAACCGGCGGCTCGGTGCTGGAATTGGGTGAAGCGGAATACATGGTGCGTGCGTCGGGCTATCTGCGCTCGCTCGATGATTTTCGCGCGATACCTCTGCTGACCAGCGCCACCGGCGTGCCGGTGCGGCTGGGTGATGTGGCGCGGATTCAGGTCGGCCCAGAGATGCGGCGCGGCATCGCCGAATTGAACGGCGAAGGCGAAGTGGCGGGCGGCATCATCGTGATGCGTTCCGGCAAGAACGCCCTGGAGACCATCGACGCCGTCAAGGCCAAGCTGGCCGCATTGAAATCCAGTTTGCCGCCGGGCGTCGAGCTGGTCACCACCTATGACCGCTCCAGCCTCATCAAGCGCGCGGTCGACAACCTGCAACACAAGCTGATCGAGGAGTTCATCGTGGTTGCGGCGGTGTGCGCGATTTTCCTGTTTCACCTGCGCTCGGCGTTTGTCGCCATCGTGTCATTACCGATCGGCATACTCGCGGCATTCATCGTCATGCGCTATCAGGGGGTGAACGCCAATATCATGTCGCTGGGCGGCATCGCCATCGCCATCGGTGCGATGGTCGACGCGGCGGTGGTAATGATCGAGAACGCCCACAAGAAGCTGGAGGCGTGGGAGCATCAACATCCAGGCCAGGTGCTGGCCGGCGAGGCGCGCTGGCAGGTGATTGGCGACGCTGCGACGGAAGTCGGGCCGGCGCTGTTCTTTTCGCTGCTGATCATCACCCTGTCGTTCATTCCGGTATTCACGCTGGAAGCGCAGGAGGGACGGCTGTTCTCGCCGCTGGCGTTTACTAAAACCTATGCGATGGCGGCGGCAGCCGGCTTGTCGGCGACACTGATCCCGGTATTGATGGGCTACCTGATCCGCGGGCGCATTCCCGCCGAGAATAAAAATCCGCTCAATCGTGCGCTGATCGCGCTGTATCGTCCGCTGCTGGAAAAGGTGTTGCGCTTTCCCTGGACCACCTTGCTGGCGGCGCTGCTAATTGCGCTTGCCAGCCTGTGGCCGGTCGGCCAGCTTGGCGGCGAATTTATGCCACCGATGGACGAAGGGGATGTGCTGTATATGCCTTCCGCCTTGCCCGGCATTTCCGTGGGCAAGGCTGCCCAGCTATTGCAGCAGACCGACCGGCTGATCAAGACCGTGCCTGAAGTGCAGAGCGTATTCGGCAAGGCCGGACGCGCCGAAACCGCGACCGACCCGGCGCCGCTGGAAATGTTCGAAACCACCGTCCAGTTCAAGCCGCGCGATCAATGGCGGCCAGGCATGACACCGGACAAGCTGATTAATGAGCTGGATCGCATCGTCAAAGTACCGGGGTTGTCGAATATCTGGGTGCCGCCGATCCGCAACCGCATCGACATGCTGGCCACCGGCATCAAGAGCCCGGTCGGCGTCAAGGTCGCGGGCGCCGACCTGGCGGAAATTGATCGCGTCACCGCCGAGATTGAGCGCGTCGTAAAACAGGTGCCGGGGGTCACCTCGGCCTTGGCGGAACGGCTGACCGGGGGCCGCTACATCGACATCAACATCGACCGCAACGCTGCCGGGCGCTACGGGCTGAATATTGCGGACGTGCAGAGCATCATCTCGGCTGCAATCGGCGGCGACAATATCGGTGAAACCGTCGAAGGGCTGCAACGATTTCCGATCAACCTGCGCTATCCGCGCGAGGTGCGCGACTCGCTGGAGAAGCTGCGCAATCTTCCGCTATTGACCGGGCGCGGCGCGCAGATACGGCTTGGCGACGTTACCAGCATCCAGATCGCGGATGGACCGCCGATGCTGAAAAGCGAGAACTCCCGTCTGTCAGGCTGGGTGTATATCGACATCCGCGGACGCGACCTGAGTTCGGCTGTGCATGACATGCAGCAGGCAGTGGCGAAAGAGGTCAAGGTTCCGCCGGGTTATTCGGTCTCCTGGTCGGGGCAGTTTGAATTTCTGGAGCGGGCGGTCGCGCGGCTCAAGATCGTGGTGCCGGCGACCCTGCTGATTATTTTTGTTCTGCTCTACCTGACCTTCAAGCGCTTTGACGAAGCCTTCCTGATTATGGCGACGTTGCCGTTTGCGCTGGTGGGCGGCATATGGCTGTTATGGCTGCTGGGACATAATCTGTCGGTTGCCAGCGGCGTGGGGTTCATCGCGCTCTCCGGCGTCGCCGCCGAGTTCGGCGTAATCATGCTGCTCTACCTGAAAAACGCCTGGAACGAGCAGGTCGCGCAAGGCAAAACGCAGGAAACCGATTTGCTCGACGCCATCCGTGAAGGCGCAGTGCTGCGCGTCAGGCCGAAAGCCATGACCGTGGCGGTGATTATCGCCGGCCTGGTGCCGATCATGTTCGGCGCCGGCGCCGGCTCCGAGGTCATGCAGCGTATCGCCGCGCCGATGGTGGGCGGCATGATCACTGCTCCACTGCTGTCGATGTTCGTGGTTCCCGCGGCGTATCTGCTGATGCGCCGGCCACGGCGGTCAGGCGCTCGTAAGGACTGCTGATGACAGTGCATATTCCACTCAGGAGGCTACAATAACCAAAAAGAGGATATAAATATCTTCGGAAACGTGGATCGGGCAACTTGGGCAGTAACGAATGGCGCGCATACGCCAAAATATCGGTTAGCAATTGACGGTAAGCGTTTCGTCAAAGAATTGGAGTGTGACAATGCAAAAACAACTTACAGCAATTATCGAGCGAGAAGGCGACGGGTATGTGTCGCTCTGCCCGGAAATCGACATTGCCAGCCAGGGCGACACCATCGAAGAAGCGCGCGAGAATCTTCGGGAAGCGTTAGAGCTTTTCTTCGAAACTGCCTCTCCAGAGGAAATTCGAGCGCGCGTGCATGAGGAAGTGTACGTAACCCGTCTGGAGGTTGCTATTGGGTAAGCTTCTCACCCTTTCCGGCAAACAAGTCTGCGCCATCCTTGCACGCCACGGTTTCCTTGAGGTGCGTCAGCGCGGAAGTCATATCGTGATGCAGAAGCGACTCCCTGATACAACGCTCACCGTGCCAGTCCCGAACCATGCCGAACTGCGTACGGGTACACTTCAATCCATCATCCGTCAGTCCGGCGTGTCCAGGAGCGAGTTCGAGCCGTGATTGATCGCCCGGCATGGCGATCAATCCACTCCGCCCGCATAGAGGTCGACCAGGTAGTGGGAGAACCAGATCGTCGCAACGCCGGCGCCGATCAGTAGCACCTGCTGAAGCGTTGCCTTCAACTCGGTGCGCTTATGCAGGCCGGGAATCAGATCGGCCACTGCGACATAAATCATGCTGGCCGCGCCCAGCGCCAGAAATACCGGCACCGCGCTTTGCGCCGACGACAGCGCAAAATAAGACAGCAGCCCACCCACCAGCGTGGCAAGGCTGGAAATCAGGTTATAGGCCAGCGCCTTGGCGCGGGTGTAGCCGGAATGCAGCAGGATCACGAAATCGCCCACTTCCTGCGGAATTTCGTGGGCGATGATTGCCAGCGCGGTGATGACGCCCAACTGGATGCTTTCCATGAAAGCAGCGGCGATCAGCACGCCATCGACAAAATTATGGAAAGTGTCGCCGACCAGGATCAGCAGGCCGCTGCGACCGCCGTCAAAGGATGAGTGAGCATGGGGCTCATGTCCCTCGCAAGCTTCGGTGTGGCAGTGTCGCCACAGCACCAGTTTTTCCAGCACGAAGAAAGCCAGAATTCCGGCCAGCACGATTGCCGAAGTGGAGGTCGCGTCGGCGCTGGCGATGATGGCGTGCGGCAGTACTTCGAGAAACGCTGCGCCGAGCAGCGCGCCGATGGCAAAACTGACCAGTTGCGACACCCAGGCAGTCCCCAGCGTCAACGCAAACATCGCCGCCGCCAGCACCGACAGGGCGCCGCCGACAATTGAAGTAACGATGATCCAGGTAAGAACGGACATGGCGAAGTACGAAAAAAATTGAATTATACGGGAAGGCTTGCGTCACTCTTGAAGCCAGATGAGGGACGCCATGTGACCGGTAGAACCATCGCGCCGATAGGAGTAAAAACGTTGCGGCTCGCTGAACGTACACCACTCGCCGCCGCTGACTTGATGCACATCCAGTGCAGCCAGCCGCTGCCGCGCCAGTTGATACAGGTTGCACAACCACTTGCCCGGCGCATGCGCCGCGAAAGCCTCGGCGGCATGCGGATCATGCCGGCAAAAAACTGCACGCACCTCGTCGCCGACCTCGAAAGCCGCCGGGCCGATGGCCGGCCCCATCCATGCCAGCAAGCGCGCGGGCTCGACCTGCATGGCGGCCACGCTGGCTTCGATCACGCCCGCCGCCAGCCCGCGCCAACCGGCATGCGCGGCAGCCACGCTCGTGCCGTCCTGGTCACACAGCAGCAGCGGCAGACAATCGGCAGTCAGCACCGCACACACCAGTCCTGGCGTGTGTGCTGCGCAGGCGTCGGCAACGGGCATGACGCCATGCCGAATATTTTCCGCTGTCTGCACCTGAATGCCGTGTACCTGCTTCAGCCACAGCGGGTCGGCAGGCAAATCAGGGATCTCCTGGCGCAAGCGCTGCCGCCTGATGGCTGCGGTTTGCGGATCGGCGTCGTGGCCGCTGCGTGTAGTCACCAGCGCACGCACTGATGGCGGTGCGGGCCACTTCGGGATTATCCATTCAGGGTTCATGCAAGCGTCCTTAGCGCCGTCAACAAGTTGGCGAAATCTTCCGGCAGCGGCGCTTCCCAGGCCATCTCCTGGTGCGTGCCTGGATGCAGCAGTCCCAGTCGCCAGGCATGCAAAGCCTGGCGCGGCAAGCTCAATAGCAGTGGAGACACTGAACCAGCACCACGCTTGCCATACACCGGATCACCGACCAGCGGGTGTTTGATGGAAGCCATATGCACCCGAATCTGATGGGTGCGCCCGGTTTCCAGCTTGCATTCGAGCAGGGTGGCTTCGCCAAAGCTTTCGCACACCGTGTAATGGGTGCGCGCCTCCTTGCCGTGCTTGCTGCCTGCCACCACCGCCATCTTGACACGTTGCGTCGGATGCCGGCCGATCGGCGCATCCACCGTGCCTGCACCGGCCAGCTTGCCATGCGCCAGCGCCAGGTAATGCCGCTGCACCGTGCGCGCCTGCAACTGGCGCACCAGGTCGGTCTGCGCTTCCAGTGTCTTGGCAACCACCAGCAGGCCGCTGGTTTGCTTGTCGAGGCGATGCACGATGCCGGCGCGCGGCACTGCCGCCAACTGCGGCGCATGATGCAGCAAGGCATTCAGCAGCGTACCCTGCCAGTTGCCGCTGCCGGGATGCACCACCAATCCCGCCGGCTTGTCGATCACCAGCATGTCAGCGTCTTCGTAGGCGATGGACAGAGCGATATCCTCTGCCGCATCCGCCGCCGCGCGCGGATCGGGCGCTGCGGCAACTACGATCAGCTCGCCTCCCCACACCTTGCGCTTGGCGTCATCAGCGACCACGCCGGCGACGCTCACCCGTCCCTCACGCAACCAGGCCTGCAAGCGGCTGCGCGAATGCTGCGGCAGCAGCCGCGCCAGCGCCTGGTCAAGGCGCAAGCCGGCGCACTCCGGCGGGACGGTAAAGCACCCCTGTTCCTCCGGGCACACGGCAGAGCTTGCGCTATAATCAGCGCGATTCGATTGCGGGATTTTCATTATGCGTAGTGTAGCGAGTGTAACGGCTGCAAAGGTTTTTTTCGCGTTTCTTCTTACCCTTCTTACCCTTCTGGCCGGCGGCTGCAGCCTGCTGCCCGACCAGATCGACGAGACTTCAAAGTGGACAGCGCAAAAACTCTATGACGAAGCCAAAGATGCAATGAGCGACGGCGCCTATGACAAAGCCGTCAAGCTTTATGAAAAACTGGAGGCGCGTTATCCCTATGGCCGCTACGCCCAGCAGGCGCAAATAGAAGTAGCGTATGCATATTTCAAGCAACAGGAGCCGGCTTCTGCGGTTGCAGCCTGTGACCGTTTCATCCGTCTGCACCCGAACCATCCCAATGTCGATTACGCCTACTACCTGAAGGGACTGGCCAACTTCGGCGAGGATCTCGGCCTGCTCGGCGCCATCGGCATGCAGGATTTGACCGAACGCGACCCCAAGGCGGCGCGGGAATCTTTCGATGCCTTCAAGGAACTGGTCACCAAGTTCCCCGCCAGCAAGTATGCCGCCGACGCCACGGCGCGCATGAATTACCTGGTGAATGCACTCGCCTCGCATCAGGTGCACGTGGCGACCTACTATCTCAAGCGCGGCGCATATATTGCAGCCATCAACCGCGCTCAAACCGCGCTGAAAACCTACCCAGGCGCACCGGCCAGCGAACAGGCGCTGTTCATCATGATCAAGGGTTACGATGCGCTTGGCATGAACGATCTGCGTGACGACGCCAACCGGGTCATGCACAAAAATTTCCCCAACAGCGTGTATTTCACTCGCGGCCTGAACCGGCCCGAGCCTTGGTGGCAGCTCTGGTAACCCAACTCCTCCCGCACTAGCCGAAGAGTGGAGAACGCAACTACCGTGAAATCCAGGTTCCTGCGCGGCCTGATCTATACCTTGGCATTTGCCGTATTGGCCGCAGTGGTGGCGTTTCAATATTTAAGAAGCTCGCTGCCCCAGCTCTCCGGCACCCAACGTTTGAGCGGCGCGGCGGCGCAGAAGCTTTCCGCACCGGTCGAAGTGCTGCGCGACCGGCACGGCGTCCCGCACATCTATGCCGCGTCCCTGCTCGACGCCAATTTCGCCCTGGGTTACGCGCATGCCCAGGATCGGCTGTGGCAGATGGAAATGAACCGGCATATCAGTGCCGGGCGGCTTTCCGAATTGTTCGGGGCGACTTCGCTCGACACCGACCGTTTCCTGCGCACCCTCGGCATCCGCCGCAGCGCCGAGCGCACCTGGGCAAAGCTCGACCGCGAAACGCGCAGCCTGTTCGAGGCTTATGCGGCGGGAGTGAATGCCTTTCTCGCCAACAACGACAAGCCGCTGCCGCCTGAATTCATTCTGCTGGGCGATCACCCCGAGCCTTGGTCGGCAGTCGATTCGCTGGCCTGGCTGAAGATGATGGCTTGGGATCTCAACAGCAGTTGGCGCGACGAGTTGTTGCACATGCAATTGGCGAAGCGGCTCAGCATGCAGCAGATCCAGGAATTCCTGCCGCCCTACCCGGGCGACGCGCCAGAGGTTTTACCCGATCTCGGCGCGCTCTACGGCAGCCTGGCCGATTCCGCCAGCAAAATCGCCGCCGCTGCGCCGCCACAGCCTCCGGAAGGCGTCGGCTCGAATAACTGGGTGGTCGACGGCAGCCACAGCCGCAGCGGCAAGCCGCTGCTCGCCAACGACCCGCATCTCGGCCTGACCGCACCGGCGGTGTGGTACTTCGCCCATCTTGATACGCCCGAAGGACGCATCATCGGCGCCACCCTGCCGGGTGTGCCGATGATTATTCTCGGACGCAATCAACGCATCGCCTGGGGATTTACCAATACCGGACCGGATGTGCAGGACCTGTATATCGAACGCCTGGATCCGTCCGACGCTGCGCTCTACGACACGCCGGACGGCAAGCAGCGCTTCGTCACAGTGAATGAAGTCATCAAGGTCAAGGGACAAGCCGACGTGACCCTGGCGGTGCGCGTTTCGCGGCACGGGCCGATCATCTCCGACGCTTTTGCCGAGGCCGCCAAGGCCATGCCCAAAGGCTATGCGCTGGCTTTCGCCTGGCCCACGCTGCTTGACGACGACCTCACCGCGCAGGCACTCACCAGGATCGGTCGCGCCAGCGATTGGCAGAGCTTCCTCGCCGCCGCCCGCGATTTCGATTCGCCGCAACAAAACGTTGTGTATGCCGACGTGGACGGCAATATCGGCTACATCGCCCCTGCGCGCGTACCGTTGCGCCGCGCCGACAACGACCTCAAGGGAATAGCCCCGGCGCCGGGCTGGCTGGCGAAATACGACTGGCAAGGCTACATCCCTTTCGATGAACTTCCGCGCCAATTCAACCCGCCCTCGGGCATGATCGCCACCGCCAACGAAAAAATCACTCCGCCCGGCTACCGCTACTGGATCACCTCCAAATGGGAGCCGCCGTTCCGCGCCTGGCGCATCGCCGATCTGCTTGGCGCGCGCCAACAGCACGACCTGGCGAGTTTTGCGGCGATGCAGGCTGACGTTCGTTCACTGTATGTGCGTGAAGTTCTGCCGCTGCTGCTGGCCGCTCCCCTGGATAGCGACGCCGCCCGCCATGCCGCGGCGCTGTTGCGCAACTGGGATGGTGAAATGCTTATGAATCGCGCCGAACCGCTCATCGTCAGCGCCTGGCTGCGCGAGCTGACGCGGCTGACGTATGCCGATGAACTCGGCGAATTGTTTACTGCGAACTGGTCAGAACGGCCGATTTTCATGCTCAATGTGCTGCGCGATAAAGATGGGCAAAGCCGCTGGTGCGACAACGTGAATACGCCGCAACATGAGACTTGCGCCGAGATGATTTCCCGCGCCCTGGAGCTGGCCCTGGCCGACCTTAGCCGCCGCTATGGCGCAGACATGGCCCGCTGGCATTGGGGCGACGCGCATATCGCGGTTGCAGAACACCGGCCCTTCAGCAAGCAAGCCTGGCTGGCGCCATTGTTCGAGCTGCGCCAACCGGTACCGGGCGATACCTGGAGCATCGACGTAGGCCGCAGCAAACCATCCAGCACGCCTTTCACCGTTGACCTGGCGCCCAGCCTGCGCGGAATTTACGATCTGGCCAATCTCGACCGCTCGTTGTATATGCAATCGAGCGGACAATCGGGCAACCCCTTTTCACCTCTGTACAGCAATTTCGCCACGGCCTGGGCGCATGTCGAATACATGCCGATGAGCATGCGCCGTGCCGACATCGAACCACATCAGCTTGGTACACTGCGTCTGCTGCCTGATGCAATACCTGTAACACCCGCGACACCCGCAACACCCGCTACACCTTGATCTGGAGCACTACAACATGATCTACGCCTTGCACGAATTACAGCAATCCCTGGCGGCGCCTTTGCACGCATGGGCGGAAGCCACGCGCCAATGGTTTTCCAATCCCTTCAGTCCCCTGGCCTATACCCCGGCCAGTCCCAATATCGCCGCCGGCTCGGAATTGATCGCCAGGCTGGTACACCGTTATGAGAAGCCCTTGTTCGGCCTCACCCATACCACCGTCGATGGCCGGGAAGTTGCAGTGTTTGAGCGGCATGTCGTCGAAAAACCGTTCTGCAAACTGCTCCACTTTCAGCGCATCGGCAGAACAACCGGCCCGAAAGTGCTGCTGGTGGCCCCGCTGTCGGGCCACCACGCGACCCTGCTGCGCGACACGGTGCGCGCCTTGCTGCCGGAACATGACGTGTATGTCACCGATTGGATCGACGCGCGCCTCGTGCCGCTGTCGCAAGGCAACTTCCATTTCGCCGACTATGTGGCTTACATCCAGGAATTCATCCGCCTGCTGGGGCCGGACGTGCATGTGATCGCCGTCTGCCAGCCGACCGTGCCGGTGCTCGCCGCCGTAGCGCTGATGGCGGCGCATGACGATCCCGCCCAGCCGCGCAGCATGACGCTGATGGGCGGCCCCGTCGACACCCGCCGGGCGCAAACGGAAGTGAATCGTTTCGCACAGAGCCACTCCCTGCGCTGGTTCGAGACCAAGGTGATCGCCCGCGTGCCGCTCAAATATCCCGGCTATGCACGCCGTGTGTACCCAGGCTTCCTGCAACACGCCGGTTTTGTCGCCATGAACCGGGAGCGCCACATCCAGGCCCACCAGGACTTCTATAACCATCTGATCAAGGGCGACGGCGATTCCGCCGAGGCGCACCGCAAGTTCTACGACGAATACAACGCCGTCATGGACCTGCCGGCCGAGTACTATCTCGACACCATCGATATGGTATTCCTGAAGCATCAACTGCCTCTGGGTGAAATGCGCATTCACGGAGAGCCGGTCTCGCCTGCGGCGATTCGCCGTACCGCCTTGCTCACCATCGAAGGCGAACTCGACGACATCTCCGGCCCCGGCCAGACGCTCGCCGCTCATGATTTGTGCAGCGCCATTCCGGCGAAGAAAAAGCAGCACCTGCTGGTTGCCGGCGTCGGCCACTACGGAATTTTCAGCGGCCGCCGCTGGCGCGAGAATATTTGCCCGCAGGTGCGTGACTTCATTCGCGCCAGCGCCTGAATGCACCGGTACCTGCGACTGTTTGCCGTACTCCTGTTTCTCGGCGTGCTATTGGCTATTTTCGAACTGCCAGGACTCAGGGATCATTTCAACCTGGAATTCCTGCGGCATGAAATTCTCGGAAACAAATTCAGCGGATTATTGCTTTTTGTGTTGCTATTTTCCCTGGGAAACCTGATCCATGTTCCCGGCTGGGTTTTTCTCGCCGCCGCAGTCCTGGCGCTGGGGCGTATCTGGGGCGGCGTCGTCACCTATCTCGCGGCGACCGTCTCTTGCACAGTGACCTTTCTGGTCATCCGGCTGGTCGGCGGCAATGCCCTGAGAACCTTGAACAACAAACTTGTCGCCAGGATACTCCGGCAGATCGACGGCCGCCCGGTTAAAAGTGTTTTCGCGCTGCGGGTCCTGTTCCAGACCGCACCCTCGCTGAACTATGCACTGGCAATATCCGGGATCGATTTTTGGAACTACCTGGCTGGAACCGTGCTGGGTTTGCCTCTGCCGATTGCCGCGTATTGCCTGTTTTTTGATTATCTGGCGAAAATGTCGGGTATTCGTTAACCGGAGAGGATGCGCCAGCGAGGCTATACCTGATCACCGGCTGGCGTGTTTTACGCCGGCGCGCGGCATATCCGATGAACAAAAAATAATATGTCGTACAATTTAATCTATACAATATCCGAGGTCGTTTTTCCGGGTATCGTCCGGATGTCCCCAGTGGAACATCGAAAAAGGTTGTAACGCCATGAACATTGCATGCAGGGTCCTCAGCTTCGTACTCATCCTTATTTTCAATTCAGGCGCCTTCGCCGATTCCGCCTATAAACCCAGTGGCGTAGTGACCGCAGAAAACACTTACATTCTCGCTCCTCATCCCAATCTCAACCCCCAGGACCTGTATACCGCCTACGAACCCGTGGCGCGCTACCTGGAGCGCAAGATTCCCGGCGTCCGCTTCAGCATCGAAACTTCCAGGGATTATCCCGATTACGAAGCTAAAATCGCCGCGCGCCACTTCCATTTCGGCATACCCAATCCGTTCCAGACTACGCTAAGCCTGGAACACGGTTACCGGGTGATCGCCAAGATGACGCCGGACGAAGTGTTTCGCGGCCTGATGGTGGCGCGAAAAGACAGCAAACTGCGCAGCCCGTCCGAGCTGGCCGGCAAGCCTTTGTGTTTTATTTCCCCCAGCGCGGTGGCGGCCACCATGCTGCCCTTGCTGTATCTCCACGAGCATGGCCTGAATGTTACGGAGAACCAGGTTAAATATGTAGGCTCGCCTTTTTCCGCGATCATGAATGTCTACACCGGCAACTCGCTGGCCTGCGGCGTGTCGGTGCGCCAGTGGCGCGCCTGGAAGCGCGACAACGCCGACAAGGCCAGGCAAATGGATACGCTCTGGATGACCAGATCATTGCCGAATAACGGCGTGATCGCCCGCGACGACGTGCCTGTGGAACTTGCACAGAAAGTTGCCGCTGCGCTGGCCGGCATGGATCGGGACAAAACACTGGATCAGAAACAGTTCAAGTTCAACCAGAACCATTACGCGCATGCCGACGCCAAAACCTATAAACCCTTTCTCGATTTTCTCAAACGTTACGACCAAAAAATCGGCTTGCCGCCGTCCATGAAACTCCGGAACCCAAGATGACTGCGCTTACCAGAAAGCTTTTCCCAAATTTGTTTTTTCACAGCCTGAAGAGCCGGATCATCGGCACGGTACTGCTGCTGCACGCGGTATTGATGGGACTGGTGGTAACCGATATGGTCAGCCGCCAGCAGCGGTTCATGGAAAATCAACTGGCGCATGAAAGCCGCACGCTGGCGTACACGCTGGCGGTCAATGCGCCTTCCTGGCTGCTGAGCCGGGATGTCAATGCGCTGGGCGAACTGGTGACCAGCCTTAAATCGGTAAAACACCTGAATCTCGCACTGATCGAAAACATCAATGGCAAAGTGCTGGCAAGCACGGAACCGTCACTGTTCAACATGACGCTCACCGACACGGCCAGCACGACTTTGCTCGCCCCTCTGCTGGATAATCCTGTTCTCGCTGCAAACCAACAGTTGCACGACGGCCTGGTCGATTCGATTTCCGCTATTTCCAGCAACGGCCAGCGTATCGGCTACGCTCGCGTGATTCTCGATGCGGCGCCGGTACAGGCGGAACTGGATGCGGTTACCCATAAAGGCGTCATCTACACGCTGATCGCCATCATTCTTGGCGGAGTGATAGCCTGGCTGGTGATCCGCAAAGTGACTCACCGGCTGAACCTGCTATCGAACGCGGCGGACAGCATTGCCGCCGGCAATCTTGCAATCAGCCTGCCGAATTACGCCGGCCTGGACGAGGTCTCCAGGCTTGCCCGCGACTTCAGCCAGATGGTGTCGGCGCTGGAACTCAACAGCCGCGAACGCGACCGGGCGAATGCCGCCCTGTACGCGGAAAAGGAGCGCGCCCTGGTCACCTTGCAATCGATCGGCGATGCCGTGATCACCACCGATATCGAAGGCCGGGTCGAATTTCTCAATCCGGTGGCGGAAACCCTGACAGGCTGGAGTAACGCGGAAGCCTCGGGCCAGCCGCTGCAACAGGTGTTCAAAATCATCAGCGAAATTACCCGCCTGCCGGTTGAGAATCCGGTGGAGAAAGCGCTGCTCCAGAACGGCGTGGTTGGCCTGGCCAATCACACGGTGCTGATCCGGCGTGACGGACATGAGGTGCACATCGAAGACTCGGCTGCACCGATCCGCGAGCGCGACAATCGAATCATCGGCGTGGTGCTGGTGTTCCACGATGTCGGGGAAAAACGCAAGCTGGCCCACCAGCTTTCCTACCAGGCCAAGCACGACGCTCTTACCGGCCTCATCAACCGCAGCGAATTCGAGCGCGAGCTGGAGTATCTGCTCGACAGCGCAGCGAGTCTGCAGCGGGAACATGCGCTGCTTTACCTCGATCTCGATCAGTTCAAAGTGGTTAACGACACTTGCGGCCACAGCGCCGGCGACGAGTTGCTGCGCCAGTTGACCGCGCGGATACAAGCCAAGATGCGCGAATCCGACACCTTCGCCCGGCTTGGCGGCGACGAGTTCGGCGTGCTGCTGGAAAACTGCCCGCTGGACCAGGCGGAGCGCTTGGCAAACGTGCTGCTGGACGAGGTGGGGGCCTTTCACTTCACCTGGCTCGACATGAGCTTCGCCGTTGGCGTCAGCATCGGCCTGGTGGCAATCACCGCCAGCAGCGGCGATTCGGCGAGCGTGCTGTCCGCCGCCGACACCGCCTGCTATGCGGCCAAGGACAAGGGGCGCAATCGTGTGCAGGTATATTCGCCCGGCGACATTGAAATGGCCGAGCGTCACGGCGAAATGCATTGGGTCGCGCGCATCGCCAAGGCTTTCGAGGATGATCGCTTCCGGCTCTACTACCAGCCCATTATCGTCGCGGGGAAAAACGTCCAGGGACGGCAACATGCAACTCCCGGCGACCCTCATTCCGAGGAGCGCCCGGGCTTGCAGCATTTCGAGATACTGCTGCGCATGCTGGACGAAGAGAACAATCTGGTGCCGCCCGGCTCCTTCATCCCTGCCGCCGAGCGTTACAACCTGATGGTGGAGATCGACCGCTGGGTGGTTGGCAATGTGTTCAACTGGCTGCTGGCCCGCAACCAGCGCTCGATATTCTGCGCCATAAATCTTTCCGGCCAGTCGGTCAATGATGATCGTTTCCTGGCTTTCCTCATTGACCAGATCAAGGCGTCGGGAGTGACGCCGCAGCAAATCTGCTTTGAAATTACCGAAACCGCCGCGATCTCCAATCTCGCCAAGGCCAGCAACTTCATCAAAACCATCAAGTCACTCGGCTGCAGCTTTTCGCTGGACGACTTCGGCAGCGGCATGTCGTCCTTTGCCTACCTGAAAAACCTGCCGGTGGATTATCTGAAAATCGACGGCAGTTTCGTCCGGGACATGATCAACGACCCGATTGATCACGCCATGGTGGAATCCATCAACAACATCGGCCATGTGATGGGCATCGAAACCATCGCCGAGTTCGTCGAGACCCAGGCCATCCTGGAAAAGCTCCGCACTATCGGCGTGGACTATGCACAGGGATACGGCATCGCCAAACCCGGCCCGCTGGAAGATATGGCGCCATAGCATGGTGAAGTGAAGCGATGCGATACAGCCTGCGACCGTTCCGGCCGGCGCGCACCGAACCTCGAATACAGCCAATAGTAAGGTTTTGCGCCGTTGCGCGACTGTACACACTCTGATATTGTGGCCGCTGCGCCTGCGTGGTGACCGTAAAGCTTCACGGCCATTCAATATCACAACAATGACATCAGGGCTCTTATGAAAACCATCCGAGTCAAAATCCTCGCCGGCTACCTTGCGCTTGCTGCGTTTTCCGTACTGCTGACGGTGGCGATTTACATTCTCGGCCTGCGCGTCGAGCGCGATGTGGCCGACATGCGCGACCGCATCCTGCCGCAGCAACGCAGCATCGGCGATCTGCGCGTGGCCGCCGGGCGGATGGAAACAGCCATGTATGCCTATTACGCCACAACGCTCGACCGGGACGGCTTCCAGCGGGACTTCGCCCTGGGCCGGGATGAATCGGCGCGGCTCGCCAGGCAGCTGGCCGGGACTACCAGCGCTGGCAGTAATCTGGCGACGGAATTAAAAACACTGGCCGACGACGGCGCCAAGCTGGATACAATTCTTTCCAAAGACCCCGTCGATTGGGATGCGGCGCGCGAATTACTGGCCAAGGCGGGCCGCGACCGCACCGCCACGCACCGTACGCTGGACCTCCTCTTGACGGAGATGGACAGCACGGTCAAGACATCCACCGACACGGTATTCCGCCAGGTATCCTGGCTCACTCAGGGCGCGCTGGCGTTCCTGCTGCTGATCGGCATTACGGTTGCGGTGGTCTGGCGCTTCGTGGCCGCCGGCATTGTCGGGCCGATTAACCGGCTCGCTGATTTCGCCCAACACATCGAGCGCGAAGCGGATCTGCGCGGCGCGGCGGAGATTTCCAGCGGCGATGAAATCGGCCGCACGGCGGTGGCGTTCAACGCCATGCTGGCGCGCATTCGCGGCGTGGTGGAATCCGCCGCCGATTCCGCCAACTCGGTGGCCGGCTCAGCCGGTGAGCTGGACGGCATCATGCGCGGTGCGCGCGCGGGAGTCTCGGCACAACTGGAACGGGTGCATCAACTCGAACAAGCCATCGACGAAATGAGTCGACAGTTGGCCGAAGTGGCCGCCACCACCGGCACCGCAGCGGGGCGGGCGGCCAGTGCTGCAGACGAAGCCGATCAAGGACGCGGGCAACTCGCCGATACGGTGCAAAGAATCCAGAAGCTTGCCGTCAGCGTTGAAGAATCCGCGACCGTGATTACCCGACTGGAGCAGCAGACCGTCAGCATCGGCAGCCTGACCGGCACCATCAAGGAAATCGCCGACCAGACCAATCTGCTGGCCCTCAACGCGGCCATCGAGGCGGCCCGCGCCGGCGAAGGCGGACGCGGTTTCGCCGTGGTGGCGGACGAAGTTCGCAAACTTTCCCAGAAAACCCAGGGCGCCACCGAAGAAATCGACCGCACCATTTCCGATGTCATCAATACCGTGCAGGCCATTGTCGGCCTGATGGCCGGCAACCGCGCCGATGCTGCGGGCTGTGCCGAAGAGTCCGAGAGCACTGGCCGGCGCCTGGAGACGGTGATCAGCGTGATGGGCGAAATTCGCGCCGACAGCCGGCGCATTGCCGAAGCCACCGAAAGCAGCCATCGCCTCGCCCAGGACATCGGCACGCGCATCACCGAAGTGGCCGGTCTGGCTAACCAAGTCGATGCCGGCATCGGACGCTCGGCTGAGCAAGCTGCACAGTTGGCTGCGAATGCCGGTGAGCTGCGCGGTCAGGTGCGCCAGTTCCGTTATTGAACCCAGGAATTGCAGGACGATGTGGCAGTCGAAAAATTTGTAAGGGTTTCCCGCTGCTTACGTCTAATGCATAGGAGTTGAACAGGCTCCGTAGTTTTACCCCGTAGTTTTCATTGAAACCCGCTTATAAACTTACCAACCACCTTAACCACCTGATAGGGAGTAGCCATGAAAGACCAACGCACCGCAATTCAAAACACCATTCACGCCTCCATCGCCGGCCTGCTGGCGCTGGGCATTGCCGCCACGGCCAGCTCGGCATTTGCGGCAGACGAGGCGGGCGCCAAGGAAAAATGTTTCGGCATCGCCGAAGCCGGTAAAAACGACTGCGGCGGCACTTCCAGCAAGCACGCCTGCGCCGGCCAATCCAAGGTCAGCCATGACCCTGATTCGTTCAAGTTTGTCGCCAAGGGCAGCTGCGAGAAAATGGGCGGAAAATTGTCGGCGATGCACCCCATGCCTGCCGCCAAGGGCGACAAGAAGTCCTGAGTTTAAATACGCACCATCCTCTCGTGCGTAAATTACCCGCGCAGGCCGGCATCGGCCTGCGCGCACCCCACACACGGGAAGTTCTGGCCAGCCAGCCGGATATCGCCTGGCTGGAAGTACATAGCGAAAATTATTTTATTCCCGGCGGTGAAGCGTTGCGCATGCTTGAAGCAGTGCGTGAGCGTTATCCCGTCAGCCTGCATGGTGTCGGTCTGTCACTGGGTTCCAGCGACCCGCTGAACCTGGGCCACCTGCGCAAATTAAAAGCCCTGGTCGAACGAATTCAACCAGCGGCAGTTTCCGAACATCTTTGCTGGTCTTCCATCGGTGGAAATTTTCTCAACGATCTGCTGCCCCTCCCCTACAGCGAGGAAGCCCTGGTCAGCGTGAGCCAGCGTATCCGCCAGACGCAGGATTTTCTCGGTCGCCGCATCATGGTCGAGAACGTCTCAAGCTATGTGCGTTTCAGCGACGCGGCCATGCCGGAATGGGAGTTTCTGGCGGAAGTGGCGCGTCGCAGCGACTGCGACATCCTGCTGGACGTGAACAATATTTTTGTCAGTGCAAGCAATCATGGTTTTTCCGCGCTTGATTATTTGAGCGCCATCCCCGGCGAACGCATCGGCGAAATTCATCTGGCGGGTTACGAGACCGATACCGGCGAACCCGCCGACGAGGATTTTCTGGTTGACACGCATTCCCGCCCGGTGTCTGAGCCGGTCTGGGCCTTGTATGAAGAGGCGCTGCAACGCTTCGGTCCGAAGCCGACGCTGATCGAGTGGGACAACGACATCCCGACACTGTCGGTGCTGCTTGCCGAAGCCCGCAAGGCCCAGAAGCTTCTTGCAGGCTGCCTTGCTTCCAGGTTGACGCCGAAACATGCGCACGCTGGCTGAAATCCAGTCGCGTTTTTACGCGGCGATCATGGCAGACGCTAATCACGCGACTACAGAAATCGCCCTGCTGGAAGTTCTCGACGAAAATGCCGGACGCGCGCACCGCCGCCTGGCGGCTTACCGGCGGGGGTTTTTCGCCAATCTGTGCAATGCGCTGATCGCCACCTATCCAGTGGTCAGCCGTATCGTCGGGCTGCCGTTTTTCCGCGAGGCCGCACGCCTCTACATTCTTGCTTATCCCAGCCAGAGTGGCGATCTGAATGACTATGGCGCGGATTTCCCCGGCTTCTTGGCCGGCTATCCGCATGCGCAGGAATTACCCTATCTGGCGGATGTAGCCAGGCTGGAATGGCAGGTGCAGGCGGTGCTGAATTCCGCTGCCGCCGGGCCCGCAAATCTTGCGGTTCTTGCCAGCACGCCGCCCGAGCGCTACGGTGATTTATTGTTTGCGCCCGACCCATGCTGCGTGCGCCTGGATTCCTCCTGGCCGCTGGACGCAATATGGACGGTGAACCAGCCGGGTTATACTGGCGACATGCAGGTGGATTTTTCGCAAAACAGCCATCTCCTGGTTTGGCCGAAACCAGGCGGCGTCGACGTGCTGACCTTGAGCACTGCCGAAGCCGCTTTTTTCGACGCACTGAACAACGATACGCCGCTCTCTCTTGCCGCTGAGCAGGCGCTGGAACAGGATGTGCAATTCAATTTTGGCGCAACTCTGCAACACTGGATCAGCACCGGCTTGCTGCTGCGCGCTGCACTCCCATAAATTCATCGGATGAAAACCATGCCCCAGGCAATAAGCAATCTGATTCGTCGTTTCAGCACTCTCAACGC
>JACQAO010000090.1 GCA_016194935.1 Betaproteobacteria bacterium
CTGCAAAAGCGCCGCCGGTGGGCTTTGGTACGATCATAGAACCAGAGAGTGCACGCTTGATTGGCGCAACACTTGATTAATGACGGGTCGCCATCCGTTACAAGCTCGGCAATAGCCTGCGCAATCGGGACGAGCAGTTGCCGTGTCCGCGTGTACTCACAGTGCTCTCTCAGCGCCAGATTCCCGCCGGATATCTCCAGTTGGCGGAGTGGGCTGTCCAACGCCAATATCGGATTGAGTTTTTCGGCAACGTCCGCAGCCCGCCAGCGGGTATGCGCGCCAGTGGGTTTTGCGAGTATTCGGCGCAGCCATTCCCTCAGGCTTCTTGCCTCGCCCGCCACTCGATCCAGGGCAGGCGTGGCGAATCGTTCGAGAAATTCCGGCACCTCGGCAGGATCAATCAACCCGGCGGCGGCCAGCCAATGCACATAAGCCGCGCCATTGGCAATCGACTCGGCGCCTCCAAAAGGAGGCCCGACCTTGGTATTCAAAAAATCCAATGCTGCATGATCGCCAATGAACATCGCCGTATCCGCCATCAAGTTGCGCCCCCAGCATGTTAGGCCACTTCCCATCGACGGGAATATCCATATTCTGGCCCGCCAACAGTAACCAAAATAATATCCATTGACAAGTTACATTGATAGTGTAACCTTGTTTACGCTATTTTAATGGTTACATATTCCACGAGTGATTGCGGTTGCCCCACATCCCTTGTTTCGCCATTTATTCCACATAACCGGAGAATTCAAAGTGCACCCTTCAAAATTGCTAAAGACATTCCTCATTGCATCGGCGCTGGCCGCTGTCCCGTATTCCATCTCAGCCGCCCCGCTTGCACAATCACGATCCGTCAGTTCCACGCAATATCACTACGCCACCGTGGATGGCGTCAGGATGTTCTACCGGGAGGCTGGCAACCCCGCCGCGCCGGCCATCGTTCTACTGCATGGCTTTCCTTCGTCCTCGCATATGTACCGTGATCTCATCCCGTTTCTGGCCGGGAAGTTTCATGTGATCGCGCCGGATTATCCGGGATATGGCTATTCCGATATGCCGCCCGTGGACAAGTACGCCTATACCTTCGATCACCTCGCCGCTTCCACGCAGGGTTTGCTGGATCAGCTCAAGGTCAGGAATTATGTACTGTACATGCAGGACTATGGCGGCCCGGTAGGCTTGCGTATCGCCATGGCCCATCCTGAGCGTGTCAAGGGGCTGGTCATCCAGAACTCCAATGCCTATATCGATGGCGTCAGCGAAATGCTGGGCAAAGTGTTTATACCGTTATGGAAAGAACAGAACGCCACAACGCTAGACGCCGCCCGGGGTTTTCTCACGGCAGAAACCACGAAATTCCAGTATTTCCAGTGCGCACTTAGCCCGGACACTCTCAATCCGGATGCCTGGACCCACGACCAGATGTTGCTTGACCGCCCCGGCAACGACGCGATTCAGTTGGCGCTGTTCGTGAACTACCAGACGAATGTCGCCTCTTACGAGGCCTGGCACGCGTACTTCCGCAAGTATCAGCCGAAGACACTGGTGGTGTGGGGCAAAGGCGACCCGCTGTTTACCATAGCCGGCGCCGAAGCGTACAAGAAGGATCTAAAGAACCTGGAAGTGCGCTACTACGACGGCAGTCATTTTGTGCTTGAGGAGCAAGCCGCCGATATTGCCGTGCAAATAAAGCGCGTTTTCGCAAGCAAGAAAATCCGGAAATCCTGAACAACATCCAGGGCGACCGATGCCGATGCGGGCGAGCGGCGCGGCTCAAAGCCCTGGATGGTCCCGTTACTCCTCGCATCCTGTCCGTACACGAGAGCCTTAAGCACGCTGGGCGCTTCGACCCGGTTCGTGCACACAGGCGGTTTCGTGCGCGCTTTTCGCCTGATCAACGCGCTATATTCTGCTATGTTCTCTCAAGCCACAGTGCGCTGTATACTTTACTTCCTTTGCCTAACAAGCCGCCCTATGCGTATTGCCCTCGTCTCCGACATTCATGGAAATCTGCCTGCACTTGAGGCAGTGGTGCGTGATTTCACCCGTCGCGGCGTCGATGCGGTCGTCAATCTCGGGGACAGCCTGTCCGGTCCCTTGCTGCCCCTTGAGACCGCGCAGTACCTTATGGCGCAGAACTGGCTGCATCTTTCCGGCAATCACGAGCGCCAGCTACTCACCCAGGGGCCGGGGCAGTGGGCGCCGTCTGACGAGTTCGCTCATGCTCAATTAAGCTCCAGGGAATTTGAATGGCTGGCCGCGCTAAAGCCATGCGTTCAGTACACTGCGGAAGTGCTGCTGTGTCACGGCACGCCCACCAGTGATATTTCCTACTTTCTCGAAACGGTAGAACCCACGCACGTACGCATTGCTGCGCTGCGCGAAGTCGATGCCCGTTTGGGCAATATGGATGCCGAAGTCATCGCCTGCGGTCACACCCATGTCCCCCGATCGATGCGCGCATCGACCGGCCAACTAATTGTCAATCCAGGCAGCGTTGGCCTGCAAGCCTACGACGACAACCACCCGCATCCGCACGTGATCGAGACAGGCTCTCCCGATGCCCGCTATGCCATCATCGAGCGCTTGAGCGGAACCTGGGTGGCAACGCATATTTCCGTTCCATACAATCACAAGTCAATGGCGAAGCTCGCGCAGGCACATGGGCGACCGGATTGGGAGCGTGCGCTTTTGTCGGGGTATATGTAGTGAGCATGCCTCCTACATCGATGATTGACAACCGCCAGTATAGTCTTCACAACAAAGTTGCATTGATTATTGGCGGAACCACCGGCATTGGGCTGGCGAGCGCAAAAGCATTTGTCGCGTGCGGCGCCAGGGTCGTGGTGGCTGCGCGTAACCTCGGACGAGGTGCGGAGGCGGAACTACAACTCCGCGCATTTGGCGATGCCGTCTTTCACCCGTGCGACGTGAACGATCCGTCTTCCGTCGCCGAACTCGTCGCCTTTAGCGTAAATCGTTTTGGTCAATTGGATTGCGCGGTGAACAGCGCGGCATACGACTCGAAACCAGCAACATTCCACGAAATGTCGAACGAGGATGCCGGCAACACAATTTCTACGGATGTGATGGGTATCTTCAATTGCATGAAATACCAGATTGAAGCCATGCTGCACTCCGGCGGTGGAACCATCGTCAACGTTTCGTCCGTCAACGGCTTATCCGGCGTGCCTGGCGCTGCGATGTACAGTGCGGGTAAGCATGCGGTCATTGGCCTGACCCGCTCGGCGGCCAAGGAATATATTGGGCGGGGAATACGCATCAACGCCGTCTGCCCCGGCGCCACCGAAACCCCGCGCCGTGAACGCCGGACAGCACACTACAGCGATGATCAATTGCTTGCGCACAAGGAACAGTTGGCGCAAGCCATCCCGATAGGCCGGCTTGCCAGGGCTGAAGAGATAGCCAGCGCAATCCTTTGGCTCAGTTCCCCGGAGTCGTCCTATGTGGTGGGCCACAGTCTGGTTGTGGACGGCGGCCTGCTCGCATAAAATACCTGGCCTGAAAGCTCGTTTTCATACCACAGGGAAAGTTTATGCTTGTCACCGAAACCCCCCGGCTGCTGATTCGCTCGCTGGCGCCCGATGATGCGCCAAGCCTCGTGCATGTGCTGGGCGACGCTGAGGTCATGCGATTCTCGATCAAGGGCGTATGCACGCTGGAGGATATTCGCCAATTTATCCAGCGCGCCATGTCCTCATATGCAGAAAGAGGATACGGCCAGTGGGCGCTGGTCGACAAAGCTTCATCGAGCGTGATCGGATACTGCGGCTTCGGCCCGCTGATAATCGATGAGGAACAGCAAATTGAAATCGGCTATCGGCTTGCGCGCCGCTACTGGAGCCAAGGCTTGATTACCGAAGCGGCCTCCAGCGTCCTTGCTCACGGATTCGGGCAGCTCGGCCTTGACACGGTGATCGCTGTAATCCAGCCCGAGAATATCGGCTCGGTACGGGTGGCGGAAAAGGTGGGCTTCCGCAGCTTCAAGAACTCCCGATACCACGGCCATGATGTGCGCATCTATCGCAAAAAACAATCGGAATGACGAGGTAAGAAAAATATCTGGATCAGGCGCGAAATGGCGCGAAATGGCGTCTTGCGTGGGAAATATTTTTGTAGTAACGTAACTACATTATCCGCAAGTGAGGGGCAGCACCATGACCATCACGACCTTTTCCAGCCGACAGTTCAATCAGGACGCCAGCAAAGCCAAGAAAGCGGCGCAGTCCGGCCCGGTGTTCATCACCGATCGCGGTCGACCGGCACATGTGCTGCTGACTTTCGACGAGTACAAGAAGATCACCGGCGGACGGACCAAGATCGCCGATCTGCTGGCAATGCCGGGCATCGAAGACGCCTCGGTCCCCCTTGAAGGGACTGAACTTGAGATCCCGCCATTGCGCGATCTCGCACAGCCGGCGAATTTCTCCTGATGTACTTGCTGGATACCAATGTCGTCTCCGAGTTGCGTAAAATCCGCCTTGGCAAAGCGGATGTTCATGTCGCTGATTGGGCCGATAGCATGGATGCCGCCGATTTATATCTTTCCGTGATCACCCTGCAGGAGTTGGAAATTGGCGTATTACTGGCTGAGCGGCACGACCCAGCGCAGGGGGCGGTATTTCGGACGTGGCTGAACCAACATGTCTTGCCAGCCTTCAAGGATCGAATTCTGGCCGTCGATACCGCTGTGGCGCAGCGCAGCGCCCGGCTGCATGTACCCGATCCCCGCCCGGTGCGCGACGGGCTGATCGCAGCGACGGCGCTGGTCCATGGCATGACTCTCGCAACCCGCAACGTGGCTGATTTTGAGCAAACCGGTGTCGCCATTCTCAACCCCTGGGAGACTGTTTGATATGACTGCCCGCATCCTCGACGGCACTGCCCTTTCCGCCAGCGTGCGAGAGCGCCTGGCGGTGCGCGCCGCCGCGCTCAAGGCGCGCGGCATCACGCCCTGCCTGGCGGTGATCCTGGTGGGCGAAGACCCGGCTTCGTCGGTGTATGTGCGCAATAAAGTGAATGCCTGCGAGAAGGCCGGTCTGCGCTCCTTGCAGGACATCTACCCTGCCGAGGTCGACCCGGCGCTGGTGTTAGCCCGCATCGCCGAACTCAATGAGGACCCGGCGGTGCATGGCATCCTGGTGCAACTGCCGCTGCCCAAGCAGTTCGACAGCGCTGCCGTGCTCGAAGCCATCGCACCGGAGAAGGACGTCGACGGCTTTCATGCCGAAAACGTCGGCGCCCTGATGCAAGGCGCGCCGCGCTTCATCCCGTGCACGCCCTACGGCGTGATGGAGATGCTCAAGTCGCAGAATGTCACGCTGAAAGGCGCAGAGGCGGTGATCGTGGGGCGTAGCAATATCGTCGGCAAACCCATGGCGATGCTGCTGTTGGCGGCAGACTGCACCGTCACCGTCTGCCACTCGCGCACCCGCGACCTGAAATTTCACACCCGCCGCGCCGACATTCTGGTGGCCGCCATCGGCAAGGCGAAAATGATTACCGGCGACATGATAAAACCGGGCGCCACGGTGATCGATGTCGGCATGAATCGCCTGCCCGCCGAGCAGGGTGGAAAACTGTGCGGCGATGTCGATTTCGAATCTGCGAAAGAGGTGGCTGGCCTCATCACCCCGGTACCTGGCGGCGTCGGGCCGATGACCATCACCATGCTGCTGGCGAATACCATCGAAGCAGCGGAACGTATTCTTTAATCTGAAAATAGCAAAGGAACGCATCATGCAAAAAAACCCCCTGGTCGGCATCGTAATGGGCTCGGACAGCGACTGGCCGATCCTGCGCACCGCCGCAGAAACCCTCAAGAGTTTCGACCTGCCCTACGAAGCCAAAGTATTATCGGCGCATCGCAGCCCCGATGCGGCGCTTGAATATGCCGCCAGCGCAGCCGGTCGCGGCATCCAGGTGCTGATCGGCGCGGCGGGCGGCGCAGCCCACCTGGCGGGCGTACTGGCCGCCAAGACCGCTTTGCCGGTGCTCGCCGTGCCGATGCCGTCGAAACATTTGCAGGGACTCGACTCGCTGCTGTCGATGGTGCAGATGCCCGCCGGCATCCCCGTCGCCACCTTCGCCATCGGCGAGGCCGGCGCCACCAATGCCGCGCTGTTCGCCGTCGCCATGCTGGCCCTGAACGACGCCAAGCTGGCGCAGAAACTGGCGGACTTCCGCCAGCGCCAGACCGAAAAAGTGTTGGCGAAGACACTGCCCGATCTGCCTTGAAGGCAGCGCCTGATAGGGAACTGGCGCATGCGGTTGTCTTGTTGCGCGCCGGCGAGCTGGTCGCTTTTCCCACCGAGACCGTGTACGGCCTCGGTGCGGATGCCGCAAATCCCGCAGCCGTCGCCAAGATTTTCACTGCCAAGGGCCGCCCCGCCGACCATCCGCTGATCGTTCATTTGTCGAGTGCCGCAGCACTCGACGCCTGGGCGCGCGAGGTGCCGGACAGCGCGCGAAAACTGGCCGCCGCCTTCTGGCCTGGCCCGCTGACTATGATCCTGAAACGCCAGCCGCAAGTCCTCGATGCCGTCACCGGCGGCCAGGACACGGTGGGCCTGCGCGTGCCGGATCATCCGCTGGCGCTGGCGCTGCTGCATGCCTTCGATGGAGGGCAGTATGGTGGACTCGCCGCCCCCTCAGCCAACCGCTATGGCCGCATCAGTCCCACCAGCGCCGCCCATGTGCGCGCCGAACTCGGCGACGCCGTGCCGCTGGTGCTGGACGGCGGCGCATGCGAAGTCGGCATCGAATCAACCATCGTCGACCTGTCGCGCGGTATGCCAGTAGTGCTGCGGCCCGGCGCTGTCAGCGCCGCCGACATCGCCCGCGTGCTGGGCCAGCCGCTGCATGAACATTCAGATGCCGCCGCGCCGCGCGTCTCCGGCTCACTCGCCGCTCACTACGCGCCGCACACAACGCTGCGCCTGGTGCCTGGCGATGCACTGGCGAATGCCGTCAACACCGCGCTGGCAGCCGGCCTGCGGCTCGCCGTGCTGGCCCACGCCGCGCCGCCAATCGCTGCGCCCGGCCTGACCTGGCACGCCGCCGCCGGCGATGCCACCCGCTACGCGCATGATTTGTACGCCCGGTTGCGCGCGCTGGATGCAGCCCCTGGCGAACTGATCCTGATCGAGACGCCGCCGGCAACAACCGAATGGCTGGCGATCACCGACCGCCTGCAACGCGCCGCCTGCGGCGCCGGTGAGAACGACGAAACCTGAAGCCGGCCCCACACCGCCGATTTTGATATACTGCGCGCCTCGTGTGGGGAAGTAGCTCAGCTGGGAGAGCGCCGCGTTCGCAATGCGGAGGTCGGGAGTTCGATCCTCCTCTTCTCCACCAAGTATTACCAATTTCCACGCGCTCCCGTACCAGGAGCCAACCCGTTGCCGCAGTCGCAGGACTACCTGGCAGGTACAACGACTGCCGGTTTGACTCCCAGACGTTTGGCGCGGCGCGCGAAGCGACGGTCATCGAAGCTCACAAATTCCGCGCAATGGCTACTGGCCAGCAGGTGCAGCGCATCGGCGAAGTCCAGTCCCTCTGTGTGCCAGGCCAAGGCGTCGGCAATGCGCGGCCATTCCTCGACGCTGACGTTGGGCAATCCCAGCAGATGCTTGACGACCCGCACGAAATCCTCTGCCACGAAACCATAGAAGGCGCGCAACACCCATTCGAGTTCAAGGATCACGGTCAGGGGTACGAACACCCGGGGGGATTCGCTCAGCAGGCGGTAGGCAATCTTGCGTTGCCTGGCGGCCTCGGGGTCAGCCGGGTCAGCCACGTAGAAACGCGCCAGAATGTTGGTATCAAGGGCGATCATCTTTGGCTTCCCGCATGGCGAGAGCGACATCGAAATCAGCCAACCGGCGTTTACCTGGCCGTTTGCAAGCCAGCATGCCGAAGCCGTCTTCGACATTGGTTTGCACCACCTGGCGCTTCACCTCCGCACGGATAACATGACCTTCCAGGCTGAAATCGAGTTGGCAGCCGGGGGTGATCCCCAGGCGGCGACGGATTTCCACCGGAATAACGACTTGGCCTTTATCGGAAACGGTAACGATCAGCATGACGGCACGCTCCTCTTACATGGTAAGAATAGTTTAGCACACCGTCAAACTCAATCAACCAACCGCATGCCGCAATGTTTTACGGCCTCGCGGTCAAATGTGTTGGTGTAGCCGCAGCCGGCATCTTCAGCGTCCCGCTCGATCAGGCAATCCGCAAAGTCCGCCTTGCCCTCCTTGAATAAGCGGATTGCTTTCCATACCACGTCCGCCTTGGCCACGATGATTTCCTTGGTGCGCAGCAAAGTCTCCAGCACCTCGCAGATTTCGCCTCTGGTGCAGGCGTAGCACGAGGTCATTACCCAGTACAACTCCACCACCGCCACCAGGCTCACATAGCCCGGATCATCCAGCGTCAGCGATTCGATCAAGCGCGTCGCTTTAGGGGACTGCTTCGGATCATCCTGGGCGGCGTATCGCACCAGCACGTTGGTATCCAGGCCTATCATCGCGCCTTGGCTCCCTGGGCCGCAATCGCCCGGTTCATGGCTTCGATGGTAACGGACTTGGCCGGCTTCCGAATGAGTCCCTTCAGCGCGGTGACGGAATGCGTGGCCGCCACAATCTCGAAGCGCCCAGGCTGCACCTCCACGAATTCCAACCGATCACCGGAATCAACGCCCAGCGCCGCCCGAACCGCGGATGGAATGGTGATTTGTCCTTTGCTGGTCATGGTGGCGGTTGTCATCGTTTGTCCATTTTTAAATTGTTCCTTACTATACGGTAAGGCGTAGCTGACTGCAAGTAAAACCAACGCAGGGTGTGTGGTTGCTCTTTATGTACTACCGATTGACAATACTACCGCAATACAATACTATCGAATCGTGATTAAAACATTCGCCGATAAGCACACTGCCGCCATCTTTGAAGGCTTGCAAGCCAGGCGGCTGCCGAAAGAAATTCAGGCAACGGCGCGGCGCAAGCTGAAGCTGATCGACGCGGCGGGCGGTATCGAGAGTCTGAGAGTTCCGCCAGGTAATCGGCTGGAGCTGTTGAAGAAGGATCGGGCCGGACAGTGGAGCATCCGCATCAATGACCAGTGGCGCATTTGCTTCCGCTGGGTCGATGGCGATGCGATGGATGTTGAGATTGCGGACTATCATTAAGAGGAACGGAACATGGCTATCGCACGCGAGCAACTGAAAAACATGGATTTCCGGGATGTTGCCACCGGTCGTCGATTGGCGCCCGTGCATCCCGGCGCAGTGCTGATGAAGGACTTCATCGAGCCAATGGGGATTACCCGTTACAAGGTGGCGAAGCTGGCGGGTGTGCAGCAGCGCCGCATCGACGAGATTTGCGCCGGCAATCGCTCGATTACCAGCGACACCGCCTTGCGCCTGGCGCGTTTGTTCGGCACCGACGCTGCTTTCTGGATCAACCTGCAAGCGCAGTACGATCTTGAAACTACTTATCGGGACATGCACCAGCGCATCGAAGCGGAGGTCACGCCGCTGGCGATGGCGGCGTAGGCATACAACTACTTGAGTTCGACGCGCGTCCCGATCTCAGTAGTGAATAGCTCTCAGCACCAGATCAGCCCGTAAATCCAAACCACTGTTTCAGCCTCTTCCTGAGCAAAAATAACAGTGCTGCAAAAATCAGCGCTACCGCCGCGCCCCAGAATTCCAGCAGCTTTTTCCAGAACACCTCCCAGAGTTCTCCGACATACTTACTTGTCAATTTGCCGCGATCCACGCTGACTTCGACCCGCAGCGTGGTGGTGGCTTTGGGTATGGGCGCTCCGCTGCAATCGGCTGAATCGAACAGGGCCACTTCCGCGCCCACCTTGAAGGAACCGGATTCTACGGGCGTCAAGGTGAATATGACTTCCGAGCCTTTGGGATTGGTTTTCATGCAAACGCTTTTGTTCGGCTCGACTTTAAGTCCCGGCGCAAAGGGCGTGACCATTGCCGTCTTGCCTTCTGCCGGCAGCGTATCGGTTGCGCTTTTCAAATCCTTGTATTCGGGTTCATACGCCGGGTAGCCGATCCACACCCTGAGTTCCCCCGGCGGACCAGGAATTCTCAGGACAGGATCCACGCCCACTTTCACTGCATACTGATCGGCGGGTGCGTTCTTGGGAACACCATTGGCTGCGGCGGGCGCAGGGGTGGCCGATACAGGAGGTACTACTGGCATGCCGCCCGGCTTTTTCTTTTGAGAAGACTCTCCGAAACCGGAATTTGGCGGCGCGACAGACGCGGCGACTTTTCCATCGGGAGCCGGAAGAGTAGCGCCTGGCGCTGATTTAGGCGCAGAGGGCGGTGGGGCAAACTTGGGTGCGGGGGCGGGAGCGGACTTAGGGGCTGGGACAATCACTGCTACAGGTGCAGGCGTGGTTGCGGCTTTCTCCCGTCCTCCGCAGGAAGCCAGCGTCCATGCCAATACGGCCAGACTCAAGATACCCACAGCAGGCAGTCGCGCCAGAAACGGCTGCCAGTAAGCGCTGGGCATTTTCATTTCGCCCCCCCTTGCTTATGAAACCCGATCACATGATAGCCTCTTCTGTCACGAGTAATGGGAGTAGTCTCAAAAATCCAGCAGCACATCCACTCCGCCGGGCGGCGCGATGGCGAGTGCCGGGATGTTCCTGCCGGCGCGCCAGTCGGCCACCGCCTGGCGTTTCCCCGCGCCGCTCACCAGGAACACGACTTCGCGCGCCTGACTCAGGCGTGCTGCACTGAGGGATACACGTTGCGGTGGCGGCTTGGGCGCATCAAGCACGGCCAGCACGGGTGGTGAATCCAGCGTGTCGCCCCAGTCATGGCTGGGAAACAGGCTGGCGGTATGGCCGTCCTCGCCCAGACCAAGCAGTACCAGGTCGAACTCAGGAACGCTTGCCAGTGCTTTTGCGTAGGCGGCGGCAGCCTGCTGCGGCCCTAGTTCAGCCGGGATGGGATGTATCCGGGCAGGCGGGATGGCGACATGATCCAGCCAGGATTCCGCCGCCATGCGGCTGTTGCGTTCAGCATGATCGGCCGGCAGGCAACGCTCATCGCCAAAAAATACTTGCCAGCGCGACCAGTCGGAACTACCAGTGCGCAATAACGCATAAACCTGGCGCGGGGTACTGCCGCCCGCCAGCACAATGGAAAAACGTCCGCTGCGGGCGATGCACTCACGCGCACTGTGCAGGATGCGCTGCGCCCCGGCCTGGCTCAGTTCGCCCAGGTTTGTGTATGTATGCCAGCGGCAAGTCTGTGGTCGTGGTCTTGACTCCATGTTTCACGAATTTCAGCGTTGAATGGGTATGGCGTAGTGCATGATCGACTGGTCGGATACCGGATGGTACGCCGCGCTATAGAACTCCAGATCGGCGCCGTAAGTATGTCTCATCCCCGATTGCAGCAGCCAGCTTGAGTAAATATAGTTAACGGTATTGTTGATGTCATTGACTTTGCCTTGATGGGTAAACTTCGCATATGTTGAAGCGGGAATCTCCAGGCTGAGCATTTTTTCCGGCAGCTTTCCCGGTTTGCTGACCTCTACGGCGGCATAGTATTCCAGCAGATCCGTGTTCTCATCGGCTTGCCGCACAACGCCGTAACTTACACCGACGACGCGGTTTTCTATTTCTCCCCTGCGCCGCAAAAACTCGTCCCAGAGCGGCGGCAGTTTTTCGGCGATATTGTTTTTTTCCGAATCGACGCTGTAGAAACAGGTTCTGAGGCCGACCAACAGCATTTTATGCTGCTCATAAATCTCCGGCGCCAGTGAAATTTTCTGGTTGATATGCCGCAAATATTCGGCATCGAACTGTACTTTTTTCAGGAACAGGTTTTTGCTGCCCAATTTTCTGTATTCGTTGGGAGTCATGGCGTAAGTTTTTTTAAACGCGCGGGTGAAGCTTTCCTGCGACTCGAAGCCGGCGCTCAAGGCAATATCGATAATCCTGGCGTCGGTGTCGAGGAGTTTCCCCAATGAACACGCGAGCCTTCTGGAACGGATATAGGTTTTCAAGGTCTCATTGGTGAGCCCCCTGAATATGCGTTGGAAGTGCCACTGGCTGATCCCCGCCGCCTGGGCAACCTGCGACAAGGTAAAATCGAAATCCAGATTCGCCTCGATATAGTCGATCCCTTTCCGGACCTGCTTCAGATAGTTCACTTCGTATCACTTATCCCGGTGGCAATTCAAAAAATCCGGTCATCGAAACCAGATATCCCTTTTCGTTATATTCGCCGTAACTGATGCCATCGCCAACCACGACATCTTCACCGTTTCTCATTTCCCATCTGGCAATGCTCTTGTCGCTGTGCGCCAGAAAATAGGTAGTCACGAAATATCCTTTCGGAATCTGTTGGTGAAAACCCAGCATGTAATTTTCAAGCGCGTCCCAGCCTTTTGTCTTGATGAGGGGATCATTGTATCTGCATGCAGGATCCAGGCATCTCTCGAATAATGCGCGCTTTTCGGCGGCACTCTCCGCCTTCCAGGATGCGGTATATGTTTCCCAGGTATCTGCAAATTTGTTTTTCATGGCGTTCTCCACTCTCCAGTTTGTTTGGCGAAGCCATAATAGGATTTGCCGGATTTTATTTTTTGATATTTTGTGCTTTTAATTTCAGGCGCCTTCGGCAATGGGGCTTTGCGGTGCGGGACGGCACCCTGTATGCTTCTTTCCTGGCATGTGTATATCGAAGTCGGTAAAGAAAATTTCCATTGAGGAGTGAAGGAGTGATCATGCGACTCGCAATCGTTGGATTGGGAAAAATGGGCGGCAACATGGCGCGGCGTTTGCGTCGTGGCGGCATCGAGGTGGTCGGCGTCGACCGCAGTCAGGCAGTGGTGGCGACCCTCGTCGCTGAAGCGGGCGTGATCGCCGCAGCCTCCGTGGCCGATGCGGTCGCCAAACTGCAAGCGCCACGGGTAGTCTGGCTGATGCTGCCGAGCGGCGAACCGACGGAAATTCAAATCCGCGAATTGGCGCCGCTGCTGCAAAAGGGCGATGTGATCGTGGACGGCGGCAACTCCAACTACAAGGACAGCCAGCGGCGCGGCGTGTGGCTGGCTGAACAGGGCATCGGCTTCATGGATGCCGGCACTTCGGGCGGCATCTGGGGGCTGGATAACGGTTACTGCATGATGGTGGGCGCGAGTCCGGCGGTGGCCGGCATCATGGCGCCGATACTCAAAGTGCTGGCGCCCGCGCCGGATCGCGGCTGGGCGCATGTCGGCCCGGTCGGCGCCGGACATTTCACCAAGATGATTCACAACGGCATCGAATACGGCATGATGCAGGCGATGTCGGAAGGCCTGGAGTTGCTGCGCGGCAAGCAGGAATTCGCGCTCGATCTGGCGCAGATCACCGAATTGTGGCGGCATAGTTCGGTGGTGCGCAGTTGGTTGCTGGACCTGACCGCCGAAGCCTTGGCAGTCGACCAGACGCTGGACAAAGTCGCGCCGTATGTGGCGGATTCCGGCGAGGGGCGGTGGACCGTGATCGAAGCGGTGGAACAGGGCGTGGCCGCGCCGGTGCTGACGCTGGCCCTGCAAATGCGCTTTACCAGCCAGAATGAAAGCGGCTACGGCTATCGCTTGCTGTCGATGATGCGCAATGCCTTCGGCGGCCACGCGGTGAAGCCGGCAGGAGAAGGGAAATGAAAGCCATAGACCCCTGTACCCTGGTGATTTTCGGCGCGGGCGGCAATCTGTCGCGCATCAAGCTGATCCCCGCGCTGTTCCGTCTCGAAGTCGCAAAACGCTTGCCGGAAAAAATGCTGATTCTCGCCGCCGGCCTGGAGCAGCACAGCCGCGAACAATGGCTGGAGGAAGTGGCGGGCATGCTGAACGCCAAGTACCCGGAGGGCTATGACCAGCCGGCGTTCGAGCGGTTTTGCACACGTCTCCACTATCACGCCAATCCGCCGGGCGACGCCGAGGCCTATCAACGACTGAGGAAAACTCTCGACGAAAATCCTGCGTTTCCTGCCAATGTGGTGTTCTACATGTCGGTGCGCCCTTCGGAGTTTCCCAACATCATCGAACAACTGGGCGCGGCGGAATTACTCAAGCAAAAAAACGGCTGGCGTCGGGTAGTGATCGAAAAGCCCTTCGGCCACGATTTGCTGAGTGCGCAAACCCTGCAAAGCGGCCTCTACAAGCATCTCGACGAGCCGCAGATTTATCGCATCGACCATTACCTGGGCAAAGGCACGGTGCAGAACATCATGGTGTTCCGCTTCGCCAACCTGCTGCTGGAACCCTTGTGGAACCACCATTACATCGATCATGTGCAGATCGTCCATGCCGAAACCCTGGGCGTGGAAGGGCGCATCGATTACTACGAGAATGCCGGCGCCTTGCGCGACATGATCCAGAGCCATCTGCTGCAACTGCTGGCCCTGGTAGCGATGGAACCGCCGGTGACCATGGGGCCGGAGCATTTGCGCGACGAGAAGGTCAAGGTACTCAAGGCCATCCGCCCCATCACCCAGAATGCCGTGCATGCCCATGCTTTCCGCGGCCAATATGCCAGCGGCACTATCGACGGCAAGCCGGTGCCGGGCTACACCGAAGCCGCAGGCGTGGCGCCGGACAGCGTCACCGAAACCTATGCGGCGCTGAAATTATTCATCGACAACTGGCGCTGGGCCGGCGTGCCGTTTTACATGCGCACCGGCAAACGCATGGCGGAGAACAGTTCCGCCATCAGCATCCGCTTCAAGCGCCCGCCACAGGATTTGCTGCGCCAGACCCACCACGAGCGCTCGCGGCCCAACTGGATCTTGCTGGGCATCCAGCCCGACGACTGCCTGAAAATGGAGCTCCAGGTGAAGGTGCCGGGACTCGACCTGAACACCCGCTCGATCAGCCTGGATGCGACTTATCACAAGGGCAGCGACGAGAATTACGACGCCTACGAAGGCTTGCTGCTGGACGTGATGCTGGGAGATCATTCGCTGTTCCTGCGCATCGACGAAGTGGAATGGGCCTGGCGGGTGGTCGACCCGGTGCTGAAAGTCTGGTCGATGGAGCGCGATTTCATCAATCCCTATCAGGCAGGCAGTTGGGGGCCGCGCGGCACCTATCGCCTGTTCGACCGCGACGACCAGTTCTGGCGGCACTCGCTGGAGATCGACGGCGCGGATTTGCAGGCGTATTGATCATGAAAAAACCATCCGCTCTGCCGGAACTGGATCACCCCACCCTCGACGTGCCGTCGATCAAGCGTTCCCTGTCGCATCGCCTGGTGTATTCCATCGGCAAGGACCCGATCACCGCCACCGACCGCGACTGGTTTTTCAGCGCTGCAGCGGTGTTGCGCGAACGCCTGATCGAGCGCTGGATGGAAACCATGCGCAGCTATTACCAACACGACAGCAAGCGCGTCTATTACCTCTCCATGGAATTCCTGATGGGCCGCAGCCTGATGAACGGCATGCTCAACCTCTGCTGTGAAAAAGAATTCAGCAGCGCACTGGAGGCGATGGGCTTGAACCTGGCCGACATCCGCGAACTGGAGCAGGACGCCGCGCTGGGCAACGGCGGCCTGGGGCGGCTGGCGGCCTGCTTCCTGGATTCCATGGCAACGCTGGGAATACCCGGCTACGGCTACGGCATCCGCTATGAATATGGCATGTTCAATCAGGGCATCGAAGACGGTCGCCAGGTGGAGCATCCCGACAACTGGCTGCGCTACGGCAGTCCCTGGGAATTTCCACGCCCGGAGGTGCTGTACCAGGTGAAGTTCCACGGGCGGGTAGTCAATTACGCCGACGAAAACGGCCAGATGAATTTTCATTGGGTGGACACCGACGATGTCATGGCGATGGCCTACGACTACCCGATCCCCGGTTACGACACCGGCACAGTCAACAACATGCGGCTGTGGGCCGCCAAATCGAGCCGCGATTTCGACCTGAAATATTTCAACGAAGGCAACTACATCGGGGCGGTGGAAGACAAGAACGAATCCGAGAATCTCTCCAAGGTGCTCTACCCGGACGACACCACCGAGATGGGACGCGAGCTGCGCCTCAAGCAGCAATACTTCTTTGTCTCCGCTTCGCTCCAGGACATGCTCTACCGCTACGAAAAATTTTCCGAGTCGCTCGACGGATTGCCGGACAAGGTCGCCATCCAGTTGAACGATACCCATCCTTCCATTGCCGTCGCGGAACTGATGCGTATCCTGGTGGACCAGCACCGCATGGATTGGGCGCGCGCCTGGGACATCACCACCCGCACTTTCGCCTACACCAACCACACCCTGATGCCGGAAGCGCTGGAAACCTGGCCGGTGCCGCTGTTCGAGCGCGTGCTGCCACGCCACTTGCAGATCATCTACGAGATCAACCAGCGTTTTCTCAAGGACGCAATGCATCATTATCCGGGCGAACCGGCGCTGTGGCAGCGCATGTCGCTGATCGACGAGTCCGGCGAAAAACGCATCCGCATGGCGCATCTGGCCATCGTCGGCAGTCACAAGGTCAATGGCGTGGCGGAAATCCACACCCGTTTGATGAAGGAAACCATTTTCTCCGACTTCCACCGACTGTGGCCGGACAAGATCGTCAACATGACCAACGGCGTGACGCCGCGCCGCTGGCTGAACCAGGCCAATCCGGGACTCTCGGCGTTGATTACCAGTCGTATCGGCAAGGGTTGGCTGAAGGATCTCGACCAGTTGCGCAGACTCGCCCCGCTCGCCGACGATACGGAATTCCGCGCCGAGTTTGTGCGCGTGAAGCGCGCCAACAAGCTCAGGCTGGCGCAAGTGATCGATCAAAGACTCGGCATCCTGGTCGACCCGGAGTCGATGTTCGACGTGCAGATCAAGCGCATCCACGAATACAAGCGGCAATTGCTCAACGTGCTGCATGTGATCACGCAATACAACCGCATCCGCGCCGGCGCCAATGTTCCAGCGCGCAGCGTGATCTTCGGCGGCAAGGCCGCGCCCGGCTACCGCATGGCGAAACTGGTCATCCGCCTGATCAACGATGTCGCCGATATCGTCAATAATGATCCGCTGGTGCGCGGTCTGTTGAAGGTGGTGTTCATCCCCAACTACGATGTATCCACAGCGGAAATCATTGTTCCCGCCGCCGATCTGTCGGAACAGATTTCGACGGCTGGAACCGAAGCCTCGGGTACCGGCAACATGAAGCTGTCGATGAACGGCGCGCTTACCATCGGCACGCTGGACGGCGCCAACGTGGAAATCCGCAATGAAGTCGGCGCGGAAAATATTTTCATCTTCGGCATGACCGCCGACGAAGTCACCCAGTTGCGCGCCGCCGGCTACAACGCCTGGGACCACTACGACGGCAACGAGGAACTCAAGCAGGCGCTGAACATGCTGCGCGACGGCTATTTCTCCCCCGAGGATCGTGAGCGCTACAAACCGGTGTTCGACCAACTCACCTACCACGGCGACCATTACCTGTTGCTCGCCGACTATGCTTCCTACATTGCCTGTCAGGAAACGGTGGGAGACCTGTTCCGCAACCCGTCCGCCTGGATGCGCAAAGCCATACTCAATGTCGCAGGCATGGGCCGCTTCTCATCGGATCGCACCATCCGCCAATATGCAGAAACCATCTGGCATGTAACCCCCCTGCCGCGTGGGACGGAAGCGTAATGCTGATCCTGGGCAGCCCTGAAGAACTGGATAAACGGCTGGGCATCAAGAACCGGCTGACCTTCCGCACGGCGGGCGACGGCCTGGTGGTGGCGGAGGTCGACAACCCCCACGCCAGCGCCAGCATCTGCCTGCAAGGCGGGCATGTGACGGCCTGGCAGCCGAAACCCGCGGCGCTGCCGGTGGTGTGGCTGTCCAGGCTGGCGAAATTTGCGCCGGGCAAATCGATACGCGGCGGGGCGCCGGTGTGCTGGCCCTGGTTCGGCCCGCATGCGACCGAAGCCGGCTTTCCCAGCCACGGTTACGCGCGTACCGTACCCTGGGCCGTGACACAGGCAGTCAGCCTGGCCGACGATGCGACACAAATCACTCTGGAGCTGATCAACAGCGACCAGACCCGCGCCTTGTGGAATCATCCCGGCAAACTGACGCTGGAGGTAACAGTAGGTCAGACGCTCAAGCTGACGCTCACCACCGGCAATCTCGGTGACGATGCCTTCGTCATCAGCGAAGCGCTGCATACCTATTTGCAGGTTGGCGATATCGCCAGGACGCGCGTGCTGGGCCTGGAGAGCTGCGAGTTTGTCGACAAGACCGGGCCCGCCGGCGGCTTGCGGCGACGGCAGGAAGGGCCGCTGACGTTCACCGCCGAGACTGACCGTATTTACGTGAACACCACGGCGGATTGCGTGCTCGAAGACCCGCAACTGGCGCGGCGCATCCGCATTGCCAAATCGGGCAGCCGGTCAACCGTGGTGTGGACGCCCTGGGCGGAAAAGGCCGGCAAGATGGGCGATTTTGGTCCCGACGGCTGGCGTGAAATGGTGTGCGTGGAAAGCGCCAACGTCCTTGAGAATGCGGTGACCATACCCGGTCACGGCAGTCACAGCATGTCGGTGGAATACTCGCTGGAAAACTGATCGAGTCCGGCTGAGGTAGCAGCAGTGCTTACCTGAATTGCCTGTCCAGCAGCCCTTCGAACTCTTCGGCCGGCACCGGCCTGGAATACAGGTAGCCCTGAGCGTAGTCGCAGCCCGCAACAATCAATAGATCACGCTGCTCGGGGGTCTCCACGCCCTCCGCAATCACCTTCATGCCGAGCTTGTGCGCCATGGCGATCATGGCTTCGCACAGCACCATATCGTTTGAGTTTGGCTTCAAATTGCAGACGAAGGATTGGTCGATCTTGATGTTATTGATGTTGAACTTCTTGAAATAGGAGAGCGACGAGTAACCCGTGCCGAAATCGTCCAGCGATACCTCAATACCGGCTTTGTGGAAGGCGTGCAGCCGCTCGGTGACGCCGCTGCCGACATTCAGCAGCAGCCCCTCGGTAATCTCCATGACGATGCTCTGCCCTGGCAGTTGCAAGGTTTGCAGGTAATCGAACCAATTGTGCATATTGCTGGCGCTATGCATCTGTACCGGAGAAACATTGATGCTCACCTGGAAAGCCGCATGGTGAGAGGTACGCCAGCGTGCAATCTGGCGGGCCGCATCATGGAACACCCAGTCGCCGATTTCGAGAATCATTTCGGTGTCTTCGGCGATCGGGATAAATTCAGCGGGATTAATCAGGTTGCGCGTGGGGTGCTGCCAGCGTATTAACGCTTCCGCCTTGTGGATGCCGCCGGTGGCCAGATTCACGATGGGTTGGTAGACCAGGCGAAACGAGTCGGTCAGCGTACCCAGCGCGAGGCGTAAATCATTGACCATCCGCACCCGCGCCTGAACGGCTTCCTGCATATACGGCGCAAAGTAGCTGCAACGGTTGCGGCCCTGGTGCTTGGCGGCATACATGGCCTGATCGGCATTCTTGAGGAGTTCGTCAAAGCGGTTGGCGTCTCCCGGATAGAACGTGACTCCGATGCTGGTCGATAGGTAAACCACCTGTCCATCCAGATGAAATGGTTCGGCAAACTTTCTCAGGATGATTTGCGCCACCCGCTCCACGCAATCCACCTCGTCCAGCTCGCCCAGAACCACGGCGAACTCGTCACCGCCCAGCCGCGCCACGCTATCCACCGCACGCACGCAGGTACTCAACCGCTGCCCGGCCTGCTTGAGCAGAAGGTCGCCGGCGTCATGTCCAAGGGTGTCGTTCACTTCGCTAAAACGGTCCAGGTCGAGCACCATCAACGCCATTGACTGGGAAGCGCGATGGGCTTTTTTGATTTCCTGTTCCAGGCGGTTCTGGAACATCTGGCGATTCGCGAACCCGGTCAACGTATCGAAATTGGACTGCCGCCAGAGCATTTCTTCGGATTTTTTCTTCTCGCTGATGTCGCGCGCAACGCCGATAAACATGTCGCCCGCATCAAGCTTGACCGGGTTCAGGCTGATTTCAACCCACCGCGCCGCAGCCCCTGCAGGATCGATGTAGCATTCAAAACGCACTGACTGCCCTGCCTGCATCATCTCGAAGTGCCGGACAAACAGTTGCCGGTTCTCTTCGTTGCCGATGAAATCGGTGATCGGCCTGCGGCATTTGTGTTCGGTCAGATTAATCTCCGACTCACCCAGCCAGGATTCGAGCAAGGGGTTGGCGACGTGAAATTTCATCTCGTCGCACAACACGAAAATGCCGTCGTTGGCGCTATTGATATAGGCGCGCAACAAAGTTTGGTTGAGATCGCTATCGGTCATGGGGCGAGGCTATCACTGCTTTTTCCCGAGCCGCTGCATGCGCCTACTGCTTGCCGGCGGCAAGCAGCTTTTCCAGTGCCTCGATGTGGCTTTCCATGGCGGCCATTCTTCCGTTCATCGCGCCCACGTTAAAGAACGACACGTCCGTCGCCGGAGCGCTCAAGGTGTTGCCGTAACCCAGCCAGGAGGAATCGTAGACCTTGACCTTCTTGAAGCCCAGGCTTTGCAGCACCGTCGCCGTTTCGGAAGCGCGCACCCCGCTCTGGCAATAGACGATGGTTTCCTTGTCCGGATCCAGTTTGGCGTAGAGGGCTTTCAATTCTTCGACAGGTTTCAGCGACAATCCGTTCTTGCTGGTGACTTCTTTTTTCGCCAGTTTTTTCGGCGTCTCCGGATCTACCCAGTTTTGCTCGTAGGGAATGTTGACCGCGCCGGGGATGTGGCCGCCGCGGATGGCGCGGATGTCTTCACCGCTGTATTCCTTTGGGGTACGCACGTCGACAATCTGCACATTGCTCTTTTTGAGGCTCTTCAATACATCCTTGGTGCTGACGGCGACGCCTGGATCGACCTTCAGATGCAGCGCTACCGGCGGGAGCTTGGCATCCTCCGTGCTGATCGCCTGACCGGCGGCATGCCAGTCGTCGATGCCACCGTGGTATACGTGGGCGTTCCTGCCGCCGAAATAGGCAACGGTGAAGTAGCCGAAATACACGAAGGGGTTGCCTTTGGCGCCGTAGACAACAATTTCCCTGGCCGGATCGATACCCGCGCCGCTGAGCAGTTTTTCGATTTTGTCCTGGGCGATATAGTCTTCGCTGTTGTCGTCGCGCAAGGTTTTTCCGATGTCGCCGATGTTCACGGCGCCGGGAATATGGCCTTTTTTATAGGCGTCCGTGCTGCGCGTGTCCCAGATGATTGCGCCGCGCTTGATCGCTTCCTGCACATAGGCAGTGTCGACGATGGGCGAGGTAGCTTGGGTAGCTTGGGCGGCTTGGGCGGCGTGGGCAACGCCAAGCGCTGCAAACCCGAGAATCGCGGCAAATAATATTGATTTCAAGATAGATCTCCTCGTGTCCTGTGGAATTATTTTCTTGATTAGCCCCCAACCTCAGCCAGTCTAATCATATGCTCAGGTCGCGGGCGGGTAAGTACTGCAGCACGGACGAGTCGGATCAGGATGGACTTGAGATCGAAGCGACGATTGAAACGGTACTGCACCTCGGCCAGA
>JACQAO010000096.1 GCA_016194935.1 Betaproteobacteria bacterium
CTACTTCATCCCGCAGACTTGCTACCAGGTGTTCGAGGGCGCCCACCCGTGCCGCCAACTCCAAATTCACCCGGGATTCCCCGGCATGCTGTCGTTCAATCAATTTTCCGATTAAAGCGCCGACCAAAATGCCCAACAACCAAAACGGATAGCCCCCGGCTACTCCAAGCAAGAACCCGATCAATCCGCCAATGAGCCACATTTTGCGTCTCCTGCAAATAGTCGCCACGCAAGGCAACTATGTTTTTCGGGTCTTCTGGGCTGCGCCTCCACAGATGAAGGGGGACTATGAGTTTACATTTTGCTCATGGCTCACGCTGAAATAAAAATGGTCATTGGTTATCGATTCGCTCTACCCAGTAATCCGGGCGACGATGTTGGTGCGAAACCGTCATAACCCAAGCATCATCACCGCGCAACACATATCGCAAGGTATAAGGAAACCGATTCATAACGTAACGCCGCACATCCTCCAACTCCACCGGAAACAATAACGGCGTCTTGGCAATCTGCCGCGCGGCATCTTGCACGGCACTCTTGAAACGCAACCCCAACCCCTCCTGTTGCCGCTCATACCAATCACAGGCATCGGTCAGTTCATTTTTGGCAATTTCGGAAAATCGAACCCGCATTATTTGTCGCCAAAGACTTCCTCGAATGGAAGTGTTTTCATCCGTCCTTCATCACACGCCCGCGCCCTATGCAGCGCCTCTTCAGCCCAGACCCGGTCAATTTCAGCATCAGGCTTATCCAGGCTTTGCATAATTTTCTCCGCAACCTCGTAGCGTTCTGCTGCTTTCAACTGCAAAGCCATATCAATAATTTCGTGCTTACCCATACTCGTCTCCTTCGGATAATAAACTACGGTCACTCAATAAGTTATCAGGCCTTACCGAACCTCGCCCTTTACTCTGAACGGTCAGCAGGTACCTCGATAAGATCGAAGGAATCGCGTTCGATGCGCGTCGCGCTCATTGTTTGCGCCATCGGTAAGATAGATGATTGCGCAGCGGAACAGGTGTGCCCTGATCCAAAAGCACCCGCACTACGCAGCCTCAAGCGTGTGTGCTGCGTGCTCCAGCACCGCACGCGCCTGCTCTATGGTGACGCCGGGAAACCATGCAACAAAGTCAGACAATTGCGCCCCGTCTTCAAGGTTCTCAAAGAGGGCGGACACTGGCACACGCGTGCCGCGGAAGACCCAGGCGCCACTGACCTTGTGGGGGTCTCGATCAACGGCTGGGCAGGTAGACCAATTATTCATGCCGTCATTCTAGCCCTCGGGCAAGAGGGTTTCAATATACAAACTCTCGTGATAGGGGGAATCCCGGAGCTTCTCACTCTCACACTATCAAGTGTACCGTCGTATATCACACAGTTCGACAGAAGCCGTGACCACGCGGAGGCGCAGTCTTGCTCGCGTTACCAGTCTATGCCGGGACTCACCCCGGCATCAGTCTGCACAATACATAACGCAAAATCCCGCCGTGGATTATCATTGATTCATGCGCGGATGCTTTTACATCCGCTGCGTTTTTTGCGGAGACCACCATGCCCCATGATCCATTCAACGCACTACGAAATTTCCCGCTCGCATCCGGGAAACCCGCCCGCTACTATGCGCTGGCCGCGCTCGAAGAGGCCGGGCTTGGCAAGGTGTCGCGCTTGCCGGTGTCGATTCGCATCGTGCTCGAATCGGTGCTGCGTCATTGCGATGGCGAAAAAATTACCGAAGATCACGTCCGCCAGCTCGCCGGCTGGCAGCCGACGGCGGCGCGCAGCGCCGAGATTCCCTTCGTGGTGGCGCGCATCGTGTTGCAGGACTTTACCGGCGTGCCGCTGCTGTGCGACCTGGCGGCGATGCGCGGCGTGGCGCAGCGCTTCGGCAAGAACCCGAAGATCGTCGAACCGCTGGTGCCGGTCGACCTGGTGGTGGACCACTCGGTGCAGGTCGATCACTACCGGGTCGCCAATGCGCTCGACCTCAATATGCGGCTGGAATTCCGCCGCAATGCCGAACGCTATCGCTTCATTAAATGGGGCATGCAGGCTTTCGACACTTTCCGCGTGGTGCCGCCGGGCATCGGCATCGTGCATCAAGTGAATCTCGAATACCTGGCGCGTGGCGTATTGCAGAAGGACGGCGTGACTTTCCCCGACACTCTGGTCGGGACGGATTCGCACACCACCATGATCAATGCGCTGGGCGTCGTCGGCTGGGGTGTCGGCGGCATCGAGGCGGAAGCCGGCATGCTCGGGCAACCTCTGTACATTCTCACGCCGGACGTGTTCGGCGTCCATCTGCATGGTCGTTTGCCGGAAGGCGCGACCGCCACGGATCTGGTGCTGCAAGTCACCGAGCGCCTGCGGCAGGCGCAGGTGGTAGGCAAGTTCGTCGAGTTCTTCGGCGCGGGCGCCGCCTCGCTGACGCTGCCGGATCGGGCGACCATCGCCAACATGGCGCCCGAGTACGGCGCCACCATGGGCTTCTTCCCGGTGGACGAGGTCACTGTGAAATATCTCGCCGCCACCGGGCGCAGCGACAACGAGGTCGATGCTTTCCGCGCCTATTTCAAGGCACAGGGATTGTTCGGCATGCCGCAGGCCGGCGACATCGACTACAGCGCGGTGCTCGATTTCGATCTTGCCACCGTGCAGCCTGGCGTAGCCGGCCCCAAGCGGCCCCAGGACCATATCAATCTGCCGGAGTTGGGGCAGACGTTTGCACGGCAGTTTGCGCAGCCCGTCGCAGAGAATGGCTATGGCCGGACCACCGATGAATTGCGGCGGCGATATCCGCTTGCACAGGCCGGCTCATCGTCAACCGCCGGCACCGGTGATCTCGGCCACGGCGACGTGCTGGTCGCCGCCATCACCTCCTGCACCAACACCTCGAACCCCGGCGTGATGCTCGCAGCCGGGCTGCTGGCAAAGAAGGCGGTGGCGCTGGGGCTGTCGGTGGGGCCACGCGTCAAGACATCCTTGGCGCCCGGCTCCCGCGTGGTGACCGAGTACCTCGCCAAGGCCGGGCTGCTGGACGATCTGGAAGCGCTCGGCTTCGGCGTTGTGGCTTACGGCTGCACCACCTGCATCGGCAATGCCGGGCCGCTGGCGGCGCCGCTGGAAGAGGCCATCGTCGCACACGATCTGGTGTGTGCCTCCGTACTTTCAGGTAACCGTAATTTCGAGGCGCGTATTCATCCGGCGCTCAAAGCCAACTTCCTGATGAGCCCGCCGCTGGTGGTGGCCTTCGCCATCGCCGGGCGTGTCGACATCGACCTGACGCGCGAGCCGCTGGGCGTCAGCCGCAGCGGCCAGCCGGTGCTGCTGAAAGACATCTGGCCCAGCGGGCCGGAGATCGCCGCTGCGATGGCCCACGCCACCGACCCTAACACTTATCGCGCGCTGTACAGTGATTTTGTTCACGGCAATCCGCTCTGGAACGACATCCCAACCGACATCGGCCAGGTCTATTCGTGGACGCCCTCGACTTACATCGCCGAGCCGCCGTTCTTCGACGGCTTTGCGCTTGAACCGGGCGGCGTCACCGACATACATGCGGCGCGGGCGCTGGCGATCTTCGGCGATTCGGTGACCACCGACCACATCAGTCCCGCCGGCTCGATCAAGCCCGCTTCCCCAGCCGGCGAATACCTGCTCGCGCATGGCGTCGCTGTGGCCGATTTCAACAGCTACGGCTCGCGCCGCGGCAACCATGAAGTGATGATGCGCGGCACTTTCGCCAACGTGCGCATCCGCAACCTGATGTTGCCGCCCAACACCGACGGCTCGCGCGTCGAGGGCGGCGTGACGCGCTTTCAGCCGGGTAACGAACTCATGTCGATACATGCCGCGGCGATGCAATACCAGGCAGACGGCACGCCGACGCTGGTGTTCGCGGGCGAAGAATACGGCACCGGCTCCAGCCGCGATTGGGCGGCCAAGGGGCCACGGCTGCTGGGCGTGCGCGCGGTGATAGCGAAGAGCTACGAACGCATCCACCGCTCCAACCTGGTCGGCATGGGCGTGCTGCCGCTCCAGTTCAAGGGCGACGACAACGTCGAGTCCCTGGGCATCAAAGGCGACGAAGCGTTCGATATTCTCGGTCTTGAGGGCGCGTTACGACCGCGCCAGGATGTCGTGCTGACCATCCGGCGACCGGATGGCGCTCGCCGGGATGTCACGCTGCTGCTGCGCATCGACACGCCCATCGAAGTGGATTACCTGCGCCACGGCGGCATCCTGCCCTACGTTTTGCGCGGGCTGCTGGCGGCTTGAGAAAGCAGATTATTCAGCTCGCGGGGAAAAACCTCAGAGCATCTCTTCAGCCAGCGCCATTGCCCCGCCGCCGCCGTTGACCACGGCGTGCGCCAGGCCCGGCGCGGTCGACAGCACATGGTCGGCGTAGAAGCGCGTAGTGGAAATCTTGGCGGGATAGAACGGATCGGCGTCGCCGCCAGCGATTTTCGCTTGCGCTACCAGCGCGGCGCGCGCCATCTGCCAGCCGCCCGCGACGATGCCCATCAGCTTGAGGAAAGGCACCGCGCCGACCGACACGCCACGAATGTCGCCAGCGTAATTGGCGACAATGTATTCGGCAGCCTGCGTCACCGCAGCGATACCCTGGCCGAGCGCAGCGCGGATCGCAGCAAACTCGGCGCCACCCTGCTTCGCCAATTCTGCTTCGGTCTGGCGCATCAGCGCGATCACACCCTGAAGTGTCGCGCCGCCCTCGCGGGCGATCTTGCGACCGATCAGGTCGTTGGCCTGGATACCCGTGGTGCCTTCGTAGATAGTGGTGATGCGGGCATCGCGCAGATGCTGTGCGGCGCCGGTTTCCTCGATGAAACCCATGCCGCCATGCACTTGCACGCCGAGATAAGCCAGCTCGTTGCCGGTCTCGGTCAGCCAGCCTTTCACCACCGGAATCATCAGGTCGACGTAGGCCTGGCTGCGCTTGCGCTCGTCCGCGTCGGGATGATGCGCGGCGGCGTCGTGGGCGGCGGCGACGGTGTAGGAAAATGCCCGCATCGCTTCGATTTGCGACTTCATCAGCATCAGCATGCGGCGCACGTCGGGGTGATGCACGATGGTCACAGGCCCGGTAGAACCTTCGATGGCGCGACCCTGCACGCGCTCCCTGGCGTAGGCCAGCGCCAGTTGATAGGCGCGTTCACCGATTGCGAGACCTTCCAGGCCAACGGCGAAACGAGCGGCGTTCATCATGATGAACATGTATTTGAGACCGGCGTTCTCCTGGCCCACCAGGGTGCCAAGCGCGCCGCCACCATCGCCGAAAGCCATTACGCACGTCGGGCTGGCGTGGATGCCGAGCTTGTGTTCAATCGACACGCACCATGCGTCATTGCGCGCGCCCAGGCTGCCGTCAGGGTTCACCAAAAACTTGGGTACAAGGAATAGCGAGATGCCCTTGACGCCCTCCGGTGCGTCCGGCGTGCGTGCCAGCACCAGGTGCGCAGTGTTTTCGGCCATGTCGTGATCGCCGTAGGTGATGAAAATTTTCTGGCCGAATATTTTGTAGGTTCCATCGCCCTGCGGCACGGCACGGCTGCGGATGGCCGCCAGATCGGAACCGGCCTGCGGCTCGGTGAGATTCATGGTGCCGGTCCACTTGCCGGAGATCATATTGGGCAAGTAGGCTGCCTTCTGCTCTGGCGTGCCGACCAGTTGCAGCGCCTCGATGGCGCCCAGTGTTAGCAAGGGACACAGCGAGAACGCCATGTTGGCGGATTTCCACATCTCCTGCACCGCCGCCGCGACCAGCTTGGGCAGACCCTGTCCGCCGAATTCCGGCTCGCTGGCGAGACCATTCCAGCCGGCTTCGATAAACTGCGCGTAGGCCTCTTTGAAACCAGCCGGCATGGTGACAGACTTGTCATGCCACTTGGCGCCTTCCTGGTCGCCGCTGAAATTGAGTGGCGCCAATACGCCGCTGGCGAACCTGGCGGCTTCTTCGAGGATCGCCTCCACCACATCGGCTGTCGCCTCCTCGTAACCGGGCAGTTGCGCGACGCGCTCGATGCCGGCCAGCTCACGCAGCACGAACTGCATGTCTTTGAGGGGTGCGGAATAGTTGCTCATGTTTTCTCCTTCAGTTCAGTTCGGCGATGAGTTCCGGTATCGCCTGGAACAGATCGGCGACCAGGCCGTAATCGGCCACCTGGAAAATCGGCGCGTCGGCATCCTTGTTGATGGCGACGATCACCTTGCTCTCCTTCATGCCCGCCAGATGTTGAATCGCGCCGGAGATGCCGATGGCGATATACAACTGGGGCGCGACGATCTTGCCGGTCTGGCCGACCTGGTAATCATTGGGTACATAACCGGCATCCACTGCCGCGCGCGAAGCGCCCAGCGCCGCGTTGAGCTTGTCGGCGAGCGGCTCCAGCAGTTGATGGTATTTTTCGCCGGAACTCAGGCCGCGTCCGCCGGAGACGATCACCTTGGCAGCGCCCAGCTCGGGGCGGGCGCTCTTGGTGATTTCCCGACCGATCAGTTTCACCAGGCCAAGATCAGCAGCAGCCGCCACTGCCTCGATCGTTGCGCTGCCGCCCTCGGCGGCAACCGCATCGAAGCCGGTGGTGCGAACGGTGATGACTTTCACCGCATCTGCCGACTTGACCGTCGCCATCGCATTTCCCGCGTAGGTTGGACGCACGAAAGTGTCAGGGCTGTCCACGGCGGTGATCTCGGAAATTTGCGCCACATCAAGCAGCGCCGCCACGCGCGGCAGCAGGTTCTTGCCGGCTCCGGTGGCCGGCGCGAGGATGTGGCTGTAGCCCGCCGCGTGCGCGACGACCAGCGCGGCGATGTTCTCCGCCGTCTGCTCGGCATAGTGGGGCGCATCGGCGACTTTAATTCTGGCGACGCCGGCGATCTTGGCGGCGGCTTCGGCAACCGCAGCACAGCCGCTGCCCGCCACCAGGATGTGGATCTCGCCGCCGATCTTCCGGGCGGCGGCCACGGTGTTGAGGGTCGCCGCCTTGAGGCTGGCGTTGTCGTGTTCAGCTATAACGAGGTTGGTCATCAAATCACCTTGGCTTCGTTCTTGAGTTTTGCGACGAGTTCCTTGACATCCGCCACCATCACCCCGGCACTGCGCTTGGGCGGATCGGAGACCTTCAGCGTCGTCAGGCGCGGCGTCACATCAACGCCTAGATCGGCGGGTTTGTAGGTATCGAGTTGTTTCTTCTTGGCCTTCATAATGTTAGGCAGCGTCGCGTAGCGCGGCTCGTTCAAGCGCAAGTCGGTGGTGATCACCGCCGGCAGCTTCATTTCCAGCGTCTCGGCGCCGCCGTCGATCTCGCGCGTCACCGTTGCCATACCATTAGCAACCACTACCTTGGAGGCGAAAGTGGCCTGCGGCCAGCCCATCAGCGCGGCGAACATCTGCCCGGTCTGGTTGGCGTCGTCGTCGATGGCCTGTTTGCCGAAGATGACGATTTGCGGCTGCTCCTTGGCGGCCACGGCCTGGATCAGCTTGGCCACCGCCAGCGGCTGCAAATCCGCATCCGATTCCACCAGGATGGCGCGATCAGCGCCGATGGCCATCGCAGTGCGCAGGGTTTCCTGGCAGGCGACAAGCCCGCAACTGACGGCAATCACCTCGCTGGCGACACCGGCTTCCCTGAGCCGCACCGCTTCTTCGATGGCGATTTCGTCGAAAGGGTTCATCGACATTTTGACGTTGGCCAGATCCACGCCGCTGCCGTCAGCCTTGACGCGCACCTTGACGTTGAAATCCACCACGCGCTTGACGGGTACCAGTATCTTCAAGTCTGCCATCCTCATACATGAAAAATCAGCCTTGAATTATGCCCTTAAACACGCCTGCCGGGTTTGCAGGCGATTCCCGGCACAGGCGATTGGTACAGGATTTATTTACAAAAAAAGTTCCTGCCGGTGATATTTCTGTCATGTTGTGCTGGCATGCTGGGGACGCAACAGCGCCGATGTAAAAAAACTATTGAGGAAACCCCCATGGACGAACGCGACCTCGCTTCTCTTGCGCAATTTTGCGCGGATCAGTTCAGCCAATTTGAAGCCGCAGCCTGGATGGATCGAAGCTCCGCCGACGGAAAAATTCACGCGGTAGTGGCGAAGTACCTCTCCATGACGAGCTGGTATGGCCACGAGGCAGAACTTGAACGGATTGCCGCGAATACCGACTCAGCCATTGCCAACAGCACCGGATTTCACCGCGAGGCTCTGGCAATCGGCCTGGACCTGGGAAGTTTTTCCGCGTTGGTAAGGCGCAGGATTGCTTTGCGGCAAAGGAACAAGCCTCTACTGAAAGGCATTGGCCTGCATTGACGCATTAATGCATTGATGGCCGGTTGGTTTCACCAAACTGCCATATAAGCGTCATTAAAGCGTAGCGCGTGGGCGGCATGATCATGCCATGTCTGCCCCATACAACCCCGCCGATTTTGTCGTCCAGCCGCTCGCCCCGGATCGTCAGCAACTGCGCATCGCGCTGGTCACGGAAACCTACCCGCCGGAAATCAACGGCGTCGCCATGACGCTGGGCCGCATGGTCGATGGCCTGTTGCGGCGCGGCCACGCCATCCAGTTGGTGCGACCGCGTCAGAATGATCTGGATATGCCAGCCGAGCAACGCACCTTCGAAGAAGTACTCGCCACCGGCGTACCCATCCCGAATTACGGCGGGCTTAAATTTGGCCTGCCCGCCAAAGCGCGCCTGACCCGACTGTGGCAACACAAGCGGCCTGACCTGGTGCACATCGTTACTGAAGGTCCGCTAGGCTGGTCGGCCATCGGCGCCGCGCGAAAATTGCGACTGCCGGTAACCTCGGATTTCCACACCAACTTCCACAGCTACAGCCGCCACTATGGTTTCAGTTGGCTGAAAGCCCCCATTGCCAGTTACTTGCGCAAGTTCCACAACCGCACCCAGGCAACCCTGGTGCCGACACGCGCTCTGGCCCATGAGCTGGCCAGTGCCGGTTATGAAAATCTCGCGGTGGTTTCGCGCGGCGTGGATACCGCGCAATTCAATCCCGGCAACCGCTCAAACACGCTGCGCGCCGCCTGGGGCGCCAACAATGCGACAGCAGACAATTTGGTGGTGCTGTACGTCGGTCGTCTGGCGCCGGAAAAAAACCTGCCGCTGGTGCTGGATTCTTTTGCCGCCATACGCGCAATACGCCCCGAAGCCAGGCTGGTGTTCGTCGGTGACGGCCCGCTGCGCGGCAGCCTGCAAGCCTCCTGCCCCACCGCAATTTTTGCCGGCATGCGTACCGGTGCCGATCTGGCGACACACTACGCCTCGGCAGACCTGTTCCTGTTTCCCAGCCTCACCGAAACTTTCGGCAACGTCACCACCGAGGCATTGGCCAGCGGCCTGGGCGTGGTGGCCTACCAGTACGCCGCCGCCGCTGACCTGATCGTCGACGGCGGTAACGGACGTCACGTCCCGCCTGGCGACGCAGCAGCGTTTATCGCCGCCGCAGCCGAACTGGCCGGCGACCGGGAACAATTGCAGCAGGTGCGCGCAGCGGCGCCGGCCAGCATCGCCCAACTCGACTGGGAGATCATCCACGACAGCTTTGCCCGTACTTTGTCCGGCATCGTCGCATCGCACGAGAGGCAACACTATGGCAACCGCGAATTCCTCGTGGTACCGGATTAACGCCCTCGACCTGGCGTTATGCCTGCGCTGTAATCGCATCAGCCGCTATTGGCTGCCGCGTGTGTTTTTCCGCGCCGTCAGCCGGCTGGGCAACGGCGTATTCTGGTATGTCCTGATGGCGGCGCTGCTGGCTGTCGACGGCGCAGCCGCCCTGCCCACGGTGCTGCGCATGCTGGCGACGGCGCTGGTGGGTTTGCTGGTGTACAAGTGGCTCAAGGTACGCACTTCGCGGCCCCGGCCTTATCAAGTGTATGCTGCGATCACCGCTTCAGCGCCGGCGCTGGATCGATTCAGCTTCCCCTCCGGACACACCCTGCACGCCGTGTCCTTCACCCTGATTGCCGGCGCGGCCTATCCCCCGCTGGCACCTGTCCTCTGGCTATGCACCGCGCTGGTGGCGCTGTCGCGCCCGGTGCTGGGCCTCCACTATCTCAGCGACGTGCTGGCCGGCGCTGCTATCGGTGCGGCTTTGGCGCAACTGGCATTGGCGCTCTGAGCACTACTGTATTTTTTCAGTCATGCCGGTGTAACAGCGCCACGCCAGACTGCGCACGCAGTTAGCCATTTGCGTTGCGTAATCATTGAAAAGGGGATACACAGTGGGTTCAAATATCATACGCCGCGCCATGCGCGTGGCATTTCAGGGTAGCGGTGCGGCGTTACTTACCGTGGGAGCTATCTCCCTGCATGCTCAGGAAACAACGAATACTTCTAGCGTAGCCAATCCGGCGGCAATCGCCGGCGCCGAAAAAAGTGCGCCTAATGATGTTATCGTTGTCACCGGGAGTGCAGGCACCGGCCCACGCACCAAAATCAAAGCCAGTTATTCGATCACAACCATCGATGAGGATACCCTGCGCATGCAGGCGCCGACATCGGTGACCGAGGCGATGAAATCGGTTCCGGGGTTCTGGGTCGAGGCCTCCGGCGGCGAAGCGTCCGGCAATATCCGCGCACGCGGCATCCCCGTGGATGGCTTCGGCTCCGTGACCTTGCTGGAAGACGGCATTCCGGTGCAACACGACCCTTCCCTCGGCTACCTCAATGCAGATCAGGCGTTCCGTCTTGATGAAACCATCGACCGTATCGAAGTCGTTCGCGGCGGGCCGTCCTCGGTGTTTTATACCAATGCTCCGGCGGGCGCGATCAATTTTCGTTCGCGTGAAATCGGCGAGACGCCGGAAGGCCTGATCAAATACACGGTTGGCAATTACGGCCTGAATCGCGCCGACTTCTGGTACTCGACGCCGCAAAAGGACGGTTGGGGCGTCGGCATCGGCGGGTTTTATCGTTCCGACAAAGGCATCCGCAGCCCTGGTTTCAATGCCAATGACGGCGGGCAGATACGCCTGAAACTCAGCAAGGATGTGGAACGCGGGCGCATCACATTCGACGTCAAGCATCTCGACGACAAAGTCGCGCTCTACCTCGGCATACCGATGCGCACCAACCCCGACGGCAGCATCAGCGCCGTGCCTGGATTTGACGGAAACTTCGGCACCGTCGCCGGGCCGCAGACGCAAAACGTCGCAATGAAAATGGGCGACGGCAGTCTGTATAAATTCGACAACAGCGAAGGAACGCATGTTAAGCGCGACCAGCTCAGTCTTATGTTCGAGAAGGAATTGTGGGATCACTGGAAACTGAATGAGTCGCTGCGCTATTCAAAAACCGATACCCAGCGCAACGGCGTGTTTCCCAATCAGGTGATGAGCATCCAGTCCTTTCTCAAGCAGGCTCAACCCTTGCTGGCGTATGCGCCAGGCGCCACCAGCCTGTCACTGCAATATGCCAAAACTCCCGGCGTCAATTATCCCGGCGATAACGGGCTGATGATCGTCGGCGGACTGCGTGCGCTGACTTTGCCGGTTGACGAATTCATCAACGATACGCGCCTGGCGCACAAGTTCATGGTTGGCAGCCAAAGCCACGATGTCACCATCGGATATTATTTCGCCCGGTTCAAGCAGAAATTCAACCGTTATTCGTCCTCTGTTTTGCTCGGCGCGCAAAACCAGGCGCCCTTGCTCAACCTGGTGGCAAGCGACGCATCAGGCAGGAATCTTGGCGCGATTACCGACGGCGGCATTTATAACTATGGTTATGAATGGGAAAACGCCAACGGCACATCCACCACCAACGCGCTTTATCTGGCGGACGAATGGCAGATCAACAACAAACTCCGGCTGGACGGCGGACTGCGTTGGGAACAGGTGAATACCAAGGGAACTACCGAGCGCACCCAGTATGTCAACCTCGGCACTTTTGCCACCTCCAGGATTCGTACCGGTACGGGGGTTTTCGACAATTACGACCATAGCTTCAGCAAGACCGGCTGGACACTGGGCGCAAATTACCAGCTCGCGCGTAATGCCGGGGCTTTTGGCCGCTGGACACAGGCGTTTCGCTTGCCCAACCTGAGTTCCTACATCACCAGCCCGACGGCGGTGCCGATTACTCAGACCATGGACCTGGGCGAAATCGGCTATAAGTTCAGCAGTGCGGCACTGGAAATTTACCCGACGCTGTTTTACTCCAAGTATGACAATGTCGGCTATACCAATTACGTCTTTTCCCTCAATAGCCCCAGCGCAACACCTCAGACCGGGTACGCCGCGACTCGCACCATCGGTCTCGAACTGGAGGGGAAAATCATTCCAACAACATGGGCGGACCTTGGATTTAACCTGACCCTGCAAAGACCGGAGTATCGGGACCTAAGCTATACGGACAAGGTCAATAACCTGCCGGTGCTGAGAAATTTCAGCGGCAACCAGTTGATACGAGTTCCGAAAGTCAGCTATCGCCTGGTGCCGGGCGTGAACCTGCTGGAAAAAAAGCTGCGCCTGCAATTGTCGTATGAGTATGAAGGCGCGCGTTTTGTCGACTCGGCCAACACCGTGAAACTGCCGTCCTACAAAGTGCTCAACTTCTCGGGGCGCTACGACATCACCAAGGCCGTGTCGGTGTTTTTCTATGTCGACAATATCAACAACTCGCAAGGGCTGACCGAAGGCAATCCGCGCGCCGGCGAGCTGCAAAGCGCCGATGCCGGCGCCAACACCTTCCTGGCCCGTCCGGTACTGGGCAGAGCGGTGCGCACCGCACTGATGTACAGCTTTTAAATCGCAGTAACCGCAACCCAGCCGTGGCGGCAGACGCAGCGTTTGCCGCCACGGTTTTCGCATTCTTCCATCCAGACACAGGGGTCTTTCCATGCGCGTTGTTTCGGTAATTTTCTTTTTACTGACGGGCTGTGCTTACGCCGACGCCCCAAGCCTGGTCTTGCGCGGCAGTTTGACGGGCGCCGACCACCAGAGCTACCGCAGCGTGCCGTTTGTCGTGCCGAGCGGAACCGAACGCATCACGATAGCGTTCGCATACAGCGGAAAAGAGGAGCACAGCGTGATCGATCTGGGCGTGCTAGGCCCCAGTGGAGAATTGCGCGGCTGGAGCGGCGGCAATAAGAGCGTGGTGACGCTCAGCAGCGTTGACGCCACGCCATCCTATTCGCCGACCGCCATCATTGCGGGAAAATGGGCGCTGCTTCTAGGCGTCCCGAATATGCGCGCGCATGCAACCGCCAGCTATACGGCCAACATCTATTTTTCCAAATCACTAGCGGTCGCCGATGAGCCTGCCATCCTGCGCTCACCTCTGCGCTCTGGCACTGGCTGGTTTCGCGGTGATTTGCACTCTCATACCGCCCATAGCGACGGCAGTTGCGCCAGCCGCAGCGGCAAATTGCAAGTGCCTTGTCCGGTATTTCTGACTGCACAGGCGGCAGTGGCGCGTGGTCTGGATTTCACAGCGATTACCGACCACAATGCCGTCTCGCAAGCCAATGCAATACGCGAGCTTCAACCGTATTTTGACCGCCTGTTGTTGATTCCCGGACGCGAGTTAACCACATTCTTTGGTCACGCCAATTTTTTTGGCAGCTTGGCGCCGATTGATTTTCGCATCGGTCGCGGCGGACTGCCGGACTGGAACGCGCAGCTTGCCGCCATAGCGCCTTTGCACGGGTTGATTTCAATTAATCATCCGGTGCGGCCTTCCGGCGAACTCTGCATGGGCTGCGGTTGGGATACAGATACCGATACCGATATGCGCCGCGTTCAAGCTATCGAAGCAGTCAATGGCGCGGATGCCGACACCCCCTATTCCGGCATTCCATTTTGGCAGAATCAACTCAATCACGGCTTGCGCATCAGCGCGGTCGGCGGCAGTGACAATCATCATGCGGACCAGACTGACACTGGCGCAGGCGGTAGCGTAATTGGCAGGCCGACTACCGTGGTATATGCAGCCGAGCTATCGCAACTGGCGATACTCGATGCGATCCGCGCCGGCCATGTGTTCATCGACGTAACGGGTTCGCCGGATCGCTTACTGGAGATGACTGCGCAGGCTGACGGCGCGCAGGCAATGATGGGCGATGCGCTGCCCGCGCCAGCCGACGCTACGGTGAATTTCAAATTGCACGTAACCCATGCGCGGGGTGGCAACATCCAGGTATTACAAGACGGCAAGGCAACCAACATGGTCAAGAATACGCAGATCGGCAATGACGATCTGCATCTGGACTTTGACTGGATCAGTGACGGCAAGCCGCACTGGATCAGAGTCGACGTGCGTGATGCCGGCGGCAGCTTGATCTTGCTGGGTAATCCGATTTACATCAACCACAGCGCCGCATAAGTGCTTGCCGCCTGCAATCAAAACTTCACCTGGGCGTGCTCTGCCTGCCACTACGCCTATGTCACCTTCTGCTCCCGGATACACAGCGCCCGGTCAGGCAAACTCGAACACCTCATCCAGCGGCCTGCGCGGCTTTTGCGGCCAGTTGCCCGGCGCCGGATAGCCGGTCGTCACCAGCATTACCGGTACTTCAGTCGCAGCCAAGCCGAACTCGCGCGCCACGCCAGGAGCGTCAAAGCCACCCACCGGGCCGGTGGACAAGCCCATGCCCTGGGCGGCGAACATCAGCGTCATTGCCGCCAGTGATGCGGAACGAAAGGCCTCGTCGCGCTGCAACTGCAGGTTGCCGGGGTGCGAGGCTTTGGCCATGGACACCCAACCGTCGAACACCGACTGCTCCATGATGCCCGCGTCAACCGAAGGTTGAAGTGCGTGAGGCAGTCCCTCATGCGCCGCCAGTGTGCCGCAGATGATGAATGTGACTGACGCATCCTCCACCTTTTGCTGTCCGTAAGACACCGCTTTCAGGCGCGCCTTGGCGTCGGGGGAGCGTACGGCGATGAACTTCCAGTTCTGAAAATTGTAGGCTGACGGCGCACGGGTGGCCAGGCGCACCAGTTCGGCGATTTGGTCGTCGGACAGGTGGCGGCTTGTGTCGTAATGGTTGGTAGAGACACGCGATTCGATGAGAGACTTGACAGGATTGTGCATGGAACGCTCCGTTGGGAATGGTTTACCGGAATCAGACAGAAGTCCGGGCAGCCGGTGTTTGTATCTGGCCGTGCGAGCTCGTGGCCCATTGCACCGCCAGGATGCTGCCAAGCACGGTGATCAGTCCGAGCAGCGACAAGCCCGTCATGACCTGGCCCAGCAGTACCCAGCCGAGGATCACAGCGGTCAATGGACTCAGCAGCACCAGCGACGACACCGCTACTGGCGACAGGCGTGCGATGCCGCGAAACCACAGCGCATAGGCGACGACGGCGCCGAAGATCGAAAGATAGGCATAGCCCAACACCTGCGTGGCGCTTAGCTCAGGCAAGGGTGGGTCGGCGACCCAGGCCACAGGTACCAGCATCAATCCACCCAACAGCAACTGCCAGCCGGTGAACGCAAGCACCGGTACATCGGGCCGCCAGCGCCGCGTCAGGTAGGTGCCGGCAGCCATGCACGCAGCGCCTGCCAGGGCAGCGGCGATGCCGATCGGATCCCATATTGCCCCTGGTGATAAAAGCAGGGCGGCCATGCCGGCAATCCCCAGCACACTGGCCCCGGCGGCCAGCCGGGCAGGCCGGCGGCGGTCCAGCGCCCAGGCTAAGCCCATCACCAGTAGCGGCTGGATTGCACCTACCACCGCCGCCAACCCGCCCGGCAACCGGTACGCCGCCACGAACAGGAGCGCCTGAAAGAAACCGATATTCAATCCCGAGAGCATGATCAGGCGGCCCCACTCCCGCTGTGCGGGCAAACGCCTGCTATACAGCAACAGCAATACGCCCGCCGGCAGGGTGCGCAGCAGCGCGGCCGTGAACGGACGATCCGGCGGCAGCAGTTCGGTGGTGACGATGTAGGTTGAGCCCCAGATGATCGGGCCAAGAGCGGTGATGAGGACATCAACCCAGGATGCGCGGCCTTGCGTGGTTTTCATGTAATTGCCTATTTATCTTCAATTCAAGATAAATAGTTTAGCATATAATCTTGACTTCAAGATAAGCAGGAATTCCCGGATGGGTGTGAAGCGGCCAGCAGATGCAGTGGATGTCATTCTTGAGCAATGGCGTCGGGAGCGTCCGGATCTGGACGTCAGCCCGATGGCTACCATTGGGCGCATCAAACGCTGTGCTGCGCTGCTGCAGCGCCGGCTGGACGAGGTCTTTGCGGCCTTCGGAATGACCAACTGGGAATTCGATGTACTGGCCACGCTGAGGCGGTCCGGAAAGCCCTACAGCCTGGCGCCGACAGCCCTGTTCTCGGCCTTGATGATCACCTCTGGCACCATGACACACCGGCTGAGGGGGCTGGAAACCCGTGGTCTGGTGCGACGGCTGCCCAACCGCGACGATGCGCGCAGCGTGCTGGTGCAGTTGACGCCGGGTGGACTTGCGCTGATCAACCGCGCGGTGGAGGCGCATGTGGAGAACGAGCAACGCATCCTGGCATCCATCAAACCTTCTGACCTGGCGGTGCTGAATGCCCGCCTGTCACAACTGCTGGTCATGTTGGAGCCTGCCGGCGACTGACTCTTTCGATTCGTGACGACAACCCGGCGCGGCAGTTCGACAATGGGGCCACTGCAAGTCCGACTGACTGGTTGTACAGCGGATCAATCCGGCTTGCGCCGATACACTATCCCGGCCAGCAACGCCGAGAACAACATCAGCATCAGGCTGACGGCGTTGAGTACCGGGGTCGCGCCTTCTTTCATGCGGCCATACATCAGGACGGTAAGAGGCGCATCGCTGCCGGTCAGCATATAGGTGGTGTTGAAGTTTTCGAAGGACAGCAGGAAGGCGATGGCGCCGGCGCCGAACAGGGCCGGTCGCAGATAAGGCAAGATGATGGTGCGGAAAATCGCCCACCGGCTGGCGCCCAGGTTGAGGGCGGCTTCCTCCAGCGCCGTGTCGAAACGCTTGAGGCGGGCGGCGATGGTCAGCGTGGCGATGCTGACGATGTAGGAGAACTGGCCGAGTACGATCAGGGGCAGGCCGGGCCGCAGGAATTCCAGCTCCACGCCCCAGGTATCGTCGGCAAATTGCGCCAGGCGGCTCATGAATGCCAGGATCGAAATCCCCAGGATCACGCCGGGGATCACCAGCGGCAGCAGCATCGCCAGCGACAGCAGGCGCTGTCCGCGAAAGCGGCAGCGCTCCAGCAGGAAGGCATTGCAGGTACCCACCAGCAGCGACAACGCGGTGACCCACAGCGCGATGCGGGTGCTCTGCCACAGACTGGCTAGCATTTCCTCATCATGAAATAGCCCGATACGGTCGCCCTGGGCGAAGAACCAGTCGAGCGTGAAGCCGCGCCAGGGTGGCAGCGGATAAGGCGCGTCGTTGAATGCAAAGATCACCACCACCGTCAACGGCAGCAGCAGGAACAGGAAAAACAACGCCAGGTAGGCGGTGCGCAACAGCCGGCTGCGTGCCGATTGGGGAATGCTGGGGATCATGTGCGCCGCAGGGTTTCGCCGAAACCCTGGCCGGTGAGTTTCAGGCCGACCCAAACCATCAGGGTGGACAAGACCAGCAGCAGCAAGGCGAACGCCGCGCCCTGCTCCCAATTGAAGCGTGTGATGAACTGGGTGTAGATTTGTTCGGTGAACCACATCGAGTTCTTGCCACCCAGCAGTACCGGGGTCAGGTAATTGCCGAGCGTCAGCATGAACACCATGACGCTGCCTGCGGCGATGCCAGGCGCAGCATGTGACAGGATGATCTGGCGCAGGATGTTGACGCGGCTGCCGCCCAGGTCGTAAGCCGCTTCCACCAGGCTGTCATCCAGGGTTTCCAGCGCATTCACCAGCGGGATCAGCATGAACAACAGGGAAGAATAGACCAGCCCCAGCAGGATGCTGGCGTCATTGTAGAGCAGCTCCACCGGCTCTGCGGTGAGGCCCAGGTGAAACAACCATTGCGGGATCACGCCGCTGCCGCGCAACAGGATCACCCAACCCAGTGTGCGCACCATTTCGCTGGCCCAGAATGGCAGCAGCAGCAGCGCCAACATTAGCGCCTTGCTGCGGCCACGAGCAACCTTGGCGATATGCCAGGCCACCGGAAAGGCCAACAGCAAGGTCAGCAGTGTCGCCAGCAGCGATATCAGCGCGGTGCGTGCAAAGGTATGCCAGTACAAAGGCTCGTCGAAAAAAGTGGCGTACTGTTGCAGACTGAACGCATATTCATGCGGCGCGACCCGCTGACGCAGCGACAGCATCAGGATTTCCAGGTGCGGCAAGACGATCAGCAGGCCCAGCCACAGCACTGCCGGCGCCAGCAGCAGCCACAGCAGGAGTCGGTTAGCGGGACGCACGGCTAAACCGCAAACGCCAGCACATGCTCGGCGGCAATACCGAGGGACACCGTATCGCCGGGATGTATATCCGCGTGAAATCCGTTCTGAAACAAAGCCACATGCAGTTCAATGTCGCTGTCATCCAGCCGGATCAGCACCGTGGAATTGGCGCCATCGAAGAACAGGCTCAGCACTTTGCCACTCAAGCGATTGGCGAAGTTTTCCAGCGGCGCTGGCGGACACGCCAGAACGATGGCTTCCGGACGGATGAACAGCGCCAGCGACCGGCCCGGCGGAAATGCCTGCTGCGGGCTGACGAACAGAGCTGGGCCGTCGTCAACTTGGGCAACTGACCCGGCGCCTGCGCCCATCCGTCCTGACAAACGGTTGCTGTTCCCGACAAAGCCGGCGACGAAAGCGGTTTGCGGACGGTAATACAAATCCTGCGGTGTGCCGGTCTGCTCGAACTTCCCTTGATTCATGACGGCGATGAAATCCGACATCACCAGGGCCTCGGATTGGTCGTGCGTGATGTACACGAAAGTGGTGCCGATCTGCGCCTGCAATTGCTTGAGTTCCAGCTTCATGTGCTCGCGCAGTTTCAGGTCGAGCGCGCCCAGCGGCTCGTCCAGCAGCAACAGGGTGGGTTCCAGCACCAATGAACGTGCAATGGCGGCGCGCTGCTTCTGGCCGCCGGACAACTGGTCGATGCGTTTCACCGCAGCGCCTGCTAGCCCGACCCGCTCCAGCATGGCGTCGACCTGGTGCTGAATAAGCTTTTTGGCGATGCCGCGCCGCGCCAGTCCGTAAGCGACATTTTCCCCAACCGACATCATCGGGAACAGCGCCAGATGCTGAAAAATCATATTCGCCGGACGCCGGTTGGGCGGCACGCCGCGCATGCTATTGCCGCCGATGAAAATCTCGCCCGCGTCGGGCTCGATGAAGCCGGCGATCATCCGCAACAACGTCGTCTTGCCACAGCCCGACGGGCCGAGGATAGAACAGAAAGCGCCTTTCGGAACCCGCAGCGACAAGTCATCCACCGCAGTAAAATCCTTACCGTGCTGGCGGTAGTGCTTGGAGACGCCGCGCACATCGAGATCGATGGCAAGGTCAGGAAAGGTCAGCATGCAGCGTTTAGTTCGCTGCTTTAATCCGGTCGAGCACCCTGCCCTCGATTTCTTCCAGACCTGCCGGGATGGCCGGGTACCACTTGATATTTTTCAATGCAGCCTTTGGGAAAGACTCGTTCAATTGCGCCTTCATCCTGGCATCCATGAAATTCTCGGCGCCGTTCACAGCAGTGAAACTGCCGGCTGACTTCGCCAGCCGGGCGGCGATTTCCGGGCGCATCACAAAATTGATCCAGGCATAGGCGGCGGCGTCGTTCTTGCCTTTGGCGGGCAAGGCAAAGGTATCGACCCAGCCGAGCGCGCCGGACTTGGGCGCGATGAATTTGATGGCGGGATTTTCGGTATTGATTTTCCAGCCGCCGCTATCCCACATCTGGGCGGCCACCAACTCGCCGGTGCGCAAATCATTGAGCAACTGGTCCTTGCTCTCCCAGAAATATTTCAGGTTCTGCTTGCAGGCGATCAACTTGTCGCCCGCCGCAGTCATGATCTGCTGGTACTTACGCGGATCCGCGTAAGCCTTGAAGGGATCCTCGCCCATAGAGAACGCCATGGCGATCAAGGTCGGTCGCTTCAGCCGCACGGATACCTTGCCGGAAAATTCCGGCCTGCACAAATCGACATAGTCGCTCAGCCTGGCCTTGGCGGTGTTCACCACCAGGCCGTCGGTACCCCAGAAATACGGCACTGCGTAGACCTTGCCGGCGAGCGTGGTCACCCTGCTCGTGGAAGCCAGCATTTCCGGAATGAAACGGGCAGTCTTGATCTTGCCGAGGTCAATCGGCTTGTAGATGCCGAACTCCGCCATCGGCCCGGTAATCCGGTCCTGGCTGGGTTGCGCCAGATCGTAACCGGCGCCGCCGGTGGCGCGCAACTTGGAAATCATTTCCTCGTTATTCGACAGTGTCACCTCAACTGCAATGCCGGTTTCCTTGGTGAACTGCTCGACCACATCCTTGGGCGCATAGTCCGCCCAGGTCAGCAGGCGCAGTTTATCCGCCGCCAGTGCCTGGCCGGTCAGCGCGGCGAGCGCCAGGCCCAGGACGAGATGATTACGTATTGACATTGACATTGACATTGACATTGAGATACTCCGATTAGAAAACGCGGAACAAATTTATCTCCAGGAGCAGCTTCAACGGGCGCAAGCAGGGCCAGCGAGATCGTGGATTATGGTAACAGACATGAAGCATTCCTGATGTTAAAGGCCGGAATCGCATTGCGATTCCGGCCGTGGTCCTACTCTGCAACTACAGCCTTAGAATTTACCGGCCACCGTCACAAAGGCGGTGCGCGGCGCGCCGGTCAGCAAGGTCTGGTTGGCGCCAGTGGGATCGCTGGTGACGAAACCGTTGGAGCCAATGGTCGAGAAGTACTGCTTGTTGAGCAGGTTGTTGATGCTCAACTGGACGCTGAAGTCGCGCAGGAAAGCGAGGTTCTTCAGGCGGTAACCGGCGCTCAGGTTCCACAGGGTGTAGGAATCCACCGAGTTGTCGTTGAGGTAGGTGTAGTAGCGCTTGTCGGTGTAATTGGCGCCGATGCGGCCAAAGTAGACGCCGTTGTCGTAACCCAGTTCGCTCTTGAACATGATCTTCGGCGCATCCACCACCTGCTTGCCGGAAACCGGCACCAGCACTCCGTTCGAGGAGAAATTATCCTTGTACTGGGAGTTGTTGTAGCTGATGGAATTGACCCAGTTCAGGTTGCGCACCGGCGACCAGGACAGACCAGCTTCGGCGCCATTGGTCTGTACCTTGCCGACGTTGGCCAACACTGTTGGATTGCCGACGATGCCCGCACCCTGCTGGATGCCGAGAATACGATCCTTGAAATCCACGTGATACACCGTCAACACGGTTTCCAGGCCAGCCTGACGATGACGCCAGCCAGCTTCCATAGTTGTCGAGGTTTCCGGCTTGAGGGTGTTCCGGATGGCGGCAAAACCTGCGGCTGAGGTGGCAAACGGCGAATCGCCGGTGGCGGCGGCAGGGAAGGCGCGCATGTTCTGGGCGATGGAAGCGAACAATTCGTTGGTGGAGTCAAGCTTGAAGTTCAGGCCAACCTGGGGCAGGAAGGATTTGGACGCCTTGATACTGCCTGATTTGTCCGGACCGGTCAGGGTAGCGGCGGTGATTTCGTCAGACAGGGACTTGAAGCCGGCATTCGCCGTCAGTTGACTGGACAGCTTCATGGTGTCCTGAACGTGGAACTGCACCGTCTTGTTCTTGAATTCATAATTCCACTGGGTCAGCAGAGGGTTGCCCGGTATGTCGTAAGGCGAACGGCCCGGATCGTTCAGTCCCAGCGCGTAAAAACGACGCGCCTGATCGAAGGTGTTGTCTTCAACCCAGACGCCGGCGTTGACCTCATGGATGCCTCCAGTCCAGGTCAGGGCGGTGATCACACCGGAGCGCTTGATGTCATATTCGGTAGTGCGCAAGGAAACCGGCACGCTCGGCGAGGACGGCGTGTAAGGAGAAAACCAAAGCCCGGCGCCTTTGTCGCTATGATGGTAGAGCGTGGTCTTCCAGAGCAGACTGTCGCTCATCCTGGCGTCCAGGGTGGCCCCGGTCAACCAATCCTTGCGCAAGCCGGAGCCGGCGTAATAAGCATCGTCCACCGAGGTCTCGCCGCGGCTCCAGATTCCCTTGGCGGAATTGATGGCGGCGTTCCAGTTCGGGTAATAGTTGTCCCACTTGTAGCCCAGGCGGTTGACCATTTCCTTGGACATGTCCTGGTAGTCGATTTCCTTGCGGTCGGAATAATTCACGAAGGCGGAGAGACGGTTCTCGCCGAAGTTGCTCACTACTTTGGCATTGACTTGCTCCTGACGCTGCTGCCCGCTGCCTTTCCATTTGTCGGTATTTTGATTGACATAGCTGAGATCAAACTTGGCGCCGTTATCGAAGCGCCCGGAATCAAAACGCAGGAAAGTGCGGCGTGCCGCGTTCTGTCCCAGTGACTGGGCGGCGCTGAAACCGCGCTGGTCTGCCGGATCGACCGAGTAAAACTGCACTGTGCCGCCCAGGTTGCTGGTGGACGCGGTGTCCAGGGCGCCGGTGCCTTGCGAGAGAATGACGCGACCGATATTTTCGGTGGCGATGGCGCGGCTGATGTGCAAGCCGTTGTGGTTGGAGTAGCTCATGTCGCCCAGTGGTACATCGTCCAGAGTAAAGCCGAGCTGGTTCTGATTGAAGCCGCGTACCGTGAGGCGGGTGGACCACTCGTAAGCGCCGTAGGTATCGGCTGAGGAGAAATTAACTCCCGGCAATTTCTCCAGCACATTGAGCGGACTGCTGCCGGGAACGGCCTTGATCAAGTCGTCACGGGAAATATTTTGCACCTGGCGTGTCTGGTTCTGGCCGAACACGGAAATCCTTATGGTCGGGATGGCGCCACCATCGCTGCTTTCCTGGGCGATGGCGCCGTGAGCGAAAACAGATGTCAAAAGTATACAAATCGGCTTGAGCCGGCGCCTGGGTTGCATTGAAACCTCCTTAGTCGGTGATGGTAAAAATCGGCTTGGTGCGAAATCTGCGCGCGTGGCTGATCTTGCCGGATCCACATGGCTCGTCTTGCACTTATGCAGGGGAATGGAAGGATGGTCAGATTAGCGGCCAAATATGACATACATATTGCCCGGATATTTCAATCCGGGTTGCCCCCGCGTTTTGCAGCCGGCGCCTCAATCGAGCGTATCGGAGTACTCTTTCCGCTGATAGGTTTTTAGTGTCGCCCACGGCAAAGTCACTGGCGCAGGCGTCAGCGAAGCCATCATGCTTCTGCGCTGGGTTCCGGCAGCGTTGCCGGATTCGACTTGCCGAGGGTACTGCTGCTTCTCGTCCCACAATACTCTTACCCATCCAGACTGATTGCGGCTTGCAAACCATTTCGCGCCCGTTGGCGCCGCTTGGCCGGTGGGCTGCATGGTCGCCATGTGCCTGGGGCTGATCAGATGATAAGCATTCCCCCAGTCGCCGTCGAAGCCGACGTTGGCGTACTCCGGCTGTGGGATGTCTACGATGGTTCGCTCGTGGCGATTGACCAGATTCACTTTCAGCACGCCTTTGGCGTCACGGACGATCCAGCGAGCGGAGGCGGCGAGATCCAGGTGCTTGTGTTCCACTCCTTGCTGGGCGTGGGCGTGGTCATTATCATGTTCGGCTGCGGCAGGAATGATGCGCTCAATCCAGACTTGGTCGTTGCGCCGATACAGGCGCTCACTGAATTCGCTGTTGCGGCTGACGCCATCAGCCCCGAGGCTGTGGATTGTGTGGCGGATCACAAGATTCAGATCGCCCGCCTGGGCAGATGCAGATGTTGCAAGCGCCGTCAGGACAACAAGTATGTGCAGCGGGATAGGGTAAATCATGGCGACTCCTGGAAAATCGGTCAAAGACCCAAAGCGGATTTCGCCAGGCCGAATACCTTGACGTTTTCCATGGTGCCTTTGAACCCGGCGTTGCCAGGGCCTTTGGCGAACAGCATCACGTCCCCGCCGCCGTGGGTTTCAGAGCCGACGCCGCCGGCCATTTGCACGCCGACATCCTGATTGTAATTGTCCGCTGTGGTATCCACCGCACCAAGGTCGATGCGCTGACGAGCGTTGCCGCCATTGCCGAAAACCAGCGTGGTATAGGGCAGGCCATCGGCTGCTTTGGCATTCACCGCCGCCGCCGCAGGATTAGCTTTGCGCGCCACTGCCGTGGGAACGATGTCGCTGGTCAGGCCGAGGATAGGATTACCTTTGTGCGAGTAACCGTTGAAGGTCATGGTGTGGTCATGGTCGGCGGTGACAACGATCAGGGTATTCGCATCCGCCAGACTCAAGGCGCGCTTGATGGCTTCGTCGAAAGCCAGCGTGTCTTCCAGCGCGCGCTTGGCATTGGTGCCATGCAGGGCATGGTCGATACGACCGCCCTCGACCATCAGGAAGTAACCCTTGGCGGTATTTTTGGCAAGAATCTTCAACGCTTTTTCGGTCATGTCCGCCAGGCTCGGCTCATCAATGGCGCTGCCAGGCTTGGCGCGGTCGAGCTCATAGTTGAGATGATCCTTGTTGAACAGGCCGATCAGCTTGCTGGTCGTCGTTGCATCGACGGCATTGAATGCGGCCCCGCTATTGACGTAGGTATAGCCGACCGTCTGGAACATTGCGGTGAGATCGGTGGCGTCGGTGCGCTTGCTGCCGCTGGTGGTGCTGGGTACAAAATGCCGCCAGCCGCCGCCCAACAGCACATCCACGCCGCTGCCCAGCGCCGCATTGTAGTTGGCGTGGCCGGGCGTGACCTGCTCGGCGATGCGGTTCTCGCCATCGCGGTGGCAGATGTGGGCATAGGTTGCCGCCGGCGTGGCGTGGGTGATGCGGGTGGTGGTCACTGCGCCGACGCTCTTGCCGGCAGCCTTGGCCAGCTCCAGCAAAGTGGCGACAGCGCTGCCGTTACCGCTGGCCGGGCAGGTGCTGTTGGCGCCGGAAAAATAAGGCGTCGGCGGGTTGGCCGCAAGATTGTAGGCGGAAGTGGCGGACGACATGGATATCACTTCATTGTTCATCTTGACGCCGGTCATGTAGGCCGCCATTGACGGCGCGCTGTCGGTGGTCTGGGCGTCCTGGGAAAATGTTTTGATGCGCGCGGTGCGACTCAATGTCTCCATGCTCAGCTTGCCGGCTTCACCGTATTTGTAAATGCGCGTGGCGGTCACAGTGGTTGGCCCCATGCCGTCGCCGAGAAAGAAAATCATGTTCTTGGCCTCACCGGCGGCATGGGCTGACAGGGCGGCCAGCGTCAGCGGGACAATTGCGATCTGTTTCAAAATGGAATTCATGGTTGTTTTCTCCGTAGGTTCGTGTCGTTGGGATCAGAGGCCAACCGCCGTCTTGATCAGGCCGAAGACATCGACATTGTTCATGATGCCGCTGAACTTATCCGCGCCCACGCCGGCAGCGCCGAGAAACACATCGGTGCCGCCGTGGGTTTCGCTGCCGGGTCCCATCGGCACAGCAGCTTCCTGGTGATAAGTCGCACCGGATACCTGGGCATCGGTCAGCGCGGTGCGCGTGGGGGCCGACTTTCGCCGTTGCCAAAACCGATAATGGTGTAAGGGAAACCGCCCGCATCGTTTTCAAAATTGCCGCTCACTACATTGCGCAGCAAGCCGAGCACGCCGGGATTGCTGGCGGAAGTCGGGCCGGTGCGCTTGGCGTAACCGTTGAGCACCATGGTGTGATCGTGGTCGGCGGTGACGACAATCAGAGTGTTCTTCAAGCCCGGATCAATCGCCTGCATCTTGTCCAGGGCGCTCTTGACGGCGTCATCGAAGGCGATGGTGTCTTGCAGGGCTTTTTTCGCAGTGGTCTCATGCAGCGCATGGTCAATGCGCCCGCCTTCCACCATCAGGAAAAACCCTTTGGGGTTCTTCGCCAGCACGTCGATAGCCTTGCCAGTCATCTCGGCCAGGCTCGGCTCGTTGGCCGGAATGCGATCCAGGTCATAGGCCATGTGATCCATGGTGAACAGGCC
>JACQAO010000091.1 GCA_016194935.1 Betaproteobacteria bacterium
CGGAAACTTTAACTCAGTTAGACTCAGGTTGCATTCCGTTAAGCTTTCCAGTAGTTTCGGGGGTTCAGTAGCCGCGGCCCAAAAACCGCCCATTGGAGTATCCAACATGAATGCCAAAGACAAATTTATCGCCTCGAATGCACACGTAGACGATGCCAGCGTCCAACCATTGCCCAATTCGCGCAAGACCTATGTGGTGGGCAGCCGTCCCGACATCCGCGTGCCGATGCGCGAGATTTCACAGGCCGACACCCCCATCCACACCAGCGGCGCCGCCAAGGCCGGCATGGTCGCCCGTTCCGAGGCTAATCCGTCGATTTGTGTATATGACTGCTCCGGACCCTACACCGATCCGGACGCCAAAATTGACATCCGCAACGGCCTCGCGCCGTTGCGCGCGACCTGGATTATTGAGCGCGGCGACAGCGAAGAACTTTCCGGCATGACTTCAGGATATGGCCGGGAACGCCATGCACACGCCATGAGCGACCCGCAACTGGCGGAAATGCGTTTCAACCTCCGGCGCCAGCCGCGCCGCGCCAAAGCGGGTACCAACGTTACGCAAATGCATTACGCGCGGCGCGGCATCGTCACGCCGGAGATGGAGTTTGTGGCGATTCGTGAAAATCAGAAACGCGAGGGACTATCCGAGCAGTTGCTGCGCCAGCATCCGGGTGAGTCCTTCGGCGCGAGCGGGTTTGGCAACACCGCGAAAGTCATTACCCCGGAATTCGTCCGTGACGAAATCGCCCGCGGTCGCGCCATCCTGCCGCTCAACATCAATCACCCGGAATCCGAGCCGATGATCATCGGTCGCAACTTCCTGGTGAAAATCAACGCCAACATCGGCAACTCGGCGCTCGGCTCCAGCATTCAGGAAGAGGTCGAGAAAATGACTTGGGCCATCCGCTGGGGCGGCGACACGGTGATGGACCTGTCCACCGGCAAGAACATCCACGAAACGCGCGAGTGGATCGTACGCAATTCGCCGGTGCCGATCGGCACCGTGCCGATCTACCAGGCCCTGGAAAAAGTTGACGGCAAGGCCGAAGACCTGACTTGGGAAATCTTCCGCGATACGCTGATCGAGCAGGCCGAGCAGGGCGTCGACTACTTCACCATCCATGCCGGCGTGCTGCTGCGCTACATCCCCATGACCGCCAAGCGCATGACCGGCATTGTCTCGCGCGGCGGCTCGATCCTCGCCAAGTGGTGCCTGGCGCATCATCAGGAAAACTTCTTGTACACCCACTTCGAAGACATCTGCGAAATCATGAAAGCCTACGACGTTGCCTTCAGTCTCGGCGACGGCCTGCGTCCCGGCTCAATCCAGGACGCCAACGACGAAGCGCAACTGGGGGAGCTGAAAACCCTCGGCGAATTGACCCAGATCGCCTGGAAGCACGACGTGCAGGTGATGATCGAAGGGCCGGGCCATGTGCCGCTGCATATGATCAAGGAGAACATGGACCTGCAACTCAAGCTGTGCCACGAAGCGCCGTTCTATACCCTGGGTCCGCTCACCACCGACATTGCGCCGGGCTACGACCACATCACCAGCGCCATCGGCGCGGCGATGATCGGCTGGTATGGCACCGCCATGCTGTGTTACGTGACACCCAAGGAACACCTGGGCCTGCCCGACAAGGACGACGTCAAGGACGGCATCATCGCCTACAAGATCGCCGCGCATGCCGCTGATCTCGCCAAGGGCCACCCCGGTGCGCAGATCCGCGACAACGCCCTGTCAAAAGCCCGCTTCGAGTTCCGCTGGGACGACCAGTTCAACCTGGGGCTCGATCCCGACAAGGCGCGCGAATTCCATGACGAGACATTGCCGCAGGAAGGCGCCAAGCTGGCGCATTTCTGCTCCATGTGCGGCCCGCATTTTTGCTCGATGAAAATCACTCAGGATGTACGCGACTATGCTGCGGCACAAGGCGTAGCGGAAAACGAGGCGCTGGAAAAAGGCATGCAGGCTAAAGCGGTGGAGTTCGTCCGGCAGGGCAGCGAGGTTTACCAAAAACTTTGAGAGGGCTATCCAGTCCGATGGACACGGGCGCGCCAGCGGGAGTCAGCCAATACGATCCGACCCTGACGGTCGACCTGGAAAATCCGCGCGCCGTCCTGGCGGCTATTGACACGATCATGCGCGGGCGGTTCGGCGCCGGCTATGGCCTGCCTTTGCTGGAGCAGGCCATCGCCGATCTGGCGCGGGCGTTTCGCGGCGAGTACCCCGGTCTGCTGCGTTGCGACACTTACTACCACGATTTGCGGCACGCCCTCGACTGCGGCCTGGCGATGGCGCGTTTGCTCGATGGACAAGCAATCGCCACCAGGCCTGACGCGCCGGAACATATTGATGCGCAGCATGCGCTGCTGGGCGTGCTGCTGGCGCTCTACCATGACATCGGCCTCTTGCGCCGCAGCGACGAAGCGCATTTACAAGGCGCGCAATTAACGCCGGTGCACGAGCGGCGCGGCGTTGCCTTCATGCGCGACTACCTGGCGCGAACATCGCTTGCCCAGTTGGCGGACAAAGCCGAACTGATCATGATCACCCGCCTGGTCTGGCACATGCCGCCGGAGATTTCACCCCTGGATCGGGCCATATCCAGCCTGCTCGGCGCCGCCGACATCATGAGCCAACTGGCGGATCGCTGTTACCTGGAAAAGTGCCGGGATTTTCTCTACATCGAATTCAGCGCTTTCGGGCTGGCAGGCGCGCCCGATTTGACCTACCCGGATCCGCAAACCCTGCTGAAGAATACCCCGGCGTTTTACACCGGCCTGCTCCGCCAGCGTATCCATCACGAATACGCCGATGCCGACCGCTACATGCAAATCCATTTCGGCGGCGAATGTCCCTACCAGGCTGCGATCAGCCGCAACTTCAGCTTCCTGGAGGGTGTCCTGGCCAGCGAGGAACTTTCCATGTTGCGCCGATTGCCGCAACGGGTGATCGACGCGAAGTAATGCACAATGCACAATATGCAATGTAAATGTCTGCGCTAACATTTCAGCGCCGGATTTACGGCGCGGGCGCCGGTGACAGCGACTGCGGAAAGTCCAGCAGGCCGCTCCAGATTTCGTTGAGATTCTCGATACCCCAGGTGGCCGGGTCTTCCTTGCTGAGGATTCGGTCTTCACATTTGTGATTCGACAGGTCGATCACCGAAGGCTGGATGTGGGAGCGCGATTTGATGGAAAAAAACACTTTCACATGGGGAGAGAGCAGCGACTTCGTCGACTGTTCCAGCACCACCCCGAGTCGGCTGGACGACAGGCGCACCAGCGAGCCGGTCGGGTAAATGCCGATGCACTTGACGAAAGTGCGAAAGATTTTCTGGTCGAAGTGTCCGCTCCAGTCGGTCATCTTCTGGATGGAGTCGGCAGGGTCCCAGCCCTGCTTGTAGGGGCGGTTGGAAGTAATGGCGTCATACACATCGCAAACCGCGCCCATTTTGGCAAAAATGGTGATCTCCGCATCCTTCAGCCGATCCGGATAGCCGCTGCCGTCGATCTTCTCATGATGGTGGCGGCAGACATCGAGGGGTATTTCGCCCACCGCTTTGCCTTCCACCAGCACCCGGTGACCCTCCGCCGGGTGGCCCTTGACGATGGCGAATTCCTCGTCGGTCAGCTTGCCCGGCTTGTTGAGTATTTCCATCGGCATGAAGGCCTTGCCGACATCATGCAGCAGACCGGCCAAGCCGGCATGGCGAATCTCGTCTTCCTTGAGTTTGAGCTGCCGGGCTACTGAAATCATCAGGGCGCACACCGCCACCGAGTGCATGTAGGTGTAGTCATCGGCAGTCTTGAGACGGGCCAGGCTGATCAGCGCGCCGGGGTTGCGGTACACCGAAGAGGAGATTTCCTCCACCAGCTCGTTGGCGGCCTCGGCGCTGACAGCATTGCCCATGCGGACTTCCTCGAACATCGACTTCACCGCCTTGGTGGCCATGGCGCACGTCTTTGCCGCCTGCTCCACTTCTTCAGCGAACGACACTGTTGGGGGCGGCTGGCTGCGAACAGCGGTCTCGATGCGGACTTGTTCCACTGCGGCTTCGACGCTGTCCGGCACCTCTTCCCTGGCGACATCGAGCCCCTTGGCGGTATCGATCCACACTTCCCTGATGCTTTTTTCTTCCGTCAGGCGACGGACATCCTTGGCATCCTTGAGCAGGAAGCTGGAACGCCAGAACGGATGGTTCAGCCAAGGCGCGCACACCTCCTTGACATACATGCCCTGGCGGATTTGATCGATGCTGATTTTTTTTAACATAGTGAAATTCCCGGCGGGAATGTAGACAATAGACAACCCGTCCGCAGCGCCTATTTTAGCAATGAATAGGCCGGGTATGAAGATGCGGGCAATTAAAAAATGCCAAAATCATTTTTATGGCGGGGGAGAAAATAATTTCTTCTCCCCTGCAAGATCGGATTCAGGCAGTCCCGGCCCAAAGTTCGTGGAGATTCTTGATGCCCCATTGCGCAGCGTCTTCCTTGCCGACGATTTTTTCGTGGCAACCGGGGCGGGACAGGTCTACCACTTCCGGCTGGATGAAGATCTGTGATTTGGTGGAGAAAAACACTTTCACCACCGGGGTGAGCAATGATTTTGTCGATTGATCGAGCACCACGGCCAGGCGTCCGGAAGACAGGCGGATCAAGGCGCCAGTGGGATAGATGCCGATGCACTTGACGAAAGCCTGAAAAACCTTCTGGTCGAAATGTCCGCCGCCACCGCTCCACTCGGTCATTTTTTTGATGGATTCAGCCGGATCCCAGCCGTGCTTGTAGGGGCGGTTGGAAGTGATCGCGTCATAGACGTCGCAAACCGCACCCATCCTGGCGAAAATGCTGATCCCCTCGCCTTGCAGGCGATGCGGATAGCCGCTGCCGTCAATCTTCTCGTGGTGGTGCAGACAGACATCGAGCGGGATTTCCCTGGCGGTCTTGCCTTCCAGGAGAATCCGGTGACCTTCCACCGGGTGGTTCTTGATGATGTCGAATTCTTCGGCGGTCAATTTTCCAGGCTTGTTCAGGACATCCGCCGGCATCACCGCCTTGCCGAGATCATGCAGCAAACCGGCCATGCCGGCTTCGCGCAGATCGTCCCCTTCGATTTGCAACTGTTTGCCCAGTGCGATCATCAAGGCGCACACCGCTACGGAGTGCATGTAGGTATAGTCGTCCGCAGTCTTGAGGCGGGCCAGGCTGATCAAGGCGCCGGGATTTCTGAGCACAGAAGAAGATATTTCCTCGACCAGGTCATTGGCGGCTTCAGGGCTGACCGCCTTGCCCATGCGGACTTCCTCGAACATCGACTTCACCGCCTTGCTGGCTTTGGCGCACGTCTTGACAGCCTGTTCGATTTCTTCAGACAAAGGTATCTGCCTGGGCGCTTCGCTGCGGAGGTTTGCCGGGCGCAGGGTTTTTTCGGGAGCGGCGGAAACTTTATCCGGCGTTTCATCGGCGCCGACATCCAACCCCTTGGAGGAATCAATCCACAACTCGACAATTCCGCTTTCGAGAAGTCGGCGAATATCCAGAGGGTCGGTGAGTATGAACTTGGTTCGCCAGAACGGGTGATTCATCCACGGACCGCACAGCTCATGGACATGCATGCCTAAGCGAACCTGGTGGACACTGATTTTCTTCAGCATGATGGAATTTCCCGCGTGCTAAACTTGACCGCACCTGGCGCAAGCAGAATTAGAATTCGGCGACTCGGCACTACCTGATTTTCAACTGTATAAACACACATGGATATTACTCCACTGCTGCACGCCCTGATTCTCGGCATCGTCGAGGGGCTCACTGAATTCCTTCCGGTTTCCAGCACCGGCCACCTGATTCTTGCCGGCGATTTGCTGCATTTTAACGACGAAAAAGGCAAAGTGTTCGAGATCGTCATTCAGTTTGGCGCAATCCTCGCCGTGGCCTGGGAATATCGGGTGAAAATCAGCCGGGTGGTCATGGGTCTGCGGCACGAACGCCAGGCGCAACGGTTTGCGCTCAACCTCGCCATCGCTTTTGTGCCGCTGGCCGTGCTGGGGTTATTGTTCCATAAGGCCATCACCGCCACTTTGTTCAAGCCGCTGCCGGTGGCATTGGCTTTTATCGTCGGCGGTTTCTTCATCCTGTGGGCTGAGCGACGCCAGCACCGCATCCGCGTGGCGACGGTGGATGAGCTGAATGCCATCGATGCTCTCAAGCTCGGTCTGGCGCAAACCCTGGCGCTGATACCGGGGACCTCGCGCTCCGGGGCCACCATCATCGGCGGTCTGTTTTTCGGGCTTTCGCGCCAGGCGGCAACCGAGTTCTCGTTTTTTCTCGCCATCCCGACATTGACGGCGGCGACTTTCTACGAGCTCTACAAGGAGCGCGCCCTGTTTTCAGTGGATGACCTTGGCATGTTCGGGGTGGGATTCGCCGCCGCTTTTGTTTCGGCCTTTATTTGCGTGCGCTGGCTGCTGCGCTACATCAGCCAGCACGACTTTGTTCCGTTCGCCTGGTATCGCATCGCCTTCGGCCTGGTCGTGATTGCCACCTGGCAGTGGGGGTTGGTGGACTGGAGCAGTCCGTAGCCAGACTGTAGCCTTTACCACCAAGACATTTATGCCCCAGAAGGTGTCTCTGGTACAAGGTACAATGCGCCCCCCGCTTCCCCGTCTTTCCCCATGAACGTCCTTTTCGAAGAAGACGGCGCCTTCAAGGCTGGCGTTGTCCTCACCGACAACCATACCTCGTTGCAAGTGGAGCTTCCATCCGGCAAGCGCAGCAAGGTCAAGCTGGCCGCCGTGCTGCTGCGCTTCGAGCAGCCGACACCGGCTGAGCTGCTCGAACGCGCCGCCAGCGAAGCGGAAAGTATCGACACCGATTTTCTCTGGGAAGCCGGGCCGGAGGCTGAGTTTGGCTTCGAGGAACTGGCGCGCGACTATTTCGGACATCAGCCACAGCCGGTCGAAGCCGCTGCGGTGCTGCTGCGCCTGCATGCGGCGCCGATCTATTTTCACCGCAAGGGCAAGGGCCGTTTCCGCAAAGCGCCGCCGGAGATTTTGCAGGCCGCCCTGGCCGGGCTGGAGAAAAAACGCCTGCAAGCACAGGCAGTCGAACGCATGGCCGCCGAATTGCAGGCTGGACAACTGCCGCCGGAATTTCCGCCGCTGCTTGCCCAACTGCTCTACAAGCCCGACCGCAACCGGCCTGAGACCAAAGCCTTTGAAGCCGCTTGTGCCGAGACCGGCCTGTCAGCGGCGCGCCTGCTGGAAAAATGCGGCGCGCTGGCCTCCAGCCACGACTACCATCTGGGGCGTTTCCTGTTCGAGTATTTCCCGCACGGCACTGGCTTCGGCGAAGCGCTTTCATTGCCTGGCGAGCCTTCCCAACTTGATGCACTTGCCGAATTGCCGACGGCGGAAGTTTCCGCCTTCAGCATCGACGACGCGCACACGACCGAAATCGACGATGCCTTCTCGGTGACGCCGCTGGTTACCGGCGGTTGGCGCATCGGCATTCATATCGCCGCGCCGGGCCTGGGCATCCGCCACGACGATGCGCTTGGCATGATTGCGCGCGCCCGGCTGTCCACCGTCTACATGCCGGGGCGCAAGATCACTATGCTGCCGGAAGCCGTCGTCGAACATTACACCCTGGCGGCCGGCAAGGTCTGTCCGGCAATCTCCCTGTATCTGGAGGTCGCCGCCGATCTGCGCGTGACGGGCCGCGAAACCCGCCTGGAGCGCGTGCCGGTGACCGCCAATCTGCGTCATCACGAGATCGAGCCGCTATTCAACGAAACCACGCTGGCCGGAGAGCTGCCCGAGTTTGCCTTTCGCAATGAACTCAAGCTGCTCTGGGAACTCGCCACAGTGCTGGAAGCCGGACGCGGCAGCGCCAACCAGAACCAGGCCGACTACAATTTCGTCGTCGACTGGCAGGCGGTTACACCCCAGGGGCCAGGCCGCATCGAGATCGGCGAACGCCGCCGGGGTTCGCCGCTGGACAAACTGGTGGCGGAACTGATGATCGTCGCCAATGCCACCTGGGGCCGCGCACTCGCCGATGCCGGCATCGCCGCCCTGTACCGGGCGCAGACGGCGGGCAAGGTGCGGATGACCACGGTTGCTGCAGCGCACGAGGGGCTTGGGGTGGATTGCTATGCCTGGTCGTCTTCGCCTCTGCGGCGTTATGTCGACCTGCTCAACCAGTGGCAATTGATTGCCTGGCTGCGGAATGAAGCGCCGCCCTTCACGGCGAAATCCGAGGCCCTGCTGGCGGCATTGCGTGATTTCGAGCTGAGCTACGCCGCCTATGCCGAATTCCAGCGCGGTATGGAGCGTTACTGGTGTTTGCGCTGGCTGCTTCAGGAAGACATCAAACAACCCGAGGCGCGCGTGCTGCGCGACAACCTGGTGCGTCTCGAACATCTTCCGCTGGTGCTGCGCGTCCCTTCATTACCGGCGCTGGAACGGGGCGTGCGGGTTCGCATCGAGATCGAGAAGATCGATCTGCTGGATGCCGAGGCACGGGCGCGCTATGTAGAAACCCTGGCGCCGCCGCCGGAAATAGACCCGGTTAACATCTCTGATGCGGCTTTCGGGAGTGTCGGGAGTGAACCCCTGGCGGAGTAAAATCTCCGCTCATGTCCAAGCTTATCGCCCGGTCTGGCCCGTTCGCGCGCATGGACCCAACCTCGCGCCAATTTACGCTGGCGCTGGCGGTTTCGCTGCTGTTGCACGGCGTCATCCTGACCATCCATTTTCGCTTGCCCGATGCGCTGCGGCTCGCCAGGGAGCACGCCCTCGACGTGGTGCTGGTGAACAGCAAAAGCGCGCACAAACCGCGCGATGCCCAGGCGCGGGCGCAAGCCAACCTCGATGGCGGCGGCGACACGGAAGAGAACCGTCTTGCCCGCACCCCCCTGCCGGTCTTGAAAAATACCCGCACAGGCCAGGACTCCAGCGATGCGCAGCGGCGCGTGGCGGAACTGGAAGCACAACAGCGGCAACTGCTGACGCAGGCCAAAAGCCGCCAGTCCGTCACTGTCGATACCAAGCGAACCGATACGCCGGCGGTGACGCATCAGCTCTCGGGACTCGACCTGCGCGCCAGCGCCATGGCGATTGCCCGGCTGGAAGCGCAGATCGACCGGCAGACGGACGAATACAACAAACGGCCACGGAAAAAGTTTATCGGCGCCCGCACCGAAGAATATCTTCCCGCTCAATATATCGAAGACTGGCGGCAGAAAGTCGAGCGCATCGGCAACCTGAATTATCCCGAAGCCGCCCGCGGCAGGCTGTATGGCAGCCTGACCATCTACATTGAAATCAAGAGCGACGGCGAACTTGAGCGCGCCGAAATTCAACGTTCATCGGGACACCGGCTTCTTGACGAAGCCGCCTTGCGCATCGTCCGCATGGGTGCGCCGTATGGCGAGTTTCCGGCGCAGCTCAAGCGCCAGTTCGACATCCTGAGTTTTGCGCGGGTCTGGAGTTTTACCCGTGGCGACGAATTGAAGGCGCAATGAGATCCGGCCCCGAACCTGACCGCTACGCCGTTATCGGCAATCCTGTCGGACACAGCCAATCGCCGCGCATTCATGCTTTGTTCGCAGCGCAGACGGCGCAGGCTCTGCGCTACGAAGCCATTCTCGCGCCGCTCGACGACTTTGCCGATGCGCTGCACGCCTTCGCCGCCGCCGGCGGACGTGGTGTGAATATCACTTTGCCCTTCAAGGAACAGGCTTGCCGCCTCGCCACGCGCCTGAGTCCGCGCGCCCAGGCAGCCGGGGCGGTGAACACATTGCTCCTCGATGCAGACGGAATTTTCGGCGACAACACCGACGGCGCCGGCCTGGTGCGCGATGTCACGCACAATCTCGGTCGCAGCATCGCCCGGCAGCGCCTGCTGCTGCTCGGCGCGGGCGGTGCGGCGCGCGGAGTGCTGTTGCCGTTGCTGCTGGAGCTTCCAGCGCAACTGCTCATCGCCAACCGCAGCAAGCAGAAGGCGCAGCAACTGGTTGAAGAATTCAGCAAGCAAATACCCCCGGCGGGACTGCGCGCTTGCGGTTTAAATGAACTGGCTGGCCAGAGCTTCGATCTCGTCATCAACGCCACCTCGGCAGGACTCTCCGGCATCTCCCTCGACATTCCCGCCGGCTTGTTCGCGCCCGGCTGCCTCGCTTACGACATGGTGTATGGAAAAGATACGCCGTTCATGGCGCAGGCGCGCCAGGCCGGTGCGCAGGTTGCCGACGGACTCGGCATGCTGGTGGAGCAGGCGGCGGAGAGCTTCCATCTGTGGCGCGAGGTGCGGCCGGATACTGCGCCGGTGTTAAGACAACTGCGTGAGTTGCGCGGAATATGAACATCCTCCGCAAATGGCTCAAACGCACCATCCTTGCGCTGCTATTGCTGGCCCTGCTGTGGCAAGGCTGGTACCTCGGCTGGGTGGTGTGGTGGAAGTATGCCGATCCCGGCATGACCCACTTCATGCAGCTTCGTCTCGACGAGATGCAGCTAAAGAATCCCAAGGCCCAACTTAAACATCAGTGGCAGCCTTACCAGCGGATTTCAGTACACCTGAAACGCGCCGTGATCGCCGCCGAAGACGACAAGTTCATCGACCACGAAGGCTTCGACTGGGAAGGTATGCAGAAGGCGCTGGAGAAGAACCGGAGAAAAGGCCGGGTGGTAGCCGGCGGCTCGACGATCTCGCAGCAACTCGCCAAGAATCTTTTCCTGTCGGCATCCAAAACGCCCTGGCGCAAGGCGCAGGAGGCCGTCATCACGCTGATGCTGGAAACGCTGTGGGACAAGCGCCGCATTCTCGAGGTCTATCTCAACTCGGTCGAATGGGGAGAGGGGATTTTCGGCGCCGAAGCCGCCGCGCGGCATTACTACAACGCCAGTGCCGCGCAGCTTTCCGCCGAGCAGGCGGCGCGCCTGGCGGTGATGCTGCCGGCGCCGCGCCGCTTCCAGAAAAATCCCTACTCGGCTTTCGTCAACGAGCGCACCCAGATCATCCTGGGACGGATGCAGGATGCCGAGGCGCCTTAGTCGTTAGCTGCGTTGTGGTGTAGCAAAGCAAACATAGCAAGATCCGGGTCGTGAATTGACGCGTAAACCTTCATATTTCGCTGGTACCGGCACAAGTATTTGTCCAGTACGTGAATGAATGATGGCCTACAACACGCTTTTCACAAAGGAGTCACCGGTAATGCATGTAAAAAGCGAACCACCGATTTTGTATTTAGGCACACCTGTTGTCCTGATCAGCACTCTCAACGAAGACGGCAGCCCCAATCTCGCGCCGATGTCATCGGCATTCTGGTTGGGGTGGCGTTGTCTGCTCGGATTGGCGGCTGGTTCAAAAACCACGCAGAACATCATGCGTACCGGCGAGTGCGTGCTCAACCTGCCCTCCGTCAATGAGGTGACGGCGGTCAATTGTCTGGCGCTCACCACCGGCTCGGATCCTGTTCCGGAATCCAAGCGGCGCAAGGGTTACCGGCATGAGCCCGACAAATTCGGCATCGCCGGATTGACGCCGGCAGCCTCGGAAACAGTCGGGCCGCCGCGCGTGCAAGAATGCCCGATACAGCTTGAGGCAATTGTTGCGGCCACGCATCGCGTCGGCGAAGATAATGCGGCGCAACGGGGATTTATCGTTTGTATCGAGGCGCGTATTCAGCGGGTGCATGTGGAAGAATCAATATTAATGAGCGGGGCGCCGAATCGCATCGACCCCAACAAATGGCGGCCCCTCATCATGAGCTTCCAGCAGTTCTATGGATTGGGTGCGCAATTGCATGCTTCAACCCTGGGACAAATTCCGGAAGCCATGTATCGCAGCCCGGACATGGCTCTGGCGCATAGTGCATAGTGCGTAGTATTTTTTCATGCTGAGTGTTCATGGAGTATCCACATGACAGACTATGAGCGTATCGCCGCAGCAATTACTTTCATTGTCGACCAGGTAAATCACCAGCCGACTTTGCAGGAAATTGCGGCGCACAGTCATCTGAGCCCCTTCCACTTCCAGCGGCTGTTCAGCCGCTGGGCCGGGGTGACGCCCAAAAGATTCCTGCAAGTGCTGACGCTGGAGCGCGCCAAGCAGTTGCTCAACGAATCGAAATCATTGCTGGAAGTTTCCGACACGCTGGGCTTGAGCAGCGGCTCGCGTTTGTATGACCATTTCGTGCAACTGGAAGCGGTAACGCCCGGCGAGTACAAGATGGCGGGCGCAGGGCTGAAAATTGAATATGCAGTGCATGACACGCCTTTTGGACCAGCCTTCATCGCCACCACTCCCAGGGGTATCTGTAGTTTTGCATTTCTTGAACGCGGGAAAGTCGCAGAGCATCTATCCGGTTTGCAGCAGGAATGGCCGCACGCGCAACTGCGTGAAAACCGGCTGCCGACGCTGGCGGTAATCAAGGCCATGTTCGACGAAGAAAAATCCTCTGATCGCCCGGTGTCCCTGCATGTTTCCGGGACAAACTTTCAGGTCAGTGTGTGGAAAGCATTGCTGCGCATACCTCCGGCGGCGGTGGTGAGCTATTCCCAGGTGGCTACTGCGATAGGTCGTCCAGGCTCGGCGCGCGCGGTGGGGCTGGCGGTAGGCGCAAACCCCGTGGCATTTCTGATTCCCTGCCATCGCGTGATCCAGCAAAGCGGCAAGCTCGGCGGATATCACTGGGGCCTCACCCGGAAACAGGCCATCCATGCCTGGGAGTCGGCGCGATACGGATAAGCGGCGGCATCTCCGCGTATTCCGCTATCATCGACCCTGACGCAACGCGCTAGAGCCGGGGCGGCGGCAATGGCTTGAAGGGAGATGAGGCGTGAAAAAAGTCCTGCTCGTTACCGGCGGCAGCCGCGGCATCGGCGCGGCGATTGCCCGCCTCGCAGCGCGTGACGGTTATGCCGTGTGTATCAGTTATCTACGCAACCGCGAAGCTGCCGATGCCGTGGTCGGGGAGATCGCCAAAGCCGGCGGCAAGGCCATCGCCGTTGCTGCGGATGTCAGTGCGGAAGGCGACGTGATGCGTCTGTTCAAGTATGTGGATGACGCATACGGCCCTGTCACCGCGCTGGTCAATAATGCCGGAATCCTGGAAGGACAGTCGCGCGTCGAGCATATGGATGCGGCCCGGCTGACCCGCATTTTTGCGACCAACGTGATCGGCAGCTTCCTCTGCGCACGCGAAGCAGTGCGCAGGATGTCGACAAAAAACGGCGGTGCGGGCGGCGCCATTGTCAACATTTCATCCGCTGCGGCACGCCTCGGCTCGCCGGGCGAATATGTGGACTATGCCGCCTCAAAAGGCGCCATCGACACGCTGACGACGGGCCTGGCAAAGGAGGTTGCCGCGGAAGGCATCCGCGTCAATGCGGTGCGCCCCGGCATCATTTATACCGATATTCACGCCAGCGGCGGCGAGCCGAATCGCGTCGAAAGGCTCAAGGAATCCGTACCCATGAAACGCGGCGGGCAAGCCGATGAAGTTGCGCGGGCGGTTGTCTGGCTGCTCTCGGAGGAGGCTTCGTATTCGACAGGCGCTTTCATCGACGTCTCCGGCGGCAGATAGCGCTTTAGCTCATTTATCGGCATAACATTCGTCTGAGATTCGCGCGAGCACTGCGAATTCCTTACAATGCCGATACGCGCAATCCGCGCCAGCCGAACACCCCGGTAGAAAGACTTACAGGCATGGCCGAAGTCGAGGAGGCTCGTCACCAGGAGGACGTACAGCCGCGTTTGCGCGAGGTGCAGGCTTTGCTCGCCCGCCACAAGGTCATCGAGAGCCTGGTGCATCGCCAGCAGATGCCAAAGCACGATCTGGTTGAAGGCCTGGTGCACAAGCAGCATCTGGCCGAGTTGCGCGGCAAGCTGGATGCGCTGCATTCCGCCGACATCGCCTACATCCTCGAAGCACTGCCGCTCGACGAACGCTTGCTGGTGTGGGATCTGGTCAAAGCCGAGCGCGACGGCGAGATATTGCTGGAAGTCTCCGACGCAGTGCGCGAGTCCATCATCGAAACGATGGCGCCGGCGGACCTGGTGGCCGCCGCAGAAGAACTCGACGCCGACGAGCTCGCCGACCTTGCGCCCGATCTGCCGCGCGAGGTGATGCAGGCGGTATTTCTCGGTCTCGATACGGAAGGGCGCGAACAGTTGCGCGCGGCCATGTCCTATCGTGAAAATACCGTCGGCGCGCTGATGGACTTCGAGATGGTGACGGTGCGCCAGGACATCACCCTGGAAGTGGTGCTGCGTTATCTGCGCCGCTTTGACGAACTGCCGAACCACACCGACCAACTATTCGTCATTGATCGGGAGGAGAATTTACGCGGCGTGTTGCCGCTGGGCGTATTGCTGATCAATGATCCGGAAACCCAGGTTGCGGCGGTGATGCAGACCGACACCCTGGCGCTGCAACCGCTGGACGAAGCCGATGCCGCAGCCCAGGCGTTCGAGCGTTACGACCTGGTGTCGGCGCCGGTGGTGGATGGCGAAAACCGCCTGGTTGGCCGCGTTACGGTAAATGCCGTGGTCGACTATATCCGCCAGGAAGCCGAAGCCGACCAGCTCGCCCAGGCCGGCCTGAAGGAGGAGGAGGACATCTTTGCCTCGGTTTGGGATTCGGTGAAAAATCGCTGGTCATGGCTGGCGATTAATCTCGTTACCGCCTTCATTGCCTCGCGGGTGATCGGCGCTTTCGAAGGCTCGATCCAGAAACTGGTGGCGCTGGCGGCGCTGATGCCCATCGTCGCCGGCATCGGCGGCAACTCCGGCAACCAGACCATCACCATGATCGTGCGCGCCCTGGCGCTGGGCCAGATCGGCGAAGATTCGGCACGCCGGCTGTTCCGCAAGGAACTCGGCGTATCACTCATCAATGGGCTGCTATGGGGCGGCCTGATCGGCCTGGTGGCCTGGTGGCTATATGATGACTATCGCCTGGGCCTGGTGATGACTGCGGCCATGACACTGAATCTGCTGCTGGCCGCCACCGTCGGCGTTACCGTGCCGATGGTGATGCAGAAGCTTGGCCGCGACCCGGCAATGGGTTCGTCGGTGATGATTACCGCCGTCACCGACTCCGGTGGATTTTTCATTTTTCTCGGATTGGCGACCCTGCTTTTACTGTAACCAACGGTAACCCCTGTTCCAGTAGAATTGCCCTCCGCTTCCCTGGAGACGGCTGGATGGATTCTCGGCGCATCAGAGGTATGGCATCGCGTGGCGCGCGGATTATTGCGCGCACCTGCCTGCTCGCGCTGCTGGCCTCGGCTGCCGGCGCTGCGACTGCGGACGAGATCAGAATCGGCGGAACCGGCGCCGCACTGGGCGCCATGCGGCAGCTTGCGGGAGAATACAGCGTCATGTTTCCAGAAGCCCGGGTCGTTATCCTGCCCAGTCTCGGCAGCAAAGGAGGCATCCGGGCCGTAGCCAGCGGCGCCATCGACCTTGCCGTGACTTCTTTCCCTCTGAGTGAAGACGATCTGCGGCTCGGCCTGACAGCCGTCGAGTACGGGCGCACGCCGTTTGTATTCGCGGTTTCGCAGGCAAGCGGAATCACCTCGATCAGTCACGTTGAGCTGGCGGGAATGTACGCCGGAAAAATTCTCCAGTGGCCGGACGGCACTCCGATCCGCGTCCTGCTGCGGCCGGCAGGCGACGGCGATACCCGTCTGGTCAAAGCGCTCTCACCCGAAATCCGGCGGGCCTACGAGGCGGCGGAAAATCGGCCAGGCGTGAATATTGCCGCCACCGACCAGGAAGCCGCCGAATATCTGGAAAAAATTCCCGGCGCCATCGGCCCCGCTTCCCTGTCCCTGATACTGTCGGAAAAACATGCGCTGCGAGCGCTGAAACTCGATGGCAAGGAACCCACGCCCGGCAATGCCGCCAGCGGAATTTATCCGTACTCCAAGCGGCTGTTCCTGGTCAGCGGACGCCGCCGCAGCGAAGCCGCAGTGCGTTTCGCCGCCTTTATCCAGTCTCCTGCGGGCCGCAAGATTCTTGCCGCCAACGGCCACTGGTTTCCATGAAAGCGGTTACGCATCCGGGCGGAGACCGGCTGAGCCTGCTGGTAGATCGTCTGGCGTTGACAGTTGCGGGCCTGATCCTGGTTACACTGCCGCTCGGCTACTTCACCCTTGCATACCGGAACCATGCCCAACTGGTCGAGACCGAGGCTTACGTCAAGGCGGGGGTCGTCACCATGCTGGCCAGCAGAGCGCCCGAGATGTGGATGTTCCAGACCTACCGCATGGAGGAATTGCTGGCGCGCCGCATGGTGGCGCTGGACGGCGAGGAGGCGCAGGTGCGCGATAGCGCCGGGCGGGTTCTGGTGAGTGTCGGCAATCCGCCGCTGGCGCCGGTGCTGAGCCGCTCGCACGCGGTTTACGAATCGGGGCAGGTGGTAGGGCGGGTCACGATACTGCACTCGTTCCGCGATGACCTGATCGGCGCTGCGCTGGCCGGATTGCTGGGTTTCCTGCTGGGCGGCGCGGCTTACGGCACGTTGCGGGTATTGCCGTTGCGGGCTTTGCGGCGGCTGACTGTCGAGCTTTCCGGGCAGCACATGCGCTATGTCACCGCCGTCGAATCATCCATGGACGGCTATGCGCTGCTCGACGCCGGCGGACGTCTGCTCGACGTGAATGCCGCGCTGAGCGTCCTGACCGGTTATTCCCGCGACGAATTGTTGCACATGTCCATCGCGGATATCGAGGCGCCGGGCGCCGGGGCCGGCTTCCTCGGACGCGGCGCATCGACGCATTCCGGGCGGCGTGAAACGCGCTGGAAACGCAGCGGCGGCAGCCTTGTCGATGTCGAGGTGACCGCTACCTACCTGGCGCAGGACGGCGGCGAATACTTTTGCTTTGTCCGCGACATCACCGAACGCAAGCAATCCGAAGCGTTGATCTGGAGGCAGGCCAACTTCGATACCCTGACCGGGCTGCCCAATCGCAGCATGTTCCACGACCGCATGGCGCAGGAAATCAAGAAAGCCCATCGCACCGGACACCAGTTGGCGCTGCTGTTCATTGATCTCGACCGCTTCAAAGAGGTTAATGACACGCTCGGACACGACATGGGCGACCTCCTGCTGACCGAGGCGGCACGCCGCATCGGCGCGTGCCTGCGCGAGACCGATACCGTAGCGCGTCTGGGCGGCGATGAATTCACCGTGCTTCTGACCGAGCTGGACGACGCCGGCAGTGTCGAGCGAGTGGTGGGCAACATACTCAAGACATTGGCCGAACCTTTCCACCTGGGCGGCGATGTCGGCAATGTTTCGGCGAGTATCGGCATCACCCTGTATCCGGGCGATGCCGATGATCGGGATGAGCTTCTCAAAAACGCCGACCTGGCGATGTACGTGGCCAAGAACCAGGGGCGCAACCGCTACAGTTATTACACCCCGGCGCTGCAGGAGGCGGCGCAAACCCATCTGCGGCAGGCCAACGACCTGCGCGGCGCCATTGCCGACGAACAATTTCTGGTGTACTTCCAGCCCATCGTGGAACTGGCCAGCAGCCGCATCCACAAGACGGAGGCGCTGATCCGCTGGCAACATCCGCGGCGCGGATTGGTGGGCCCGGCGGAGTTCATCCCACTGGCCGAGGAAACCGGCTTGCTCGCCGAAATCGGTGATTGGATGGTGCGCGAAGCTGCGCGCTGGCAGCAGCGCTGGTCGGCGTTGCAGCCGGAAGCAACGCGAGCCGGCATCGACCCCTCACCGGCGCAGATGCGCGCGTTCGGCACGCCCGGCATCGTCGTCCAGATCAACGAAAGTCTGCTGACGAATACTTCGCCGGACCTCGCCGAAGCCTTGCTCAAGTATCATGCTGCCGGCATTCAAGTGGCGGTGGATAATTTTGGCACCGGCTCCTCGTCGATGGCCACCCTCAAGAAATTCAATATTGATTATCTGAAGATCGACCGTGCCTGCGTCGGCAACCTGATGACGGACCCGAGCGAGCGGCTATTTGCCGAAGCCGTCGTCGCCATGGCGCACAAACTCGGACTGAAGGTGATCGCCGAAGGCGTGGAGACGCAGGCGCAGCGGGATGTACTGCTGGCCGCAGGGTGCGATTATGCACAGGGCAATCTGTTTTCAAAGCCGCTGCCGCCCGAGGAGTTCGAGGCGCTGCTCAAGTCCTGCCTGGAATATTCGCGGATAGACGCTTGATTATCCGCGCGCGAACAATTGCCGCGCCGCCGCCACTGTCGCGGCGATATCGGCATCGCTGTGCGCCGCAGAAACGAAACCGGCCTCGAAAGCCGAAGGCGCCAGATACACCCCCAGCGCCAGCATGCCGTGGTAAAAACGGTTGAAAGCCTCCTTGTCCGTGGTCATCACTTCGGCATAAGACGCAGGTGGCGCAGCGGAAAAGTACAGACCGAACATGCCGCCCACCGATTGTGCGCAGAAGATGATGCCGTGCTGCTGCGCCGCCGTCGTCAAGTCTGTGCACAGGGCTCGCGTCTTTGCGCTCAGTAGCGCGTAGAAGCCGGGCGCCTGGATTTTTTTCAGCGTCGCCAGCCCCGCCGCCACCGACAGCGGATTACCGGACAGCGTGCCGGCCTGATAGACAGGCCCCAGCGGAGCGATTTTTTCCATGATGTCGCGCCGCCCGCCGAACGCGGCCAGCGGCATGCCGCCGCCGATCACCTTGCCGAAGGTGGACAGATCGGGAACGATGCCGTACAGCCCTTGCGCGGAACCCAGGCCGACGCGGAAGCCGGTCATCACTTCGTCGAAAATCAAAACTGCACCATGACGGGTGCACAGTTCGCGCATGGTCTTGAGAAACTCCGGCTGCGGCGTGATCAGGTTCATGTTGCCGGCGACCGGCTCGACAATGACACAGGCAATCCTGTCGCCGTGTTTGGCGAAGGCGTCGGCAAGTTGTTGCGTATCGTTGTAGGCTAGCACCAGAGTGTGTTGGGTGAGGTCGACCGGCACGCCGCCGGAAGACGGATTGCCAAAAGTCAGCGCACCGCTGCCGGCCTTCACCAGCAAGCTGTCCGAGTGTCCGTGATAACAGCCTTCGAACTTGATCAACGCATCGCGTCCCGTATAACCGCGCGCCAGGCGGATGGCGCTCATGGTGGCTTCGGTGCCGGAGGAAACCAGGCGCACCAGTTGCATGCTCGGCACAAGTTTGACCAGCAGTTCCGCCAGCTCGGTTTCGCCTTCGGTGGGTGCGCCGAACGACAGCCCCAGCGCCGCCGCTTCTTGTACCGCGCGCACCACGTCGGGATCGGCGTGGCCGAGAATCAGCGGCCCCCAGGAGCCGACGTAATCGATATAACGCCGGCCATCGGCGTCCCATGCATAGGCCCCTGCACCGCGCGCGAAGAAACGCGGCGTGCCACCCACCGAACGGAAAGCGCGCACCGGCGAATTGACGCCGCCGGGGATCGTGCGCTGGGCGCGCTGGAACAATTCTTCGTTACGGGTACTCATGCGGACCTCGGGATTAGATAAAAAATTGTTGGTATTCGCGGGCGCGCGCAGTGATGCCAGTAGAGTCGAACAGATCTGAAATTACGGCGAGCATGTCTGCCCCTGCGTCGATTACCGATGACGCATTATCCAGCGTGATCCCGCCAATTGCGGCAATTGGCAAGGCGTAGCGGCGACGCGCTTCGCCCAGCAACGCCAGCGGTGCGCGCATTGCGCCGGGCTTGGTGGCCGAGGCAAACAGGCTGCCGAAAGCGAGATAGTCAGCCCCGGCTGAAGCTGCGGCAGCGGCCAGGGCAAGGTCGGCGTAACAGGAGATGCCGAGAATTTTTTCCGGCCCCAACGCAGCGCGTGCGGCAACAATGCCGCCGGGAGTATCGTCGCGGCCCAGATGCGCGCCGTCGGCGTCGAGTTCCAGCGCCAGCGCCAAATCGTCGTTGATGATCAGGCGCGCGCCGCTATCATGGCACAGCCGCAGCAGCGCAACGGCCTGGCTGCGACGCAGCGGTGGCGCGGCGTGCTTGTTTCGGTATTGCACCAGCCGCACGCCGCCCTCCAGCGCCGCCGCGACCATCGACAGGAGGCGCGGTGTCTGCTCCTCGTCCGGGGTAACGGCATACAGGCCACGCAGTTGGTTCAAGTCAGCGCCCACCGTCCTCGGCGATTTCCCGCGCCCAGAAAAAACGATCCGGCAGGTATTGCCCCATGCCGGGACGAAAGCCCGCAGCCAGCGCCTGCCAGGTGTACTCCTGGGCGTCCTTGACCGCCTCGGCGATCTCCAAGCCGTTCGCCAGGTTGGCGGCGATAGCCGAGGCCAGCGTACACCCGGAGCCGTGATAACTGCCGGGCAGCCGCTCCCACTTGTCGCTGCGCACCATGCCATGACTGCCGTAGAGAATGTTGGTGACCTGCTCGGTGTTTTCGTGCGTGCCGGTGATGAGCACGAATTCGCTCCCGCCGACGATCAGCCGCCGCGCGCACTCGGCGAGACTGGCTGCCTCCCCGCTTTCTTCCTCGTGCTCCTCCGGGTCTTCACTCTCCCCGGTAAGCGTCAGGCGGCGCGCTTCGAGACTGTTGGGAGTGATGATGGTGGTCTGCGGCAGCAGCAGCTCGATCATGGCGTCGACCATGTCTTCATCGGCGAACTGGTCGCCGCGCCCGGAAGCCAGCACCGGGTCGAAGATCAAGGGAATATCCGGGTAGTCGGCAATGATCTCGGCAATCGCCACGATGTTCTCGACGCTGCCCAGCAGGCCCAGCTTGAAAGCAGCCACCGGCACATCTTCCAGCAGGGCGCGCGCCTGATCGGAAACCCAGTCGGCATCAATGGCGAAAATATCCTCGACCCCGGCAGTGTCCTGCACCGTGATGGCGGTGATCACCGTCAGTGGATGGCAGCCCATGCTGGCCAGCGTCATGATGTCGGCCTGGATGCCGGCGCCGCCGGTCGGGTCGGAGGCGGCGAAACACAATACGATGGGCGGCAGCAATTCGGCGGGGTCTTGGCGCATGAGATGGTCTGGCGCAGAGTGGAGCTAAGGTGCGGGTGATTCTAACCGAAAACCAAAATCGCCTCGGCAGCGGGACTGGCCCCAATCAAGTCCGCAAAATTGGCGAAGTAGTTACGCTGGGCGATCAGCCTTTAGTGATAGTCCTCTTCCCGCTGGTGGCGCATGGCGATAATGGTCACAGTGCGCGGGTCTTCGATCTCGAACGGCGCCACGTAGCCGGAACCGCCGAAGGGAATAATCAGCTCGCGCAGAAAGGGGCTGCCGGAACCGCCACTGGCCTTGCGGCAGGAGAACGGAAAGACTCCCAGCAATTCGACCGCCTTGGCAATCGCGGTCTCGGCTCGCTCGGCTGCGGCAAGATCCTGCTCCAGCAAAAAATCGAACAAGCGCAGCAGGTCTTCTTCCGCCTCCTGCGTGAAACGGACTCGGAAACGAGTCATGCGATTGCGCCGCGCCCCTTGCGGACTTTGGCGAGGCGCCGGGCGAGTTTGCCCAGCAGCGTAGTCGAAGAAACATACTTGCCTGTCTTTCTTGCCGCTACAGCCGAAGCCAGTCCGCGTTCGATGAAAGCCTGCTGCGCCTGACGGAACTCAATGTTACGCCGCACGGCTTCCTCGACGAAGCCGGACAGCGTCTCGTCGGCCTGAAGTAGCTCCTCGGCGGCCTGGCGCAGTTCCGGCGAAACGCGCACAGCAGGAATGGCGGCAGTCTTCATGTCTTATCCTTGTACATTACATTTGTAATGCAATAATGCAGGAGTCGTGGTGGAATGGCAAGGATAACAGTGTCTATCCTGGCTTTTGCAAAGACACCAGTGCGCGCAGCTTTGAACTGAAGAGCTTGAAATATGGTGTCAAAATTGCTACCATTCCATTATGCGGATCGTGGTTGATACTAATGTGTTTCTTGGTGCCTGCCTGGGTACAGGGGCAGCAAATGCTGTTATTGCCGCCTGCCTGAAGGAGCGATGTGTACCTTTGATGGGGAATGCGCTGTTCAACGAATACGAGGATGTTTTCGGTCGCTACAATTTGTTTAAAAACTGCAAGTTGAGCAGGGGCGAGCGAGACGAATTGCTCGACATATTTTTTGCCTGCTGCGAATGGACGCGTGTTTATTATTTGTGGCGCCCCAATCTGCCGGATGAGGCCGACAACCATCTGGTCGAGCTTGCGGTGGCTGGTGGGGCTGATTTCATCGTGACGCGAAATCTACGTCATCTGCGGAACATGGAATTGTATTTTCCTCAGTTGCGTATCGCGTCTCCAGAAACCTTCTTGAAGGAGATATGACATGGCAGCACTGACTGTTCGCTTGCCTGACGAAAAGCACAAGCGGCTCAAGGCGATGGCAAGGAGTCGCGGCACACCGCTGAATCGTCTGATTGATGAGATGACGACGCTGATGCTGGCCGAGTTCGACGCAGAAACGCGCTTTCGCCTGCGCGCCGAGCGTGGATCCGGGAAAGCTGCGCGCGGCTTGGCTTTGCTGGAAAAGGCAGCGGGCTGAGGCCGGGCCGGCGGGTTCGCCTGGTTAAAGCAGGCCGGGGAATTGACTCAGATCAAGCCTGCCCGGGCGACCAGCACTTATAGTGGCAGCTTTTTACGGAGTCGGCATGGTCACTCCCGCCCCCCTTGAACTGGTCTGCCCTGCCGGCACGCTGCCGGCCTTGAAAGCCGCCGTCGATCATGGCGCCGACTGCGTCTATCTGGGCTTCCGCGACGACACCAACGCGCGCAATTTCAACGGACTGAATTTCGACGATGCCGCCCTGGCAGACGGCCTGCGCTACGCGCATACGCGCGGTCGCAAGGTGCTGCTGGCGCTGAACACTTACCCGCAGGCGGATAACTGGCAGCGCTGGACGGGCGCGGTCGACCGCGCCGCCAAGGCCGGCGTCGACGCGCTGATTGTGGCCGACCCCGGCCTGATGGGTTATGTCCGGCGCAATCATCCGCAGTTGCGCTTGCATCTGTCGGTGCAAGGTTCGGCCACCAATTACGAGGCGATCAATTTCTACCGTGAGCACTTCGCCATCCAGCGCGCGGTGCTGCCGCGGGTGCTGTCGCTGGTCCAGGTGGAACAGGTGATCGCCCACACCGAGGTTGAGATCGAGGTGTTCGGTTTCGGCGGTCTGTGCGTCATGGTGGAGGGACGCTGTGCGCTGTCCGCCTATGCCACCGGCACTTCGCCGAATTGCAACGGCGCCTGCTCGCCGGCCAGCAGCGTGCGCTGGGAACAAACGCCGGAGGGCATGGAGACGCGCCTCAACGGCATCCTCATCAACCGCTATGCCGACGGCGAAAGCGCCGGCTACCCGACCCTGTGCAAGGGCCGCTTTGCGGTGGAAGAGGAAACCTACTATGCCATCGAGGAGCCGACCAGCCTCAACACCCTGGAACTGCTGCCGCAACTGCTGGAGGACGGGGTGCGCGCCATCAAGATCGAAGGCCGCCAGCGCAGCCCGATTTATGTTGCCCAGGTGACCAGGGTATGGCGCGCGGCAATCGACGCCTGCCGCCGCGATCCCGCACATTTTGTTGCGCAGCCGGGCTGGATGGCGGAGTTGAACAAGGTCTCCGAGGGGCAATCACATACCCTCGGCGCTTACTATCGTCCCTGGAAGTGATCCCATGAAACTTGCGCTTGGCCCTTTGCTTTACTACTGGCCGCGTCAGCGCGTGCTGGATTTCTACGCCGAGATGGCGCAGCAGCCGGTGGACATCGTCTATCTCGGCGAGACCGTCTGTTCGCGCCGCCATGAATTACGCCTGGATGATTGGATCGAGATCGCAACCCTGCTGACCGATGCCGGCAAGCAGGCGGTGCTGTCGACGCAGACCCTGATCGAGTCCGAATCCGATCTCAAAGTGTTGCGCAGGATCGCCGGCAATGACCGTTTCATGGTGGAGGCCAATGACATGGGCGCGGTGCGGCTGCTGGCCGAACGCCATCTGCCTTTCGTGGCCGGGCCAACGTTGAATATTTTCAATGGCGAGACCCTGCGCCTGCTGGCCGGACTCGGCGCGACCCGCTGGGTGCCGCCGCCCGAACTGAGCGCGACCCAGCTCACGGCCCTGCAGGCAGAGCGTGTTGGCGCGGCCAGCGGCATGCAGACGGAGATGTTTGCCCTGGGCCGCCTGCCGCTGGCCTGGTCGGCGCGCTGTTTTACCGCGCGCCGCTTCAATCTGCAGAAGGATGCCTGCGAATTCCGTTGTCTCGATTTCCCCGACGGCCTGCCCCTGGCGACCAGCGAGGGCGAATCTTTTCTCACTTTGAACGGCACCCAGACACAATCCGCGAAAGTCTATAATCTGCTGCTGGAACTGTCGGCGTTGCGCAGCGCGGCTGTTGATATTGCGCGCATCAACCCGCAGGCCGAACATACCGCCAAGCTGATCGACCTGTTCCATCGCTGCAAGGATGATTTGCTGACGCCGCAAGCGGCTTGGGAAGCGCTGCGACAGCACCTGCCGGGCGACCCGTGCAATGGCTTCTGGCACGGTCGACCGGGTTTGGAACAGGTCATGGCGCCATGAGGAGCTCATATGCAACCACTGCAACTGCCGGACTTTACCCTGCCGCCGCGAATTGCCCGTCTTGGCCGGCGCTTGCCGCAACTGCCGCCGACACTGGCGCTGATCGGCGCGCTCAACCTCGCCCTGGGCCGGGTGCTACCGCGCGAACCATTGACGCCGCTACGCGGCAAGCGCCTGGCAATCCGTGTCAGTGACGCCGGCCTGAACTTGTGTTTCACTCTTGACGAGCGTGGCTTTCGCCCGAGCTTCGGCGACGCTGCGGCAGATCTCACCATCACCGCCCGCGCCCGCGATTTTCTTGCTTTGCTGATGCGCGAGGAAGATGCCGACACGCTGTTCTTCAAGCGTCGTTTGCAAATGCAAGGTGAGACTGAGATGGGCTTGCTGGTCAAGAACACGCTGGACGCCATTGAGTTGCCGCGTTTCGAATTGAGCCGATTCACTCCGCTACGGGATTTCCGGCAATGGCGCTGGTCGACCCGCGCACATGATTCCGGCGCATAACCCTTAGCCGTGGCGAATTCCAGTCTGGCGCCGAACGCGACAAGCGCTGCCGCGCGCTCTCCGCTGCCGCTCTATCTTGCAGCGGCCTACACGCTGCTGGTGATTTACGCCAGCCTGCATCCTTTTTCCGGCTGGCGTATTTCCGGCGCGCCGCTGACCGCCTTTCTGACCGCTCCGTGGCCGCGCTACTGGACTGCCTTCGATTTATTCACCAATGTGCTGGCGTATCTGCCGCTCGGCTTCATCTGGGTGCCGGCCTTGCTGCCGCAGCGGCGGCTATGGTGGGCGGCGGCTCTGGCGACCCTGCTCGGCGTCTGCCTGAGCCTGTCGCTGGAAACCTTGCAGAATTTTCTGCCCAGCCGCGTGTCGTCCAATCTCGATCTCGGTTGCAACAGCCTCGGTGCGCTGCTGGGTGCGCTGTGCGGCGCCCGCTGGGGGGCGTTGCTGCTCGATGGCGGACGCCTGCATGCGCTGATTCTGCGGCAAATCGGCGGCGGGGCGATGTCGGATGCCGGGTTGGTGCTGCTGGGGTTGTGGCTGCTGACCCAACTCAATCCGGAGATACTGCTGTTCGGCAACGGCGACCTGCGCGATCTGCTCAACGCCCTCGGTTTACAGACACCGCTGCCTTACATGGCCGAGCGATTTCATTGGGTGGAAGCCGCCATCACCGCCACCAATACTCTGGCGCTGGGCTTGCTTGCCGGTTGCCTGTTGCGTACCGGAAAATATGTGCTGCCGGCAGCGTTGATTGCCACGGCATTGCTGGTGAAAAGTTTTTCCTTGATGCTGTTGATGAGTACGGCGGGCTTGTCCTGGGCGACACCGGGCAGCCTGACCGGGCTGGCTGCCGGCGTCCTGCTGTGGTTGATGACCGCGCGCCTGCCGTGGCGGGTACGTCAGGCGCTGGCGGCGCTGTCCCTGCTGCTGGCGACAGCGCTGGTCAACCTGGCGCCGGAAAATCCCTACCTGGCCGACATCATCAAGGTCTGGCGGCAGGGACACTTCCTTAACTTTAACGGCTTGACGCGGCTGACCTCGTCGCTCTGGCCTTTTCTCGCTCTGCCCTGGCTGATGTTGCTGCGGGAAGATAGAACAGAGTACCCACTGGAGCACAAGATTGCATGAACAACGAAAATGATTTGACAGATTTGACCAGACTGCGCGACACCCTGCGCGAGTTCGCCGCAGCGCGCGGCTGGCGCGAATACCATACGCCGAAAAATCTCGCCATGGCGCTGATCGTCGAAGCCGCCGAACTGGTCGAGCATTTCCAGTGGGCTACACCCGACCAGAGCCGCGCCCTGTCGCCGGAAAAAGCGGCGGCGGTGCGCGACGAAGTGGCGGATGTGCTGATCTACCTGGTTGAAATTGCCGACGTGCTGAATATCGACCTGATTGCCGCAGCGCACGACAAGATCGTCAAGAACGCCCTCAAGTACCCGCTGGGGCGCAAGTTTCCGTAGAGGGTAAATGGCCGGGCTATGACGCTGCCATCGGCGCTGAATAATATTCGTGGCGGCGCGTATCGACATATGAATAGCGCAGTTCCACCGGCTGGTCCTTGAACGACAGCGCCACCCGGATCACCTGCAGCAACGGCTCTCCAACCTTCATTCCAAGCAGGCGCGCCTTGAAGGCGTCTGCCTTGATGGCGCGCAGGCGTTCCTCGGTGCGAATCACAGTGACGCGAAAATCTTCCTGGTAGAGCTGGTACAGAGTGGCCGGGCGGTCGCGCAATCTTTTTTCGGTGAGCCGGGGGAACAGCGACTCCGGCAACAGAATCTCGTCGATCACGACCGGAGCGCCGCTGAGTTCAAGCTTGTTGACGAAGCGCACCATGCGCGCACCGGGCTCAGTCCGCAGCATTGCCGCCGCAGTGGTGTCGCCCCGGGTTTTCTCGAATTCCACCAGATCGACCTTCGGGTATTCCTTGTAGCCGTCCTGGCGGGCAACGTGGAAGAAAGCGAACAGGTAGCGATCCTGATTATGCGAAGCGACGAAGGTGCCGCGTCCCTGCTGCCGGATCAGGAAGCCTTCCGCCGACAATTCGTCGACCGCCTTGCGGATGGTGCCCATGCTCACGCCAAAGCGCTCGCAAAGCTTGCTTTCGGAAGGGATCGCGCCGCCTGGCGGCCATTCGCCGTGGCGCACCGACTCGGTGATCCGTCGCTTTACTTCCCTGTACAGCGGTACTCCGGGGGAAACCTGGATGATCGATTTCATGCCCACGCCCATGCTGCCTCCCTGATGTTGAAAAAATATAACCAGAACCATATCACATTACTCATACAGGTCATACAGTTGACTGACAGGAATTTCGCCGCTAGGATTCGCCATGACTGGTGTTGAAAAAATTTATCCGGAAGGAGAAGGAAATGATCGATTTTTTGGTGCATGAACAAGGCGACTCGGTCGGCACGATTGTCGTCGAAGGCGTAAAAGCCGGCGCAACATTGACCGGCTGGGTCATGGAGCAGGACCAGACCATCACGCTCAAGACCCTCAGCGACATTCCCATCGGCCACAAGATTGCCCTCCAGGAGCTTGGCGACGGTGCGACGGTGATCAAGTACGGCGTCGACATCGGGCGCACCATCGCTCCCATCAAGAAGGGCGGCTACCTGCACGTCCACAACGTCAAAACCAAGCGCTGGTGAAAAGCCTCGCGGGCTTTTCCATGCTTCTTACCCAAGGATAACCATCATGATCGGCAAAGACACAAGCATACTGGGCTACCGGCGCGAGAACGGTCGCGTGGGCGTTCGCAACCACGTCATCGTCCTGCCGGTGGACGATATTTCCAATGCCGCCGCCGAGGCGGTGGCCAACAACATCAAAGGTACCCAGGCACTGCCGCATCCGTATGGCCGCCTGCAATTCGGCGCTGACCTGGAACTGCATTTCCGCACCCTGATCGGCACCGGCGCCAACCCGAACGTGGCTGCCGTGGTGGTCATCGGCATCGAGGAGGGCTGGACCAAGCTGATCGTCGACGGCATCGCCAAGACCGGCAAGCCGGTGCTGGGATATTCCATCGAGGGTCACGGCGATCACGAGACCATCCGGCGCGCCTCCCAGGGGGCGCGCGAACTGGTGCAGTGGGCCTCGGAGAAGCAGCGTGAGCCGTGCAGCTTGAGCGAGCTGTGGGTATCCACCAAGTGCGGCGAATCGGACACCACTTCCGGTTGCGGTTCCAACCCGACCGTCGGCAACGCCTTCGACAAGCTTTACGCCGCAGGGTGCACGCTGGTGTTCGGCGAGACCACCGAGCTGACCGGCGGCGAGCATCTGGTGGCGGCGCGCTGCCGCACCCCGGCGGTGAAACAGCAATTCATGGACATGTTCAACCGCTATCAGGAGGTGATCAATCGTCACAAGACCTCCGATCTGTCTGATTCCCAGCCGACCAAAGGCAATATCGCGGGCGGCCTGACCACGATAGAGGAAAAAGCGCTGGGCAATATCCAGAAGATTGGCAAGCAGTGCATCGTTGATGGCGTCCTCGACAAGGCCGAAACACCCACCGGGCCGGGCTTGTGGTTCATGGATTCGTCTTCCGCCGCCGCCGAAATGGTGACGCTGTGCGCGGCGTCCGGCTATGTCGCGCATTTCTTTCCGACCGGCCAGGGCAACATCATTGGCAATCCTATCCTGCCGGTCATCAAAATTTGCTCCAACCCGAAAACCGTGCGTACCATGAGCGAGCATGTCGACGTGGATACCTCAGGCCTGTTGCAACGCCAGATGAACATGGATCAAGCCGGCGACAAACTGCTCGAATGCCTGGTACGCACCGCCAACGGCAGACTCACCGCTGCCGAGGCGCTAGGTCACCGCGAATTCGTGCTGACGCGCTTGTACGAAAGCGCTTGAGCGCGCGAGGAGGTGTGCTAAGTGTACTAAGCGTACTAAGTGTGCTATCCGGAGTTCCCGGAGTATTCCGCGTCAAGACAGGCAACCAATAATTACAGGAGGAGACAAACATGAAACTAAAATCGTTGTTGCTGTTTTCTGTCAGCGCCTTGGTATTGGCGGCGACGGGGCCGGCCAGCGCCGAAGTCGATGAACTCAAGATCGCCGAGCAATACGGCATCAGTTATCTGCCGCTGCTGATCATGGAGGACCAGAAGCTGATCGAGAAACACGCCAAAGCCGCGGGCATTGCCAATCTCAAAGTGAGCTGGGCCAAATTCGCCGGCGGCAATGTGATGAACGATGCGCTGCTTTCAAACAGCCTGAACATCGTCACCGGCGGTGTCGGACCTTTCATCACTTTATGGGCGCGCACCAAGGGCAACTATGACATCAAGGCGATTTCCGCCCTCAACTCGATGCCGCTGTTCCTGAATACCCGCAATCCCAATATCAAATCCTTGAAGGACTTTACCGAGAAAGACAAAATCGCCTTGCCGGCGGTGAAGGTATCGATCCAGGCGGTGACGTTGCAGATGGCCGCCGAGCAGGCATTCGGCCCGGGCCAGCAGAACAAGCTGGACCCGTTGACGGTGAGCATGAGCCATCCGGACGGACAGGCTGCGCTGCTCTCCGGCATCAGCGAGATCACTGCCCACTTCAGTTCGCCGCCTTTCCAGTATCAGCAGTTGGAGAAACCCGGCATTCATACGGTACTCAATTCCTTTGAAGTGCTGGGCGGTCCTGCGAGCTTCAACCTGGTGTGGACCACTTCGAAATTCCGCAGCGAAAACCCCAAGCTCTACGCCGCCTTCATCGGCGCGCTGGATGAAGCAATGGCCATGATCAACAAAGACAAGGCCTGGGCAGCCGAGGCCTATCTGCGCATCTCGAAGGACAAGGACAGCAAGGAAAACATCCTGAAGATGCTCAACGACCCCAGCATCGTTTTCACGACCACGCCGCAGAACACCATGAAGTATGTAAATTTCATGTATAAGATTCACTCGATCAAGGTCAAGCCTGACTCATGGAAGGACCTGTTTTTTCCCGAAGCGCAAAACCTTCCCGGCAGCTAGCGTCCACGATGCGCCCGGTACGGTACGATACATAGTAACCGAGACATCGAGCAACCAGCTTCTTCAGAGAGGGTACGCATGAACCCGAGCCATGACATTACCGATCCGGCTGGGCCGTTGCTGGATGTGCGCGGCGTGACCTTGCAGTACAAGACCAAGGAGCATCTGGTTACCGCCACCTACCGGGTGGACTTCCAGGTGTTCAAGTCGGATCGTTACGTCCTGCTCGGCCCTTCAGGTTGCGGCAAGTCGACGCTGCTCAAAGCGATCGGCGGCTATCTCACCCCCACCGAAGGCGAAATCCGCCTCAAGGGGAAGGTGGTCGTCAAACCCGGCCCCGACCGCATGATGGTGTTTCAGGAGTTCGACCAGTTGATGCCGTGGAAAACGGTGAAGCAGAATGTCCTGTTCCCTTTGACCGCTTCCGGCAAGTTGTCGGGGCGCGCGGCTGAAGACAAGGCGATGCAGTACATCGAGAAAGTGAACCTCACCAAGTTCGTCGACCATCATCCTCACATGCTTTCCGGCGGGATGAAGCAGCGCGTGGCGATTGCCCGCGGCATGGCGATGGAGCCGGATGTGCTGCTGATGGATGAACCGTATGCGGCGCTGGATGCGCTGACCCGGCGCAAGATGCAGGACGAGCTATTGCAGTTGTGGGACGAAATCCACTTCACGGTGATTTTCGTCACCCACTCGATTCCCGAGGCGATCAAGTGCGGCAGCCGCATCCTGCTGCTTTCCCCGCATCCGGGGCAGGTCAAAGCGGAACTGGCCAGCGTGCCGCGCGACTCAGCCGATCCGCATGCTGCGCAGGCGTTGGAAACCCGCATACACACCATGCTGTTCGCCGATGCAATCGAAGACACAGGGGAGGTGCAACATGTCTAGCAAGGATGCCATGCTCGTGCCGCGACCGGAGATTCACCGCCATCTGGTGGGTTCGGAAGCTTTCGGCGTGATCGAAAAACCCCTGTCGACTTTCGAGAGGCTCTACAACATCGGCGCGTTGCGCAAGGCGGTGATCCTGGTGGTGCTGGCCGTGGTTTGGGAAGTATGGGGGCGCATACTCAACAACGATTTGCTGTTCCCGACTTTCCTGGCCACCAATATCGCCTTCATCAAGGGCATCGCCAGCGGCGAACTCCTCATCAAACTATGGGCTTCGCTCAAGGTGCTGTTTTCCGGTTACGCCATCGGCATTCTGCTGGCGGCCTTGTTGACGGCGGCCAGCATCGCATCGCGCGTCGGCACCGATTTTCTTGAGACGCTCACAGCCATGTTCAACCCGCTGCCGGCCATCGCCCTGCTGCCGATTGCCCTGATCTGGTTCGGCCTGGGCAACGGCAGCCTGATCTTCGTGCTGGTGCATTCAGTGCTGTGGTCGGTGGCGCTCAACACGCACTCGGGGTTCCTTGCTGTCTCCGATACGCTGCGCATGGTCGGCAAAAACTGCGGCCTGGGCGGTTTCGCGTATGTCTCGAAGATCCTCGTCCCGGCGGCATTCCCGAGCATCCTCACCGGCCTGAAAATCGGCTGGGCTTTTGCCTGGCGCACCCTGATCGCCTCCGAGCTGGTGTTCGGCGTCAGTTCCGGCTCCGGCGGCCTGGGCTGGTACATTTACGAAAACAAAAATCAGTTGGAGATCACCAATGTCTTCGCCGGTTTGTTCATGGTGATCCTGATCGGCCTGGTGGTGGAAAACCTGATCTTCCGCGTTATCGAAAACCGGACGGTACGCAAATGGGGTATGCAGCACTGATGCAAAACAGCGGTGTAATAGAGTGTCCGGCATGAAGATTGTCATCACCGAATTCATGGACGCGTCCGCCGTGGACAGCCTGCGCGACCGCTACACCGTGGTCTATGACCCGGCCCTGGTCGACCACCGCAGCGAACTGCTCGATCTGCTGAAAGATGCACCGGCCCTGATCGTGCGGAATCGCAGCCGGGTGGATGCCGAGCTGCTCGCCGCCGCGCCGCAACTGCGGGTGGTGGGCCGGCTGGGGGTGGGGCTGGACAACATCAACCTGCCGGCCTGCCAGGCGCGGGGCATTGAGGTCATCCCGGCTACCGGCGCCAACGCGCAGGCGGTGGCCGAGTATGTGCTTGCCACCGTCATGACCTTGTTGCGCGGCCTCCATCTGTCGAGCGCCGAGACGGCGACCGGCAAGTGGCCGAGGCAGCGGTTGTCAGAGGGACACGAGACTGCGGGCCGCACCCTCGGCCTGGTCGGCTTCGGCGGCATCGGCCAACTCACCGCCCGGCTCGCACTGGCTCTCGGCATGCGGGTGGTGGCCTACGATCCGCTGCTGCCTGCTGATGCGCCGGCCTGGGCAGAAAG
>JACQAO010000011.1 GCA_016194935.1 Betaproteobacteria bacterium
ACAGTCTGTGCCAAAGTCCTCATCGCCTCGCCTCCCTTTCTCTACAAATAGGTGATCGTCTCGATAACGTCACTCTATCCAAGATCAAGGTCTGGCGGGGCTCTTTCAATCTCTATACGATTTCAATCGCGGAACCCGGGACAGAAATTGCGGGTCTGTTATCGACACGTTTGCTAACAAAAGGGTATGAACATTACGTAAATGCGCCAAGCATCGGTCGTATTGGAATGGCCTTTTACGAGGCCGAAAATCGACCGGAATTTCTAAACCAATATTTCGATGCGTCATTAGAGAACATTGAAGAGTTGAGATCTCGCTGCGCGCCTTATGCTTCCCCTATAGACACATTACGCTGCTATCTTGAGGAGGTATGGCCTGCTGGTGCGCAACTTGAAACATTATATGGGAAAAAAATGTTCGTTGGACTTTCAAGGGTAGTTGAGCCAGATGTATATTTTCTTGCCCATCACGATTATTTCAAGAAAGATGCGCCAGATGTTTTTCATACTCATTCTCTGGCTGCCCAATTCGCGTGTAATGTATATTTAGCCATGCCACCAGAAGGTGGTGACTTGCACATTTGGTCTAAAGAAATAGATCCTCACGAATTTGATTTACTTCGTGGTGAAAGCTACGGCATTGATCCTGTATTACTTGGCCCACCGGACCTTATACTAAAGCCGAGTCCCGGCGATATTATTATTTTTAACTCGCGAAAAATGCATGCCGTTACCCCAGGGCGCGCGATTCCGAGAGTTAGTTTGTCCTGCTTTATCGGCTACCGCGGTATGCACACACCGTTGGCTTATTGGAGCTAGTGTGATTGCGCCCTATATACCAGAATTTATGGCTTTAGCAATTACGCATTTTTTAGCTGTAGTAGCGCCAGGCCCTGACTTCGCAGTAACAATCAGTCAGACTGTGCAGCATGGGCGTCGGGTTGGAATAATTACGGCACTGGGGATCGGTGCAGGTATTTCCGTACACGTGTTCTATACCTTATTAGGCGTAGGTACATTGATGCACACTTCACCAGAAATTCTCCGCTGGGCAAAGGTATTGGGAGCTGCCTATTTGCTATATTTGGGATGGGGCTTAATTCGCAGTGAAGTTCGAACAATCGACACAGTTGAAACCCCGATACCACCGAAGGCAGGTCGAGGGGCATTCGTTACTGGATTTTTAACAAATGCCCTCAACCCTAAAGCCACACTATTTTTTCTTTCTATTTTCACTACGATAGTAAGTGCATCCACCCCCATCGGAATTCAAATATTTTACGGTGTCTGGATGTGCGTTATTAATGCTCTATGGTTCGCTGCAGTAAGCCTGCTTTTCTCACAATCGAAGGTGCGGGAGGCGTTCTTGCGGCGCGGTCATTGGTTTGAGCGTGCTATGGGCATTTTATTAATTGGCTTTGCGATACGGCTTCTCTGGAAGTGGTGATGTGTGAGAAATTGAAACTCCCCCTATGTCTTGGGCGTGGCACGGCCACCCTCAGCCGCTGATGCGTTCGTAATATCGGGCGCGATAAAGCAGCCGCCGCCGCGCCGGGCTGTCGCTGAATGCGCTGCGGTCATGCAGCACATTGTTGCAGACCAGCCCCATGCCGGCTTCGAGCCGGCCCTGAAATGTCCACGGCGTACCGTCTTTAAGAATGCTTGCCAGGCAAGCCACTGCCGCCTGCGTCAAGGCGTCATCCTTCCACACGATGCTCTTGCTGCGTGCGGTGTAGCGCATGTGAAGAAACCCCTGGGCATCGACCGAGAACACCGGGCCGGGCTGAGCTGGACGCGCTTCGCCATCTTCCTCGACGCGGGCGGGAATCAGCATGGCGTCAGGCTGCGACAGCGCCCGGATGAACTCGGGGTTTTCATCGCGCAGCAGCAGGTAAGCGATTTCGTGATCCAGCAGATGATTGTCGCCGCCGCTTTCAGCGCTCTCGACGCAATGCAGCAGCATGCCGCGCACCGTGCGCTGCGGCGGGTTGTAATAGCCATCGGTGTGCCAGCGGATGGCCTGGTTGGTATAGGGTATGAATTCGCGCCGCATGCCGCCGGTTTCAGTGTCTTCAGTGTTACTCACCGACAGCGGAGAAATTCCATCGTCATCGGTGAGAAAATGCCCGTCCAGGCTGCTGAGACCCAGTTGCAAACCCAGTTGCCTGGGTATCTGCTTGTCCGCCTCGCTTCCGCAGCCGCTGGCATAGATCGCCATGTTGGCGCGGCGAATGCACTCCAGCAACGCCGCCTTTTCACCAGCGCTCAAGCGGCGCGGGTCGTCCACCTCGACGGTCAATTCATCCAGCGCGCGCGGCGCATCGGCCAGCTTGCGCTCGCGCCAGGCGGCATACGCAGCAGGATGGTCGAGCGAGAACGGCGAGGCGGCAGGCGCGCTCATTCGCCCGTCATCACATTGCGCGACGGACGACGCGGCGTAGCCGCTTCTTCGTCCGCAGCGAACATGCCGGCCAGGGTTTTCTCCAGGGCCTTGATGCCTTCGGGGATTTCGATTTCCATCACCTGGTCATACACCCAGGTCTGATCCTTCTCCGGCATGCCTTCGCGCACCCGCGCGGCGAAGCAACGGCGGAAGCCAAAAACCGGGCCGGCGGCGGCGTACTCGTATTCCGCGTAATCGGCCCCGGCGCTGTTGAAAATTTCCAGAAAATGCGCATGGCATTCTCCCGCCGCCGCCGCGCCCAGCAGCATATCGGCATTGTCCTCGACCACATCGGCCAGCCGCAGGGCCAGCGCGGTGGTGAATTCCTGCCGCTGCGCCGGCTCCAGATCGCGGTGGGCAATGCGGTCGGCGGCGTGCGCAAGAAAGGCCAGGTACTCGCAGACGAAATCGAAATACGCCCGTCCCAGGTCGATATCGAACTTCGCCTCGCGCATGCGCTTGATGGAGTCGACCGCCAGCTTCCAGCCCAGCATGGCGATGACGCTGGCAAGCTCCGCCATCGAGCGCTGACGGCCACGGGTGTGAAAACTGCTGCGGATACGGATGGCCATGTGTTGGGCGCTCAGTGATTCCTCAGTGATTCAATAACCGCCCTTGCCGTAAGGCTGGGGCAGGCCGGCTACTTTGCAACCCTGCTTGGCCGGGCCGATCGGGAACAGATCATAGAGCGCCTTGCTGTCGCAGCCGGGAATGATTTCCTCCGACACTTCCTTGAGCATGGCGCGGAAATTCGGGGTGTGGCCGTCTTCGCGGTATTTGTCGCGCAGAAAGTTGACGATCTTCCAGTGATCGTCGGTCAAGGTGATTTCCTCAGCGGCGGCGATTACCTGCACCGCCTCGTCGCTGAAATCCGCTTCCAGCAAATAGCCATCGGCATCGGTTTCCTTTTCCACGCCGTTGATGACATAACTCATGCCTTACCCTCCTTTATTTGAAATGAATAACATGAAAAAATAACCTTCTGTCTTGCATAAAAACTTGCGGATGCCGCGCCCGCAACTACTACAACATCCTAATTCGCGCCGACTGCCGCCACCGTCTTGTGCGGCACAAAAATCCCGCAGCCCAGCATACGCCCGTCGCCCAGCCCGGCATGCTGGATGCGCAGTGAATTTTCCAGAGTCAAGCCGTGCAACATCAAACTGAAACCGCTCAGGGCCTCTTCATCCTCTCCACCCGGCGCTGTTTGCGCCTTGCCGCAGACCAGGTGACAGGCGATGCCCAAGTCACTCAGTTGACGCTCCGCAGCCACAAGAAAATCCGCCTCGGCGGCCACCCCCAGCGTGACGAACGGCGAATACTGGACTGGCGACGGTCGCAAGGAGCGCAGACTGGCGACGCCGACTTCAAGTGTGGCGCCAGCGCCAATCTCCAGCATGCGTCCGCACAACGCATACGCATCGGCGATCCGCCGCTCCGGCAGGCGCAGTATCAGCCGCGTATGACGGCCAATAAACAGCGCACCCTGGCCGCGACCGGTGCGCGCCAGTGGATGAATGGCGGCGGTCGGCTCAGCGGCGAGCCACGGCAAGTTCGCGCGCAAGGCTTGCCACAATGGCGCGGCATAGCCGGGCATCACGCTGCTGCCGCGCAACGAAAAAATAATATCGGTGACGACACCGGAATCGGCGGCCGAACCCGGAACAATGGCGTTTGTCTCACCGCTCGATGGCATGCTGGAACTCACTCCTGCCCGCTTTGCGCCTGGGCCTGGGCTTGCGCTTGCGACCATGCGATCATGGCGCGGCCCCAGCGCTCCGCTGTCTGCAAATCAATGTCGAACACCGTAAACCGGCTGCGCTCGCGGATACGTAGCCGCAACTGCGGCATGCCGCCAGACGCATATTCGATCTGCTGCAACTCGATTTCCTGCCGGCCGACCGGAACGGCGAACTTGTCCAGACTGGTGATGTGATCCATTGCTTCTCCCTAGAACCTATTTCAGTAGGATGAGTGGCATGCGTTGCTGCCCAATGCGAATTGAAATAGGTTCGCAAAGGGTCGAGACTATCGCATCGGAGCCGCGCCAACAGCCATCACCGCATTGGCGTGGCCCGATCTACTCCTTACGGGTAGGTCAGGGTACTCCATCAGAAGACTAGCGACTACCTGCCGTGGGTATGGTTTGTGCACCGCACAGACTCCTACCATGAACAAAATCCAATTTTCACCTAACACGAGGAGAACACCGTCATGGCCAAGAAAATGCACGCTACCCCCAATCTCGACCAACTGGAGAGCGGACCCTGGCCCAGTTTTGTCACCGGCCTGAAGCGTCTTGCACAAGACAAGGACTACGTGGTCGACGTACTCGGCCATCTGGAGCACTCCTACCAAACCCGCAAGGGTTACTGGAAGGGCGGCACCGTAGGCGTGCTGGGTTACGGCGGCGGCATCATCCCGCGGTTTACCGAAATCAAGGACGAAGCCGGCAAGCCGGTGTTCCCCGATGCCGCTGAATTCCACACCCTGCGCGTCATGCCGCCGCCCGGCATGCATTACAACACCGACATTCTGCGCAAGTTCTGCGACGTATGGGAAGAGCACGGTTCCGGCCTGATCGCCTTCCACGGCCAGTCGGGCGACATCATGTTTCAGGGCGCGACCACTGAAAATGTCCAGAAGGCTTTCGACGGCATCAACGAGCTGGGCTTCGACCTTGGCGGGGCCGGCCCTGCGGTGCGTACCTCCATGTCCTGCGTGGGCGCGGCGCGTTGCGAGCAATCCTGCTACGACGAAGCCAAAGCGCACCGCCAGGTGCTGAACACCTTCCTCGACGACATCCACCGCCCGGCCCTGCCCTACAAGTTCAAGTTCAAGTTCTCCGGCTGCCCGAACGACTGCATGAACTCCATCCAGCGCGCCGACATGGCCGTGATCGGCACCTGGCGCGACAACATCCGCACCGACGAGGTACTGGCCAAGAAATGGTTCGCCAAGCACGGCATGGACGAGTTGGTGAATGACGTGGTTGCCCGCTGCCCGACCAAGGCCATCCAGATCAAGGACATCTCCAAGGTACGCAAGGACGGCCACATTTCCTCGGTAGCCTTGAATGCCGAGAAGGCGCTGGAAATTGACAACAAGGACTGCGTGCGCTGCATGCATTGCATCAACGTCATGACCGGCGCACTGGCGACTGGCACCGACAAGGGCGCCACCGTCCTGGTCGGCGGCAAGCGCACCCTCAAGATCGGCGACCTGATGGGTACCGTGGTCATTCCCTTCATGTCGTTGAAGAACGAAGAAGACTATCAACAACTGGTCGACCTGGGCCAGAAAATCATCGACTTCTTCGCCGAAAATGCGCTTGAACACGAGCGTACCGGTGAGATGATCGAGCGCATCGGCCTGGTCAACTTCCTCGAAGGCATCGAAGTCGACATCGACGCCAACATGGTGGCGACGCCGCGCACCAATCCCTATGTCCGCATGGATGGCTGGGATGACGAGGTCGCCAAGATCAACGCCCAAAAAGCCGCCGCCTGATCGGGCGAACCTCGTCCTTTGGGGAGCTCATCCCTCAAAGGCCCTCAAAGGATTTGCCCGCCGTGTGGATTTACCCTCCCAATAGGGTAAATCCCCGGAGGGGCGCGGACGAAATCAGAAAAACAGGAGACTCAACATGGCTCAAGCACAAATGCGCAGGGCAATCGAAAGCGGCGTACCGGACAACAAACAGTACCTGCATCCGAAGCTGGCGAAAAACTACGGCAACTGGAAATACCACGACCGGCCCCGTCCCGGCGTGTTGCACCACGTCTCGCATGACGGCGACGAAGTCTGGTCGGTGCGTGCCGGCACGCAGCGCCAGATGGACGTGTGGACCATCCGCAAGCTGTGCGACATCGCCGACAAATATGCCGAAGGGCATGTGCGTTTCACCATCCGCTCCAACATCGAATTCATGGTCGGCGATGAGAGCAAGGTCGCCCCGCTGATCGTCGAACTCGAAAAGAGCGGTTTCCCGGTTGGCGGCACCGGCAACTCCGTGTCGATGATCGCCCACACCCAGGGCTGGCTGCACTGCGACATTCCCGGCACCGACGCCTCGGGCGTGGTCAAGGCGTTGATGGACGACCTCTACGACGAATTCCGCCGCGAAGAAATGCCCAACCGTGTGCACCTGTCCACCTCCTGCTGCGAAATTAACTGCGGCGGTCAGGCCGACATCGCCATCATTATCCAGCACACCAAGCCGCCGGTCATCAACCACGACCTGGTCGCCAACGCCTGCGAACGCCCCACCGTAGTGGCGCGCTGCCCGGTGGCGGCCATCCGCCCGGCGCTGGTGAATGGCAAGCCTTCGCTGGAAGTCGATGAGAAAAAATGCATCTGCTGCGGCGCCTGCTACCCACCCTGCCCGCCGATGCAGATCAACGATCCGGAGCACTCCAAACTGGCCATCTGGATCGGCGGCAAGAACTCCAATGCTCGCGGCAAGCCAACGTTTATGAAGCTGGTCGCCTCCGGCCTGCCCAACAACCCGCCGCGCTGGACCGAAGTCGGCGAGATGGTAAAGAACATCCTGCACGTCTACAAAAACGATGCCCGTCCCTGGGAACGGATGTCCGACTGGGTTGAGCGGATCGGCTGGCCGCGTTTCTTCGAGAAAACCGGCTTGCCCTTCACCAAGTACCTGATCGACGACTGGCGTGGCGCCCGCGTGAACCTAAACGCGTCGACGCACATCCGCTTCTGAGGACCACTGAATGAAATTTGGTATTCTGGTCAATGAAGGTCCCTATCAACACCAGGCTTCGGACTCCGCCTATCTGTTCTGCAAGGCGGCGCTGGAGAAGGGACACGAGATTCATCGCGTATTCTTCTATCACGACGGCGTCAACAATTCGTCGCGGCTCACCGAACCGCCGCAAGACGACCGCAACATCGTCAACCGCTGGTCGAAGCTGGCCGAGGAACACAAGCTCGACCTGGTCGTCTGTGTCGCAGCCGCCCTGCGGCGTGGCATTCAAGACGAAAACCTGGCGCCGGGCTTCCGCATTTCCGGTCTCGGCCAACTGGTCGAGACCGGCATCGAAGCCGACCGCACACTGACATTCGGGGATTGAGCATGGAAGGCATCGTCAAGAAATTCATGTTCATCAATCGCAAAGCGCCCTACGGCACCATCTACGCGCTGGAGTCGCTGGAGGTGGTGCTGATCTCGGCGGCTTTCGATCAGGATGTCAGTCTGGCCTTCGTCGACGACGGCGTGTATCAATTGAAAAAAGGCCAGCAGACCAAAGGCATCGAAACCAAAAACTTTTCGCCGACCTACCGCGCGCTGGACGGCTACGACATCGAAAAGCTCTACGTCGAACAGGAGTCGCTGGAAGCGCGCGGCCTGACGGAAGAGGACCTGCTGGTCGACGTGACGGTACTCTCCCGCAAGGAGATGGGTGAAATGATGGAACAGCAGGACGTACTGCTGAGCTTTTAAGCGCTTGCAACATAAGAATACACTGAGGGGAAACGCATGCTGCACATCATCAACAAGTCGCCGCAAGAGCGCAATTCGCTGGAGTCCTGCCTGCGCGTGGCGCAGGACGGCGGTACCCTGCTGCTGATCGAAGACGCGGTGTATGCCGCTACACGCGGCAATGCCGCTGCGGCAAAACTGCGCGAAGCACAGTCCCGCTTCAAGGTTTGCGTGTTGCAGGCCGACCTGGAAGCGCGCGGCATGGCGGATCATCTGATCGATGGCGTCACCACGGTCGATTACGGCGGTTTCGTCGACCTCGCTGCGCAACACAAGAACTGTCAATCCTGGCTATAGTCACCCGCCACACCAAGCACCAAGCTCCACGCACCACAGCACCACACTACGCACCACCCATTCACGAGGAGATACACACCATGGCAACCATTGAAGTCGACGGCAAATCTTACGAAACCGACGAAGAAGGCTATTTGATCGATCTCTCCACCTGGAACGAGGAAGTGGGCAAGTACATTGCCACCACCGAAAGCCTCGAGTTGAGCGAGCAGCACTGGGAAGTTATCAACTTCCTGCGCGACTACTACAACGAGTTCCAGATTGCACCGGCGGTTCGCGTACTGACCAAGGCCATCGGCAAGAAACTCGGCGCGGACAAAGGCAACAGCCAGTACCTCTACGAGCTGTTCCCCTACGGCCCGGCCAAGCAGGCTTGCAAGATCGCCGGGTTGCCGAAACCCACGGGTTGCGTGTAATCACCGGTCGGTGATCAGGCATTAAGGATCAGACGAGACTTGACCAGCCATGACGCTGTTTTTCGCCGCCTTGTTCTATCTCGCCACCGCCGTGCTGCTAATCGGCCTGGTGTTCCGGATCGCCGATTACTGGCGCACCCCGGCGCCGTTTCTGATCCCCACTACGCCGGCGCCGACCACCCGCGGCGGGGTGGTGTTGCGCATGCTGCGTGAAGTAACCCTGTTCGAGAGTCTGTTCAAGGCCAACTTGTGGATCTGGGTGCTGGGCTGGCTGTTCCATGTCAGCCTGTTGCTGGTGCTGCTGCGTCACCTGCGCTACTTCACGCAACCCGTATGGGCCTGGGTGGCTTTCCTGCAGCCCTTCGGCATCTACGCCGGCCTGATCATGGTGGCCGGCCTGGCGGGCCTGTGGCTGCGGCGTTTCACGGTCGAACGCATCCGCTACATCTCGACATTTTCGGACCACCTGATGCTGCTGCTGCTGCTCAGCATTGCAGCTTCCGGCTTGAGCATGAAATTCCTCGTGCATACCGACATCGTCGCGGTCAAGGAATTTTTTCTCGGCCTGATGCTGTTTGACATTCAACCGCTGCCTGCCGATGGCCTGCTGTATGTACACTTGTCGCTGGTAGCGCTGCTGATGCTGATTTTCCCGTTCAGCAAACTGCTGCACGCGCCGGGCGTTTTCTTCAGCCCCAGCCGCAACCAGGCCGACAACCCGCGCGAAAAACGCCACCAGTCCGCCTGGACCGCCAAGCTGGAGACCAAATAAAATGGCCGGCCCGGAGATCAAAGCCCCCCCGATGCGAGAGTTCCCCACCGTCCCGGTCATGCGACCGGACGCAATGGGTGGCTTGAAGCCGTTTATCGCCAGCGACAAAATCCAGGCAGACCTGAATTTTCCCGGTGCGCAGCCGGCGGAAAACTGGCAGCACACCCACGACACGGCCATCGCCAAAATGGGCGAGCTGCTGGGCCAGCAGCGCGCCCTCAAGGTGTACATGGACTCCTGCGTGCATTGCGGCGCGTGCACCGACAAGTGTCACTACTTCATCGGCACCGGCGACCCGAAAAACATGCCGGTGGCGCGGCAAGACCTGATGCGCAGCGTCTACCGCCGCTACTTCACTTTGCCGGGCAAGCTGTTCCCCAAGCTGGTTGGCGCGCGCGACCTGACGCCGGACGTGCTTGACGAGTGGTACAGCTATTATCACCAGTGTTCGGAATGCCGCCGCTGTTCGGTGTTCTGCCCCTACGGCATTGATACTGCCGAGGTCACCATGGCCGGGCGCGAGATACTCGACGCAGTCGGCTACGGGCAGAAATATTCCAACGAGATCATCGGCAAGGTACACAAGATCGGCAACAACCTCGGCTTGCCCGGCCCGGCGCTGAGAGACACCCTGGAAGGCCTGGAGGAAGATGTCCTCGAAGATACCGGCATCGCCATCCGCTATCCGCTGGACCAAAAAGGCGCCGAGGTCCTGCTGATCACCCCTTCCGCCGACTTCTTCGCCGAGCCGCACATCGACAGCCTGATCGGCTACGGCAAGGTTTTTCACGCTGCCGGAATCTCCTGGACACTCTCGTCGATGGCCTCGGAAGCGGGCAACTTCGGCTTGTTCATCGGCAACCAGGAGCAGTTGCTGAAGATCGCCATGCGGGTGCGCGAGGCAGCGCTGGAACTCGGCGTCAAGCGCATCGTGGTCGGCGAATGCGGCCACGCCTGGCGCGTCGCCTACAGCTTCTGGAACACCCTGGTGGGCATCGGCGACGGCGCCGGCGCCAACGACCCGTTTGCCATCCAGTTGCAAAGCCAGCTCGATCATCGCTACAAACAACCGATGCACATCTGCGAGCTGACCTGGGACTTGATCCAGCAGGGCGCGCTGTCCTTCGACAAAGAAGCCAACGACCATCGCGTCATCACCTTCCACGATTCCTGCAACGTCGCGCGCGGCTCACGCATGGGCGACATGCCCGGCGGCCAGTTCGAGATTCCGCGCAACATCATCCGCGCGGTGGCCAACCATTATGTTGAAATGGCGCCCGGCACCACCCACGAGCAGACCTTCTGCTGCGGCGGCGGCGGCGGCCTGCTCACCGACGACCTGCTGGACCTGCGCGTCAAGGGCGCCTTGCCGCGCATGGAGGCATTGAAGCTGGTGACCGATGGCAAAGGCGTGAACTTCATGGCAACCATCTGCGCCATCTGCAAATCGCAGTTCAGCAAAGTCCTGCCCTACTACGGTTACAAGATGGGCATGGTCGGCGGCGTACACCAATTGGTCAGCACCGCCATCCGCCTCGGCGATAAGTAGACAAGTAGACAAACAAATCACGGAGACCATCATGTCGGCGACAACCACCACCACAGAACAGCCTAGCGCCAAACTTACCTTCCGCCGCTACAAGGAAGGCGACGACAAGATTCATCGCTGGCAGGAACAAATCTTCCAGGCCAGCTACACTCACAAGTGTCCGACCTATATCCAGTCGACCCCGCCTTGCCAGGGTAGCTGCCCCTCCGGCGAAGACATCCGCGGTTACCTGGCCATCGCCCGCGGCACGGAAAAGCCGCCCGCCGGCATGCCCTGGCAGGAATACGCTTGGCGCCGCCTGACTGCGGCCAATCCTTTCCCCTCGGTGATGGGCCGCGTCTGCCCGGCGCCTTGCGAGACCGGCTGCAACCGCAACGAAGTGGAAGATCACGTCGGCATCAACTCGGTTGAACATTTTCTCGGCGAATACGCCATCGCCAACAAGCTCGGCTTCAAAAAACCGGAAACCAGCACCGGCAAGAAAGTTGCTGTGATCGGCGGCGGCCCCGCCGGCCTCTCGGTCGCCTACCAGTTGGCGTTGAAAGGCCATGAGGTAACGATTTTCGACGAACGCGAACACCTCGGCGGCATGATGCGTTACGGCATTCCCGGCTTCCGCACGCCACGCGACATTCTCGATTCGGAAATCCAGCGCATCCTCGACCTCGGCGTCAAGGCACGCATGAAATGCCGCATCGGCACCGACATCACGCTGGAGCAGATTCGCAAGGATTACTCCGCAGTGTTTCTCGGCATGGGCGCCCAGGCCGGTCGCGCGCTGCCCATCCCCGATTGCGACGCCCCCAATATCGTTACCGCCACATCCTTCCTGAAAGCCTTCAATGAAGGCCGCCTGCAACATGTCGGCAAGCGTGTGGTAGTGGTTGGTGGTGGCGATACCTCGATCGACGTCGCCACTGTGGCGCGCCGTCTCGGCCATATCCAGAACGCCCAGCCGACCGATATGGAAAAAGCCATCGCCGGGCAAATGGCGCAGGACGTGGCCGACATCTCCGCCAAGCAAGGCGCGGATGTCACCCTGACCTCGATATTCCCGGTCGACAAAATGCAGGCCAACAAGCATGAGATCGAACAGGCTGAAGCCGAAGGCATCCATATTCGCGGCGGCTACGCCCCCATCGGCATCGTGCGCGGCGCCAATGGCCGCGCCACTGCGCTGCGTGTTATCCAGTGCGAGGCCAAGATTGTCTCGGGCCGGTTGGAGATCAAAAATCTCGAAGGCACCGAAGAAGATATCGAAGCCGACCTGATCGTTTCCGCCATCGGCCAGGCGGTCGATTTCACCGGCCTGGAAGAGTTCAACAACGGCAAGGGCGCGGTATCCACTGACAAGAATTATGTGGTGGCGGGCGGGTCTGGCAAATTCGCCGGCATCTTTGCCGGCGGCGATGTAATCCGCCCGCATCTGCTGACCACCGCCATCGGCCACGGCGCCATCGCTGCAGAAGGCATCGAGCGTTTCCTGGCAGGCGAGGAAATGGAGCGGCGTCCCAAGATCGACGTGCATCAGTTCGACATGATGCGCAAAATGATTGAGGAAAAAGGCCTGGAAGTCAAAGAAGAACATCAGCCGATACGCGGCACCGACAGCAGCAAGGTCGGCGTGCATAACTTCGAGAACCGCTCCGACCGCTATGTGATCCCGCACAACCAGTTGTTCCTCGGGCATTTCCAGTACGTGCCGCGCGTCAAGCGCAAAGTCATTACGCTCAACATGGAAAGCGCGTTGGGCAATTTCGAAGAACGGCTGGAGTCTCTCGACGAAGCCAGGGCCATCGCCGAAGCCAAACGCTGCATGAGCTGCGGCATGTGTTTCGAGTGCGACAACTGCGTCGTGTATTGCCCGCAGACCGCCGTGTACAAGGTCAAGAAGAGCGAGTCCACCACCGGGCGATATGTTGCCACCGACTACGACAAATGCATCGGCTGTCACATCTGCGCCGATGTCTGCCCGACCGGTTATATTCAGATGGGCCTGGGCGAATAAAGCATGGGGCGCGAGGAGTAAAGGAGTAAAGCCAGCGTGATCTCTACCGTCCTGAGTCGTCTCGGCCTGGCAATCGTGCTTGGATTTGGACTATCCGCATGGGCCGCCGTCGCCGCCGATGGCGGGCGCGTCCCCAAGCCTGTCGTGAAAATTGAACGGCCTGGGCAATGCGTTGCGCCGCCGGAGGTGATACGCCGCACTCACATGGATCTGCTGGTGCATCAGCGCGACAGAACTGTGCACCTGGGCGAACGCGGCGCCAAGATCAGTCTAAATGGCTGCATCGCCTGTCACGCCAGTAAAACCACCGGTTCGGTGCTGGGCAGCAACGAAAACTTCTGCCAGAGTTGCCACGCCTATGTCGCCGTAAAACTCGACTGCTTCGAATGCCATCAACCCAAGACCGGTTTGATCAAGTCTGCCGTAACAGCAGGAGCCAAGCCATGAGCGAACCACAGAAATCCGGCAGTGGAAGGCGGGATTTTCTCGGCGCGACAGCCGCAGCCACCGCCGCCGGACTGGGGTTTACCGTTCTGGCGCCCGGCATGCAACTGATCAAGTTCGCCGAAGCCAATACCAATACGGTAAACACTGCAAGCGCCGCAACCACCCATACCGCATCTGCCAAAGTGCGCTGGGGCATGCTGATCGACACCACCCGTTGCGCCACCGGCTGCACCGACTGCGTCACCGCCTGCGCCACGGAAAACGCCATTCAGCCTGGCTCGGGCCGTCCTGGCCAGTCGTCGCAATGGATCCGCAAGATCGAACTGAAAGAACAGGCCACAGGCCGGGAGATTTCCCTGCCGATGATGTGCCAGCACTGCGCCGACGCACCTTGCGTCGATGTGTGTCCGACCGGCGCATCGTTCAAGCGGGCCGACGGCATTGTCCTGGTCGACCGGCATAGCTGCATCGGCTGCCGCTATTGCATGATGGCCTGCCCCTACAAGGCGCGTTCCTTCGTGCATGAGGAACTCACCCAGCAAAACCCCGAAGTGCCGCGCGGCAAGGGCTGCGTGGAGAGCTGCACGCTGTGCGTGCATCGTGTCGACAAGGGCCAGGAGCCGGCCTGCGTGGAAGCTTGCAGCAAGGGCGACCATACTGCGATGCTGTTCGGCGACCTCAACGACCCGGCCAGCGAAATCGCCAAACGCATCGCCACCACCGCCACCTCGCAGGTGCGCGCCGATCTGCGCCTCGATCCCGGCGTGCGTTTTCAAGGAATCTAAACATGGCCGGCGCTGCAATTACTTTTCGTGAAATCGAAGGCCGGCACGGCTACTACGGCCTGCTGGCGGTCTGCGGCATCTTCCTGGCGCTGGGGGCGTACGCCTATTTCCAGATGGAACACTACGGCCACATCATCACTGGCATGGACAACCAGATCGTCTGGGGCATGCCGCACGTCTTCGCGCTGTTCCTGATTGTCGCCGCCTCCGGCGCACTGAATGTCGCCTCGACCGCCTCGGTATTCGGCAAAAGCATCTACAAACCACTGGCGCCGCTTTCCGCGTTGCTGGCGCTGGCCCTGATGGCGGGCGGCCTGGCGGTGCTGATGCTGGACCTGGGGCGCTCCGACCGAATGATCGTCGCCGCCACCCACTACAACTTCAAGTCCATGTTCTCCCTGAACGTGTTTCTGTATACCGGTTTCTTCACCATCGTCGGCATCTATCTGTGGTTCATGCTGGAACGGCGCATGAACCCCTGGTCCAAGGCCGCCGGCGTCGCCGCCTTCATCTGGCGGCTGACCCTGACCACCGGCACCGGCTCGGTGTTCGGCTTGCTGGTGGCCCGCGAGGCTTACCAGTCGGCCCTGCTGGCGCCGATGTTCATTGTGCTGTCGTTCGCCTACGGCACGGCGCTGTTCCTCCTCACGCTCGCCGCCGCCAGCGCTGCCTCGAAGCGTCCGCTCGGCGACGCCATCACCGGCAGACTGAAAAACCTGCTGGCCACTTTCGTCGCCGCCTCGCTCTACTTTGTCGCCATATTTCATCTGACCAATCTCTACTACATGCGCAATCACGGCGTCGAACATTTCATTCTGATCAACGGCGGCATCTTCACCGGCCTGTTCTGGATCGGCCAGATCGCCATCGGCGGAATCCTGCCGCTGCTGTTGCTGCTGCTGCCCGGCGTGACGCTCAGCCGGATACTCACCGCCTGCGTCGCTATCGTGATCGGCGGCCTGGCGCAAATGTATGTCACCATCATTGGCGGGCAGGCTTGGCCGCTCGACATGTTCCCCGGCTACACCGCCAGTTCGAGTTTCTTCGACGGCGTAATACACAGCTACGCGCCAAGCCTGGTGGAAATCCTGCTCGGTCTGGGCGGCGTCGCCATCGCCGCCAGCATCGTCATCGTCGCGTTGAAACTGCTGCGTCTATTGCCGGAAAAACTCGACAACGCAACGCTTGACCTGCATCACGCGAAGTAAGCAGCGATGCACCGCTTCCTGATTTCGGCGGCGCACAAGTCCTCCGGCAAGACCACCATCAGCATCGGCTTGACCGCCGCACTCAAGGCGCGCGGCCACGGCATCCAGACCTTCAAGAAAGGGCCGGACTATATCGACCCGCTCTGGCTGGGTCTTGCCGCCGGACGGGCCTGCCGCAATCTCGACTTCTATCTGTCGCCGCACGATGAACTGAAGACCCAATTTGCCCGTTACGGCTCATTGGGCAACACCGATGTCTGCCTGATTGAAGGCAACAAAGGCCTCTACGACGGCCTCGACCTGGAGGGCAGCAACAGCAACGCCGCGCTGGCAAGATTGCTCGATCTGCCGGTGATCCTGGTGCTCGACGCGCGTGGCATGACACGCGGCATCGCGCCGCTGATTCTCGGCTACCAGGCATTCGACCGCGAACTCAACATCGCCGGCGTGATCCTCAACCAACTCGGCGGTTCGCGCCACGAAGCCAAGCTGCGCGCGGTGATCGAGCACTACACCGACGTGCCGGTGGTCGGCGCGGTGCACGCCGATCCGCGCCTCAAGCTCGCCGAGCGGCATCTCGGGCTGATGCCCGCCAATGAAACCAGCACCGCCGCACGACGCATCACCGAAATCGCCGATCTGGTGGCGGCACAAGTGAATCTTGATCGACTGCTGGAACTCACTGCCACCCAGTCTGTGCTGGCGCCACCGCTGCCGGTGCGAGTTTCCGGCAAGCCGAGCACTCCAAACACTCCGCCAGCTCCCGCCATACGCATTGCGATTGCCCGCGATGCCGCCTTCGGCTTTTATTACGCCGACGACCTGGACGCATTCGCCGCAGCCGGCGCCGAACTGGCGCCGTTCGACACCCTGCACGACGCCCGGCTGCCCAACGCCGACGGCTTGTTCATCGGCGGCGGCTTCCCTGAATGTTTTCTCGATGCGCTCGAAGCCAATACCAGCCTGCGCAGCGATATCCACGCCGCCATCGAAGCCGGGCTGCCGGCATATGTCGAGTGTGGCGGCCTGATGTATCTCGCCCGCAGCATTTCATGGCAAGGCAGTACGCGAAAAATGGTGGGCGTCATCCCCGCTGACATCATCATGCACGACAAGCCCGTCGGACGCGGCTACGTCAAATTGGCCCCCGCCGACGCACACCCGTGGCTGGACCTACCTGCCGGCGATACTCCGGCAACGCCTGAAATCGACCCCGCCGCCCCGATTGCCGCACACGAGTTCCACTACTCCAGCGTGTCCAACCTGCCCCCGCAAACGCGCTATGCCTATCGCATGCAGCGCGGCTACGGCATCGACGGTAAAAATGACGGCATCATTTACAGGAATCTGCTCGCTTCGTACACCCATCTGCGCAGCACGCCCGCATACGACTGGGCAACCCGCTTTGTGCAATTTGTGCAATTTGTACGCAGCCAGCGCAAGCAACCGACACAACCGCCTATCGAGGAAATCAAACCATGTCCACCACGTTTACCCTAACCGCCGCCGCTGCCGCGCAAATTTTGCGCGCCTCCGAGGAGCAGCCCGAGGACACCCAGCTACCCAAGTTGCGGGTAGCTGCAAAACTGGATGAAGAAGGAAACCGGGCCGCCGGCGGGATACTCTACGGCATGGGCTTCGATGAAGAACGCGACAACGATCTGGTGCTCGATTGCGCCGGCGTGACAGTGCTGCTGGCGCCGCCCAGCCAGCAACTCCTCAACGGAGCAACCCTGGATTTTGTGGAACTCAAAGCGGGTGAGTATCAATTCATTTTCATCAATCCCAATGAACCTACCGCCACCAACTCCGCCAACCCAGCCAAGGCCGATGATAAAAGCGGCAGTTGCGGCAGCGGCGGTTACAGCAGTTCTCATTGACAGCCGCCAGGCCGCACATGGATCACAATACCGCCATGAACAGCCTCACCTTGCGCCTCCGCCCTGCCAGGCCAGGCACCGTATATCTGGTCGGCGCCGGCCCGGGCGACCCGGATTTACTGACCCTGCGCGCTGCCGGGCTGCTGCCGCAGGCCGATGTCATCGTCTACGACCACCTGGTCGCCACAGCCATCCTGGACATGGCGCGCCCCACTGCCGAACGCATCTACGCCGGCAAGGAACGCGGCAATCATTCTCTGCCGCAGGAGGACATCAACCATCTGCTGGTGCGTCTGGCGAAAGCCGGCAAAGTAGTGGTGCGCCTGAAAGGCGGCGACCCCTATATCTTTGGTCGCGGCGGCGAAGAAGTTGAAACCCTGGCGGAACACGGCATCCCCTTCGAAGTGGTGCCGGGCATCACCGCCGCTGCCGGCGTGGCCACCTACGCCGGCATACCCCTCACCCATCGCAATTACTCGCAAGCCTGCGTGTTTGTCACCGGCCATCTCAAAGACGGCAGCATGGCGCTGGACTGGCCCGGACTGGCGCGGCCCCGCCAGACCGTGGTGATCTACATGGGTCTGCTCGGCCTGCCCACGCTCTGCCAGCAACTCATCGCCCACGGCCTGCCCAGCGACTGGCCCGCCGCCATTGTGCAACAAGGCACCACCGCCAATCAGCGCACCGTCACCGGCACCCTCGCCACCCTGCCCGGCCTGGCCATCGCCGCGCAATTGAAAGCCCCGACGCTGATTATCGTCGGCGAAGTCGTCAGGCTTCGGGACAAACTGGCGTGGTTCGAAACCCCGGCAGGCAAACCCTGAGCGTATAGCCAGCAGCGCGGTGCGTGTGCGTGATTCGGCAGGGCAACAATATGCAGCGCCCACATTGCCGCGCCGGCGTGAAATCCGGTTATGCAACTTAACGCTCGGTAACCGAAAACTTACGACTCGCCAGCAGCCCTGCAGCAGAGTGAAGCTCGACGTGACATGAACCTGCACCGAGTACGCTGGCTGGTATGGCGTGAACGAAGTAGTAAGGCGATGTACTTATCACATATTCGGCAGACCGCTCGTGTACAAGCTTGTCGCCGTTGAACCATTTCATGGTGTAGGTAGATGTCGATGGAATAACCAGGCCATCTGCCACCAAGGTGGCATGAGCATGAATTTTTCCGTTAAACGTGAAACGATTTTCGACGCCCTGAATATTGCCTGGCGTGTTGCCGCCAGTCGCAGTGACCAGCGTAGTGCGCCATTTTGTCTGTGGCGCTGGCTGTGAGGCACACCCAAAGCACATCAGAGTGGTCAAAAAAACAGCAAGTAGCGTACAAAGATGGATGCGTGGGCGCATTGCGATCTCCAGATAGGAACGTTACTGCGTTTCCCCAAGCAGGAAGTGAGCAGACTGCCTGATGGTAAAGATCATCTATCGGCCCAAGCAGTCGGCGGCTGTGTAATTTGGTTATTGTTCAATTTCCTTAATCCCAGGGAATATGGAAAATTCAGTGCCTTTGTATCGTCCCTGAAAAGATGTGACCTCAAGACCGGTAATTTCCTTTAACTGACCGGGAGGGGCTTGGTAAGAATAAAAATACTTCGCGCCATGCCAGCACCTGTCGCATGGCGACGGATCATAAGTGTAAGTTTCGATGGGTATCTCCGACGGTATGCCTGAGACTCTTTGCGAGTGATAACCAGCGAGGATCACCCTGGTGAGTATGACTCCTTTTTTAAGAGAAACTTTCCAAAAGGTTCTGTCATATGCGGAAAGCGCGAGCACGATGGGTCTGTTATCGTCACTGACATTGACGACAACTTCCTTCTCAGCGAACTTGCCGGCATATTTCCGATGACACTCAATCGATGGTGAAATGGAAGCGGCCCCGGAATGCTGATCTTTTTGATCGTCATTGCATTTAGCCCACCAAGGTCTGTCATCAATTCCGGGAGGGGTTTGTCCCTCGTAGACTCCGATAACGTGCAGCGCAGGCGGCGTTGCGCAGCCTGTTGCAACCAAGTCTGCAAGGATCACAGTTCCCAATAGCAAGAATCTCATCATTGGCAAACTCCTGTTCAAATGGCCGGCGTCGAGTAATGATTCGGGCCAATTTTCGGCGCGCCTTTGCGTCGCTCACGCTTGAGCGTTGGATTCGTCATTTTCCAGCAAGAGTACACGAAATAGTCACGGATGCAGCTTCTCGTGCCGTTCCAGCATCAGTACAAACTGTGAAATTTTTCTGGCGCGGGTTTCGGGTTTTTTGGCGGTTTGAATCCTGTATAGAACAGCGTATCGATTCCGGCTGTCGAGTGTTTCAAAGAAACGCCCGGCTTTGGCATTACCATCCAGCGCCGCTTGAAAATCACCGGGAACAGCGGCCCTGCTGGCTGAGTCATAGGCGGCGTCCCAGCGTCCGTCGATTTTCGCGCTTTCAATTTCCTTGAGTCCGGCGGGCTTCATTCTTCCGGCTTTGATCAGGGCCAACGCCTTGTCCCGGTTGATCTTCGACCACACGCTCTTGCTCCTGCGCCGGGTGAATTTCTGCAGCCAGAATTGCTCGCTGAGCGCTTGCTTTTGTCCATCTATCCAGCCAAAGCAAAGCGCAATTTCGACGGCTTCCGCGTAAGAAACCGACGCTACATCGGCGCCTTTTTTTGCGAGCTTCAACCATACGCCGGATGATGTGGCGTAATTTTTACTCAGCCAGGCAGACCAGTCCTGTTGCCGCTCAAAGTGATGCGTCGGCAACTCTGTAGAGGAACTGGATTGAGGCTTCATTCTCAAGCTCCCCTTACCAAGCAACAAATTCCTCGGCGCCGCCAAAACTGGCGGGAAAACCTTTGTAGTGCGGCAAGTTGTCCACAACCGGGAGAACGGCATGCTGGCATTGAACGTGAAGCTGTGGATTGAACTCCCCCTTGGGCAGCAGGAATGCATTTACGCTTCTCAGCCCCACGCTGGCGATCTCGGAAAACAGGTGCGTTCCGCAAGCAACGCAGCGCATTCTCTGCGTTGCTTTTACCACTACAGGCGCAGGCTGGCCCCGCTCAACCTGCACGGACTGCGCCGGATAGATGGATGACGCAACATAAGCTGCGCCATGAGCGGCACGACAATCGTCGCAATGGCAGTAGATCTGTGCAACAGGTTCGCCCGTAATTTTCAGTCCGATGGCGCCGCAGCGGCATTGCGCTTCAATTGTCTTCATAAATTACTCCTTCACTGAAATAGTTGGGATTACGCGCTGCTGAATTCACCAGCGCAGCAGCATCATCGTGCAGCGTCAGGCGTCATCGTCGACCGGAGAAGTCAGGCCCTTGCTCTGGCGCCATTGCGCGAGCGATATGCAAGTCAGGAACATACGCAGAATTTCACTGATTTTCATCCGCGAAGAATATCAGTTTGCTCGCTTGTAAACAATGCGCGCTGCCTTGCGCGCCTGGTCCAGTGCTTCATGAATGCCGCCGGTAACAAAATGGAATGTGGTGTTGCCTTCCATCTGGATTGACGGACGCGCATGATGGGTCAAAACAAAGACCGGAACATGGTACGGCGGATTGTCACCCCACCAACCTTTCCAGCTTAGGTCGGGCCAAGCGCCACGAATCGGTGCGAACATATTTCGCCCGAGAATCCATGCACCGACGTTTTTGAAGCCCCGTGCGGCGAGGTCGTCGTCGATTCCCGTTGTACCACTATCGACACCAAATAGTTTCTGCTGGAAGGTGCGCGTCGGAAATGCCCATTGGTGCAACCCTGCCCCGCCTACGCCGAGTGGGTTATTGATGTCCTGACTCGGACCGGCGCCGTAGCCGCCAAGTGAGATGTTAAAGCTCTCGACTCGTACTCGTGTCATCTTCCTATCCTCCATATGAGCTGACGCCTAGCGAAATTCCATGTAACGCTGGAATTGAGCAACACCGATAGGCGCCGGCTCGAATCACTGGTTGGGCCTCTGCGCCCGAAGCGAGATGAACAAATGTTGACAGCCGCATCACCCGGCCGGTCGCACCGTGAGCTTCAAGCCCAGCGCCGTGCAGACACGGGCGATGGTGTCGAAGCGCGGCTGCGCCCCCGGGCGCAGCGCTTTATACAACGCTTCGCGCCCAATGCCTGCACCCAGTGCGATCTCGGCCATCCCGCGCGCCTTGGCAATGTCGCCTAGTGCGGCGGCCAGCAGTGCTGCGTCGCCATCCTCGACGATGGCGTTCAGGTACTCCGAAATCGCCTGCTCGCTGTCCAGGTGTTCGGAGAAGTCGAAGTCGGGCAGGTCGGTGACCTTGATCTTTTTGCTCATGCTTCACTCCTCAATGGTTACGGCCAAGGCCTGCGCGGCGGCGATGTCAGCCTGTTGCGTGGATTTGCCGCCGCCGCCCAGCATCACGATCACAACCGTGCCGCGCTGCACGTAGTACATGCGCCAGCCGGGGCCAAAGTGCTCGCGCATTTCAAACACACCCGCGCCTACCGGCTTCACATCGCCCAGGTTGCCCACGCTCGCCTTGCGCAACCGCGCCAGCAAGCGCCGGTGCGTGAGGCTGTCCTTTAGCCCCAGCAACCAGGCATTGAATTCGTCGGTGCGTTTGATCGTGAACACGGGTGAACTGTATTCGATCGAATACAGTATGTCAATGGCTGCCCGTTATGACCGACGATGGGATGACGTCCGGCCTTGGGGTACTTCGCTTGGTTCGGGTGAGCCAAAATGCCTAACATTCAAGGTCAGGGGTGCTGCGCGGCTTTATCGCGCAGCGTTCCCTGCTGCGCCATTTTGCAGTATACGGAAGCGCGAACAGGTACAGGCCGGAAAACAACAGAAGAAGGAGCGGTGGCAGCGGTGAGTAGGTCAGCCACGACGGAGGCTCGCCCGATACCGCCGCTCTGTACGCGAAGTTAGCGATGACGGTGAGCGTGAAAACGATGGACAACCAGCGGTGACCCTGTCGGATCCAGGCGCTCATGCTCATTTCGACCTCTGCGACTGTGCCTTCGGTCTGGCCTCGATCATTTTCCATCCATTGCCGGACGGATCACGAAAGCCCGCATCCACGGCACCATAACGATCAACAGGCTCCTGCGTGAACTCCACGCCACTCCCGCTCAGCCGTTTGTAGGCGGCACGGCAGTCATCCACCACGAGCACCAGCGGCGGCATGGCGCCCTTGGCCACGACCTCGCACAGAGTCTGCGCCGTTACCGCGTCGTGTACCGGCGGGCCCGGCTTGAACAGGCCGAGCTGAAATGAAGGCTGCTCCGGGTGCCGTACCGTGAGCCAGCGGTAATCACCGTTGCGAACATCTGTGTGGACGAGAAACCCCAACTGCTCGACGTAGAACGCCAACGCTTCGTCCTGATCCCGTACATACAGGCCGACCACATCTATACCTTGAGTCATAGTAGAACCTCCGTTGATTGGAGCTCCATTCTCTCAACTGCCTTCTTCCGTCGCTTCTCCGAAACTGCGATTTTCAGGTCTGGTCTGTGAGCGGCGCGCACGATGCACTCTGGCACGCTTTCCAGCCCGTGCGGAGACAACCGTTCGCGTGCTCTGAGACTTCCCGGGTTCTCGCCGGTGATGTCACGGAAGATGCGCCCAAAGGTACCAAGGCTCTTCCAGCCAGTCTGGAACGCGACCTCTGTAATGGATAGGTCGGTGTCGCGGAGCAACGCAACGGCTCGCTCGATGCGGCGTGAAAGCAAGTGGCGGTGTGGAGGTATGCCGAAAGCATTCTTGAACGAGTGTGCGAAGTGCGAAGCCGAAACGGCGCTAACTTGCGCCAATCGATGAATGGGCCACTCCTCATGGGATGCGCCGTCCATCCGATCTTTCGCACGAAGCAACCGTCGCAATAGTTCGGGACTCTGGGTCATGTTTCCTCGCGCCTAACGTAGTGGTGACCGGCGCCGCACTGCTTTATCGCGCAGCGTCTGTGTGGACTGTCAGGTTGGGCTATCTGTGCTTGAGTGCCCAAATACCAATCTCGGCCAGGAACTGACGATGTCAAAAGCGCGCGGTCGCCCAGCCACGCCACGCACCGCGCTCACACCTCGTCCGTCCAGTAGTCAAGGTTGTGACCCGCGTGCGTCATGTGACGCAGGCCGCCGCCGAAAGCTCCGATCTTCTTCGAATCGGGGTACTCGCAGACCTCCGCCGGCAACATTGTGCTGACGGACAGATAGGTAAGCTCGGCGTCGGAGTCGTTGATGATCTGGTGCGCCGTTTCCGGGCCACCCGTCGGACAGCAGATCACGTCGCCTGCGCGAATCTTCCGTGTCTCGTCGCCGTAACGCAGTGTGCCTTTTCCCTTCACGATAAAGAACATCTCCTCTTCCCCGCGATGACTGTGGAAAGGACACGAGCGCTTTCCGGGGGGAACTACATCGTAGGAATAGCCGAGTTCCTTCGCTCCGAGGAGCGGGCCGATGCGCACGGCGTCGCACTCGAATTTATCGCCTTCTGCGAAATGCTCGAGCTTCAATTGGTCGATGTTTGTGACTCTTGAGTCGATCACCTTCATCAGTCTATTTCTCCTTACAAAATAGCACAGGGGATACCACGTTCCAAGATGCCCAACGAATGACATAACCGGCGCTGCTCGGCCTTATCGCGCAGCGTCCCCTGCACCACAGGGTTGGGCGTCGGCGCCACAGCGGACATTCAACTGCCAGACGTAGCGCGGCGCTTTGTTGCGGGACGGCTCGATTGCTTGGTGGCGCGCGGCTCGGCCAGGCGGCCCGTAACGTACTTGTGAAGAACGCTGGCGATGAGGGTTTGGTACGGCACACCTTCTTCAAGGGCCTTAACTTGAATGTCGCTCAAATCACCAGAGGACAGGCGAATGTTGACCCGGCGATTCTTAATGGCCGTAGCGCGCGCTGCAGCCTTGATTTTCGCAAGCTCGGCCTTTGTGGCAACGGACTTCAATTGGCCTTTTTCAAAGGCGGTGAGGACTTCAAGTTCGTAGGCATCAATTTTCGGCATCTGTTTCACCTTGATTCAAATAGTTCCCCGTTGCCTTGCGGCTCGGGATTACCGTCTTGAGGAAGAAATAGTCTTCCTCTTCGACAAACGGCGCCAAATAGACGTAGTTTTCGCACGCGACTACGAGAACGCGCTGCCTGGGGTATTTCGCCTGGTTCGGGTGAGCCAAAATGTCCAGCAACCCACCGGCCTCGATTGAGACAACAATGCTCTCAAACGAAATACCTCGCTCTGCTTTTACGGTCTCATTCTTTTCCGGGCTCCAGCGAAATGGTTTCATGGTGGCAGTTTACGCCACTGTGTGCCTTTTGTCACCAGACCAGCCAGATGCTGGCTCCACGACGCCAAACGTGGAAGTGAGCGGCCTGCGTGGCTTTTCGCGCAGTCCGGCTTGACTGCCGGGTTAGCGAGGAGAGGCCACTTGTGTGCCGAGCGCCTTGAACAGGCTGATGTTCGTGGGATGAAAGCCGAGCTTCGCGTAGAGGGCGCGTGCTCCCGCGTTGTGACCGAAGACGTGCAAGGCGATACCCGAAAGGCCCAGCCTCTGCACCTCGGCTTCCAGCGCAGTGAATGCTCGAAACGCGTGGCCCTCGCGCTGGCGTTCTTGCAAAATGCTGACATCGAACACATACGCAATTCGTGAGTTGAACTTCGTTTTGACTGCGAACCAGAGCATGCCTACGGCGTTGAGTTGCTCATCAACGATCGTGTAGAAGTGATTGTCTGGAGTTTCGATGCCTTGCGGGAGCAACTCGTCGTTTTCTTTCCGTGACAGTTCAAGCGAAGCCTCCTTGGTCCATTGACCCGAAGCGACCTTGTCCGCAGCGTAGGCGGGGATGCTTTCGTCCACCCAGGCGTTGTACTCTGACTTGGACATTCGGCGGAGGACTGTCATGGAAGCTCCTTGTGGGGTCAAACGCAGAACATAACCGGCGCCCGGCGGCTTCATCGCCGGGCGTCCGTGTTGATGGACGGGCTGGGTCTCTGCTCACTCATAGTGTGTCCACATACGTAGAATACGAACCGTTTTCTCTTTGGTAAAGACCTCGTACACAATGCGGTGCTGAATATTGATGCGGCGAGAGTATGCCCCGGCAAGATCACCGATCAATTTTTCAAAGGGTGGTGGATTTTGAAATGGGTCGCCGGCAATAACCGCGAGCAGCTCTTGTGCCTTTGGTTTAAGACCACTTGCAGCAAGCTTCTTTGCGTCCTTCACTGCCTGCTTGGCATAAACAATTCCCCAACTCACCACTTAAGCGCCTTCGAACTTTTTGCAAGTGGCTCAGCCATACCTGCCTTGATGGACTCGCGCATACCAGGGACGGCCAGTAGGTACAAGGTTTCCTGTATGGCACTCCAGTCTTCAGCGGAGAGCAGAACGGCACTGTTACGTTTCCCGGAAATGATGATCGGCTCGTGTGACTCCACGGCTTGATCAATAAGCCGGTATAGATTGGCGCGAGCTTCGCTGGCGGTAAGTGTGTTCATTTCGTACCCCTTCAAAGAAGCCCGAATGGTACGTTAATACGTACGCTATGTCAAGTGGCTATGCGAGCGAAACAAGAGGCCAAACGAATGCGCGCAGCGTCCGTGCTGACCGCCGGGTTGGGCGTTCAATACTTCCAAAACTAATTGCCAATAATTTCATATTGACATGGGGACACAGATATTGGCTCAGGAAATCCTTTCCCAAGTACTTTCATGCCATCAGAATTTTCCCCTTGGTCATTTGAAAATCCCAAATTAACAACTTGATTAAAACTTTCAATTGAATCCCATACAACGATATTTACATATTTCCATTTTTGATCTTTCTTGACTGATCTGTAAAATGTAGAGCTTACAAAACCACTCTTGATTAGCCCCCAACCTCAGCCAGTCTAATCATATGCTCAGGTCGCGGGCGGGTAAGTACTGCAGCACGGACGAGTCGGATCAGGATGGACTTGAGATCGAAGCGACGATTGAAACGGTACTGCACCTCGGCCAGAT
>JACQAO010000092.1 GCA_016194935.1 Betaproteobacteria bacterium
GCCGCCAGTACCGAGGTGATCGCCGCCGTTAAGGTGGTCTTGCCGTGGTCTACGTGTCCAATCGTGCCGACGTTTACGTGCGGCTTGGTGCGCTCAAATTTGGCTTTTGCCATGATGGTCTACCCTAAATAAGCAGAAAAAATATTCAACAATTAAACAGTTAAACGTTCCGCCACAGTGTGAAAACACCTCCGGGCGGGTTCAAATTTCTGGTGCCCATGACGTGGATTGAACACGTGGCCTCTCCCTTACCAAGGGAGTGCTCTACCACTGAGCTACATGGGCCCGAGATGCTGCAAACTCAGACACATAAAACACAAAAACTGGAGCGGGTGAAGGGAATCGAACCCTCGTCATAAGCTTGGAAGGCTTCTGCTCTACCATTGAGCTACACCCGCCTTACCTCTTACCTGAGCTCTTACCTGATCTCTTACCTGAAACCACCACTACCACCTGCCCAGTCCCCGATCCATCCTGAAGCCAAATCCACGCAAACCCGTTGGTGGAGGGGGAAGGATTCGAACCTTCGAAGGCAGAGCCGACAGATTTACAGTCTGTTCCCTTTGACCGCTCGGGAACCCCTCCAGCGAAACGGCTAATTATGCTAGCTTATCGGCGGCGCGTCAAGTCCATCGGCAAGCTATCGGTGAATTGCGGCTGGTGTCGTGTTGGAACAAGCGGCGTAGAATCGCCCGACAACCTGGAGGAGATCGCCATGAATGCCCCTCACCCAAACGCCGCCAGAGTACCGCTACCCCGTCCTCTGGATACAGCGCTGGCGGCTCGCTTCGGCAAGCGTTATTCGACCGCCGCGGCCATCTGCCTGCACCACGGCAAGGACGAATCCTCACACGCCCCCGCGCCGCCCGATGCAGTGGTCTTCGCCGAATCCACTGAAGAGGTCGCCGCCATCGTCGCGCTGTGCCGCGAACATCGCGTACCGGTGATCGCCTTCGGCGCCGGTACTTCACTGGAAGGCCATCTGCTGGCGATTCACGGCGGCGTCAGCATCGATCTATCCGGCATGAACCAGGTGCTGGCGATCCGCCCCGAAGACCTCGATGTCACGGTGCAGGCCGGCGTCACCCGCAAGCAACTCAACGCCGAGCTGCATGGCACGGGCATTTTCTTCCCCATCGACCCCGGCGCCGACGCCAGCCTGGGCGGCATGGCGGCAACACGCGCATCCGGCACCAACGCCGTGCGCTACGGCACCATGCGCGAAAACGTTCTCGGCATGACGGTGGTGCTGGCCGATGGCCGCATCATCAAGACCGGCGGACGCGCCCGCAAATCCTCTGCCGGTTACGACCTGACGCGCCTGTTGGTCGGCTCGGAAGGCACCCTGGGCATCATCACCGAATTGACCGTGCGCCTGTATCCGATTCCCGAAGCGATTTCCGGCGCGGTCTGCGCCTTTCCTGACATCTCGGCAGCCGTGAACACGGTGATCCAGGTGATTCAGTTGGGTGTGCCGATTGCCCGCATCGAATTGCTCGATGCGCTGGCATTGAAAGCCATCAACCGCCACAGCAAGACCACTCTGCGCGAAGCGCCAACCCTGTTTTTCGAATTTCACGGCTCGCCCAACAGCATCGAGGAACAGGCGCGCACCGTCGAAGAACTCGCCGCCGCTCACGGCGGGATGGACTTCGACTGGGCCACCCGCCCCGAAGATCGCAGCCGCCTCTGGCAGGCGCGTCACGACGCCTACTACGCCTGCCTCGGCCTCAAGCCGGGTGCGCGCGCCTTGACCACCGATGTCTGCGTGCCGATTTCGCGCCTGGCCGACTGCATCGACGAGACCGTCACCGACATCGCGGCGAGCGGGCTGCAGGCGCCGCTGGTCGGTCACGTCGGCGACGGCAATTTCCATCTGCTGCTGCTGATCAACCCCGACAATCCCGCCGAAGTGGTCGATGCCCAAGCGTTCTCCAACCGCCTGGTGGAGCGCGCCCTGCGCATGGAAGGCACCTGCACCGGCGAACATGGCGTGGGCATCGGCAAGCAACAATACCTGGCGCTGGAACACGGCGAAGCCGCGCTCGATGTGATGCGCGCCATCAAGCACGCGCTGGATCCGGACAATCTGATGAATCCCGGGAAAATCCTCCATGAAGCGTGAAAACATCACTCTGGACGACCGCTACACCCTTACCGAAGGCCGCGTTTTTCTCACCGGCACGCAAGCACTGGCGCGGCTGCCGATGCTGCAAAGAGAGCGCGACCTGGCCGCCGGACTGAACACCGCCGGTTATATTTCCGGCTATCGCGGCTCGCCACTGGGCGGTCTCGATTTGGCGCTGTGGAAAGCCAAACAACATCTCGCTGCGCATCACATCGTGTTCCAGCCGGGCGTCAACGAAGACCTGGCCGCCACGGCGCTGTGGGGGACGCAGCAGGTGAATCTGTTCCCCGGCGCCAAATATGACGGCGTATTTGGCCTGTGGTACGGCAAAGGACCGGGCGTGGATCGTTGCGGCGATGTCTTCAAGCACGCCAACTCGGCCGGCACCTGGAAATACGGTGGCGTCCTGGCGGTGGGGGGTGACGATCACGCGGCGCGCTCTTCCACCGTGGCGCATCAAAGTGAACATGCTTTCAAGGCCGCGATGATGCCGGTGCTAGCACCCGCCGGGGTGCAGGAATATCTCGACCTGGGCCTGCACGGCTGGGCGCTGTCGCGCTACTCCGGTTGCTGGGTGGCGTTCAAGGCGGTGGCCGATACGGTGGAATCGTCGGCCTCGGTGGATATTTCCCAAAACCGGGTAAATATCGTTATCCCCGAGGACTATCCGCTGCCGCCCGGCGGCCTGAATATCCGCTGGCCCGACGACCGCTTGGTGCAGGAAGCCCGCTTGCTCAATCACAAGCTGTATGCGGCGCTGGCTTACTGCCGCGTCAATCGGCTTAACCGGATCATGGTCGATAGCCCACGGCCACGCCTGGGCATCATCACCTGCGGCAAGAGCTATCTCGACGTGCGCCAGGCCCTCGACGACCTCGGCATCGACGAAAAACTCGCCGCCGAAATCGGCATCCGCCTCTACAAGATCGGCATGGTCTGGCCGCTGGAACCCGAAGGGGTGCGGCGTTTCGCCGAAGGGCTGGAAGAAATTCTGGTAGTCGAAGAAAAACGCCAGTTGATCGAGTACCAGTTGAAAGAAGAACTCTACAACTGGCCGGGGCACGATGGCGATGCACGGCCCCGCGTCATCGGCAAGTTCGACGAAAAAGGCGAATGGGCGCAGCCCCACGGAGAATGGCTGCTGCCGGCCACCAACGAGCTGTCGCCGGCGCAAATCGCCCGCGTCATCGCCGCGCGCATCGCCCGCTTCCACACCTCCGACCGGATACGCGAACGTCTCGCCTTCCTCGACGCCAAGGAAAAATCGCTCGCCAACACGGCAGCTACTAGCGTACCGGTGGCGCGCATCCCCTACTTCTGCGCCGGTTGCCCGCACAACACCTCGACCGTGGTGCCGGCAGGCAGCCGCGCCCTGGCCGGCATCGGTTGTCACTTCATGGCGACCTGGATGAACCGCGATACCGCCACCTTCTCCCACATGGGGGGCGAAGGCGCAGCCTGGCTGGGGCAGGCGCCGTTCACCGAAGAGCAACACGTATTTGCCAACCTCGGCGACGGCACTTATTTCCATTCCGGCTCACTGGCGATCCGCGCGGCAGTTGCCGCTCAAGCCCGCATCACCTACAAGATTCTCTACAACGACGCCGTGGCGATGACCGGCGGGCAGCCTGTCGATGGCACATTGACCGTACCGCAGGTCGCGCATCAACTGGTGGCCGAGGGCGTGCATCAGATCGTCGTCGTCACCGACGGCACTGAGCGTCACTACGGCATCGCCGACCTGCCGCACGGCGTTGCCCTGCGCCACCGCGACGAACTCGACACCATCCAGCGCGAGCTGCGCGACTATCCCGGCGTCTCGGCGCTGATCTACGACCAGACCTGCGCCGCCGAAAAACGCCGCCGCAGAAAGCGCGGCGCCTTCCCCGATCCGCAGCGCCGCGTGTATATCAATGAGGCTGTGTGCGAAGGCTGCGGCGATTGCAGCGTGCAATCCAACTGCCTGGCGGTGGCGCCGCTGGAAACGGAATTCGGGCGCAAGCGCATGATCGACCAATCAGCCTGCAACAAGGATTTCTCCTGTATCAAGGGCTTCTGCCCGAGCTTCGTCACGGTCGAGGGCGGGCAGTTGCGCAAAGGCAAGGCGCAGGCTGCGGCAGATACCGCAGGCTTCGCCGAGCCACCCATGCCGACGATTCCCGCCACCCGCGAACCCTACGGCATCCTCATCACCGGCATCGGCGGCACCGGCATCGTTACCATCGGTGCACTGATCGGCATGGCCGCGCACATCGACGGCAAGGGCGTGAGCGTGCTGGACATGACCGGCCTCGCGCAAAAAGGCGGCGCAGTCACCTCGCATGTCCGCATCGCCGACGACCCGGAGGCGCTGCATGCGGTGCGCGTCGCCACCGGCGAAGCGGATGCGGTGATCGGCGGCGACGCCATCGTCACCGCCGGCGCCGACGCCCTGGCCAAAATGGCCGTTGGGCGCACCCGCGCAGTAGTGAATTGCGCCAACACCCCCACCGCCGACTTCACCCATAACCCTGACTGGCAGTTTCCGCTCACCCGGCTACGCGCCAGCGTGACCGATGCGGTCGGCGCGGAAAACGCCTACTTCCTCGACGCCACCACCCTGGCAACCCGCTTGATGGGCGACGCTATTGCCGGCAACCTGTTCCTGCTCGGCTACGCCTGGCAACGCGGCATGGTGCCGGTCTCCTTCATCGCCATCGACCATGCCATCGAATTGAACGGCACAGCGGTCGCCATGAACCGCCAGGCATTTCTCTGGGGCCGCCGCGCGGCGCACGACCTGGCGGCGGTCGAAGCTTACGCACAACCGGCGCAGGCGATGGTGGTCAAGAAAACACCGACGCTGGAAGATCTCGTCTCCAGGCGCATCAAGGAACTCACCGCTTATCAGGACGCAACCTACGCCGCGCGCTACGCCGCGCTGGTGGAGCGCGTGCGACAAGCCGAAGCCGCACTGGGCAGCACTGCGCTGACCCAGGCCGTGGCTCGCTACTACTTCAAGCTGCTGGCCATCAAGGATGAATACGAAGTAGCGCGGCTGTATGCCGAAACCGATTTCCTCGACAATATCGCCGCCACTTTTGAAGGCGATTACCAACTCCATTTCCATCTCGCCCCGCCGCTGCTATCCAAGCCCGGCGCAACCAGGAAAATCGAATTCGGCCCGTGGATGATGCGCGTGTTCCGCCGCCTCGCCAAACTGCGGCGTCTGCGCAGCACCCGCTGGGACATCTTCGGCTACAGCGCCGAGCGCAAACTGGAGCGGCAATTGATCGTCGACTATGAAACCGATGTCGACGTCATCCTCTCGACACTCTCCACCGAAACGCTCTCCGCTGCCGTCGAACTCGCGAGCCTGCCCGAACATATCCGCGGCTACGGCCACGTCAAACTCAAAAGTGCGGAAACCGCACGGATAAAACGCGAGACATTGCGCGAGCAACTACGACGCCACCATCCTGAGTAATTTCAGCCTGGATTTGGAAGAAAATCTTGTCCTGGCAGCCGCGTCAATCCGTCCGACTGATCACGGCACGTCCGTTACCTGTGCAATCCCGGTGCTGACGGAAATGTAAAGTGTGTGATCTCAACATACACGTTGCCAACGCTGTCGGTGGCCAGCCCCATGTTTGAACCAGAAAATTTCGCCTCCGCACCGAGGCCATCAATCGAACCGCTCGTCACAACTGTTGAATCTCTCGTCCAAACTGTTCCGGCTAGGGTGATCGCTTCACCTGTCGACATAATTTTGCGGATCGAAGCGCCATCCGCCACATAGATGTTGCCAGCGGCGTCCGTGACAACTGCTTGAGGGTTGTTAAACGTTGCTGCTGTCCCGGTGAAGTCATAGTTACCCGGTCCGCGCTTTCCGGCGAACGTCGTTACCACACCCGGGGGCTTCCATCCGATGAGCCACCTCCCCCCACACCCGCCTAGCATCGCTATAAGAACGGCTACTGTGCTAACGCTCGCAGAGAATAATCATTGCAGCCTGTAGTTGTCTGCGGACTGCTTCCAAACATGGTTATGCTTCCTCAGTCCTGGAGCGGGTACGCAACTTCACATGGCTGTGTTTCCTGGATGCCGGGAGTCGTCATGCCGCATTCCTTCCCGGTCAGCCTATGCGTTTCTGTCCGCTGGCGCGCATCAGAAGTTCCATGGTCGTTTCCATTCTTATCATACGACCGGTTAGGTCTTCAATTTTCTGCTGATGATCCTTGATTACCGCTCCTTGCCGAACAACTTTGTCCTCAAGTTTGATCATCGCCGTCAGGGCGGCCCATACCCGCTCCGTAACACCCATCACGCCACCTTTCCGGCTTTTGCTTCCATCGCCGCGATTCGCTTATTGCTGGCTGCAACGAAGGCCAGCATGTCGTCAATCGACTCCACTGCACGATTGGCCGCTGCCAGCGCCGCGTCTGCGATTACGCCCGTTTCCTCATCCGCATCCGCTGTTTTGTAGTCGTTCGCTCCGCGACGCATCAATTCAGATACCGGCAAGCCGAGCTTTTTGGCTTTGGCGCTGATCATTTTTTTCTCTTGTGGCGTGGCCTGGACCACGATTCGTTCACTGGCTGTTGCGGACATGGTTTCCTCCGGTTCATCAATATGTACATGGACAGTGCATGTACATAGTATAACCAAATCAGGAAATAGCTCAATCAGTTTTTGTCGGAATCGCCTCGAAGCCCAGTTGTTGCTTGATCTTCTGCGCTACTACGCTGGCTTCCTGCTCACTCGCCAACTGCGTCAGTACGACCTGGTATTCCCACTCCCCGTCTTTTTCGGGTTTGCCGCCGCCTGCCGGCAGCACTTTTATCTGGGCGGGATAACCGGCGCTGCGAGCCGTGTCGTAGATGGCGAGCGCAGCCTGCTGGCTGCCGACACGCGCCAGCAGCACGCGCCATTGTCCGCCGCGCTGGGTCATGCCGTCGCCGGGCAATATTTCGGTCTCGCGCATCCATGATTTGAACTGTTGCGGATCGGCCGGCATCACCGGCTGGGACGCGACAAAGTAAGTCAGCGGCTCGGTCAGCTCCAGCGTTTTGTCGTCATGCCTGATTTCGATTTTGCCCTCGATCAGCAGAATCAGGTCACGCCCGGCGTCAGTCTTGCCCCATAGATCGGCACCGCCGCCAGCTACGGGCGCGGCGGTTGTCGCGCCGGCGCGGATAGTCACTTTCACTTCGCGCTGGCCGCGCATTCTTTGCTGGGCGCCGGTGGTGAACCGGAAAGCGCCTCTCCGCACGTCGATGGCGGCTTTGAAACTGCTGGCGGGCTTGAGGCTGCGGCTGTAAAACACCAGATCGGCTTGTTCGCCCAGCTTGACGGTACTGCCCTCGGCCAGTTTTAGATACACCCGCGCTGCCGCGCCGGTACGAATGTGGTCACCGTTACGCACATCCATGCCGGCAGCCAGCGGCTGGGCGCGGCCCTCGCGCACCAGCCAGGCGGGCATCTGCACCGCCTCGATGCCGGCCTGGATGGTAGCGGCATGGATGGGCGTGACAAAACCGCCGATCAAGACCAGCAACCAACGAAGCAACCAGCGCAGCCAGGGAACCCAAGAAGCACCGCGCTTCAAGCCCACCCCCTGTTGCAGCGCGGTAGTCCAGCCAGCGCCGGGTATAATCAGTTTTTTCATAGAGACTTTCAGAATAACTCGGTGATTCCGCCCATGCAGGAAAAATACCACCCCAACCAGATCGAGCAGGCCACCCAACAGTATTGGGAAGAATCGGCTGCTTTTCGCGTTACCGAGGATGCGGCAAGACCGAAGTATTACTGCCTGTCGATGCTCCCTTACCCTTCCGGCAAGCTGCACATGGGGCATGTGCGCAACTATACCATCGGCGATGCGCTCTCCCGCCACCACCGGATGCGCGGTTTCAATGTCCTGCAACCGATGGGCTGGGACGCCTTCGGCCTGCCGGCGGAAAACGCGGCGATGGCGAATAATGTGCCGCCCGCCAAGTGGACCTACGACAATATCGCCTACATGAAGCAGCAGCTCACATCGCTGGGTTTTGCGCTTGACTGGAAGCGTGAGGTGGCGACCTGCACGCCGCAATATTACAAGTGGAACCAGTGGCTGTTCCTGCGCATGCTGGAAAAAGGCATCGCCTACCTGAAGACCGGCGCGGTGAACTGGGATCCGGTGGACCAGACCGTGCTCGCCAACGAGCAGGTGATCGACGGACGCGGCTGGCGCACCGGCGCGCTGATAGAGAAGCGCGAAATCCCGATGTACTATTTGAAGATCACCGACTACGCCGACGAATTGCTGGAAGCCCTCGACACGCTGCCGGGCTGGCCGGAGCGGGTCAAGACCATGCAGGCCAATTGGATCGGCAGGTCGCAGGGAGTGCGCTTCGCTTTCCCTTACGTACTGGACGGCAAGGAAGACAAGCTGTGGGTGTTCACCACCCGCGCCGACACCATCATGGGCGTGACGTTCTGCGCCGTCGCCGCTGAACATCCGCTGGCCGCGCATGCCGCCAGAAACAATCCGAAGCTCGCCGAATTCATCGAGGAATGCAAACACGGCTCGGTGATGGAAGCCGATATGGCGACCATGGAAAAGAAGGGTATGCCCACTGGCATTTTCGTCGACCATCCGCTCAACGGCGAAAAGATTGAAGTGTGGGTCGGCAACTACGTCCTGATGGGCTACGGAGAAGGCGCGGTGATGGCGGTGCCGGCGCACGACGAGCGCGATTTCGAGTTCGCGCAGAAATACGGCCTGCCCATCAAGCCGGTGATTGCGCTACCTGGGCTCAGCTATTCGTTGGGTGCCTGGCAGGCCTGGTATGCCGACAAGGAGCGCGGCGTTTGCATCAACTCCGGTAAATACGACGGCCTGGCTTACCCCGCAGCCATCGACGCCATCGTTGCCGATCTCAAGGCCAAGGGACTGGGCGAACTGCGCACCACCTACCGCCTGCGCGACTGGGGCATCTCACGCCAGCGTTACTGGGGCTGCCCGATCCCGATCATCCACTGCAAAACTTGCGGCGCGGTGCCGGTACCGGACGACCAGTTGCCGGTGGTGCTGCCCGAGGATTGCGTGCCGGACGGTTCCGGCAATCCGCTGCGCAAGCGCGCCGATTTCGTCGATTGCGCCTGCCCCAAGTGTGGCCAGCCGGCCCAGCGCGAGACCGACACCATGGACACCTTTGTCGACTCATCCTGGTACTACGCCCGCTATTGCTGCGCCGACAACGCAAGCGCGATGGTCGATGCGCGTACCGATTACTGGATGCCCGTGGACCAATACATCGGCGGCATCGAGCACGCCATCCTGCATCTGCTCTACTCGCGTTTCTGGACCCGGGTGATGCGTGACATGGGGTTGGTGAAATATGACGAGCCCTTCGCCAGGCTGCTCACCCAGGGCATGGTGCTGAACGAGATTTTCTTCCGCAAACCCAATGTTGACAAAGGCGGCGGCAGAATCGTCTATTACAACCCGACCGAGGTCGAACACCGGCTCGACGACAAAGGCAACCGCGTCCCTGGCGGCGCAGTGCTCAAGGCCGACGGCCAGCCGGTCGAATCGGGCGGCATCGGCACCATGTCGAAATCCAAGAACAACGGCGTCGATCCGCAAGCTCTGGTCGACCGCTACGGCGCCGATACCGCGCGCTTCTTCATGATGTTCGCGGCGCCGCCGGAGCAGACACTGGAGTGGTCGGACGCCGGCGTCGAAGGCTCGTATCGCTTTCTCAAACGCCTGTGGGCCTTCGGTCACAGCGTGCAAGAGGCGGTGCGCAGCGCCAAGGCCATCCCGGCAAAGCTCGACGGCGTGCTGGCGAATGTGCGGCGCGAAATCCACCTGAATCTCAAGCAGGCCGATTACGACATCGGCAAGCACCAGTTCAACACCGTCGCTTCGGCGGCGATGAAAATACTCAATGCTCTGGAGAAGGCGCCCAGGCAGGGCGACGGCCACGCAGCGGTGATTGCCGAGGGAATGTCGATCCTGCTGCGCCTGCTCGCACCGATCACCCCGCATGTCTGCCATGCTTTGTGGCGCGAGCTGGGTTATGGCGACGACATTCTGCGGGCAGCCTGGCCGGCGCCGCTGGCGGCGGCGCTGGCGCAGGACGAAATCGAACTGGTGCTGCAAATCAACGGCAAGCTGCGCGGCAATCTGCGCCTACCGGCTGACGCCACGCAACAAGCGATCCAGGCCGCCGCGCTGGCCAGCGACAGCGCGCAAAAATATCTGGAGGGGAAAGCGGCGAAAAAAGTCGTGGTGGTTCCCGGTCGTCTGGTCAACATCGTCTGCTGAGACAATATAAACATCGTGACATTGCCCATGCGCCACTGCCTTGCACTCATCCTGATCCTGCTGCTTTCCGCATGCGGCTTCCAGTTACGCGGCGCGTATTCGCTGCCCTTCGACAAGTTGTACATCAACCTGCCGGAAAGCTCTGAATTGCATGCGCTGCTGAAGCGCTCGATTGCCGCCGGCAGCAACGCACGCATCGTCGGCACGCAGAAGGACGCCCAGGCCACGCTGCTGGTGCTGGGCGACGTGCCGGCCAAGGACATCCTCAGTCTTTCCGCCACCGCCCGCGCCCGCGAATACCAACTGGTGCGCACCTTCACTTTCCGCGTGGCCGACGCTCAAGGCCGCGACTGGCTGCCGCAGAGCCAGATCGTGATCCGCCGCGACATCACCTTCAACGACGACCTGGTGCTCTCCAAGGAATCCGAGGAAGCTTTGCTGTGGCGCGACATTCAGAACGATCTGGTGCAGCAGATACTGCGTCGGCTGGCGGCGGCCAGGCCGCCTGAAAATACCAAGGGATAGCGCCATGCAACTGCGGCCCGAGTATCTCCCCGAACATCTCAAGAAACCGCTCGCGCCGCTTTATCTGCTGCACGGCGACGAACCGCTGCTGGTGCTCGAAGCGGCGGACGCCATCCGCAGCGCGGCGCGCTCCCAGGGTTACGATGAACGCGCGGTGCTGGTGGCCGGCGCGGGTTTTCGCTGGGATCAACTGGCGCAAGCCGGCGGCAATCTGTCCCTGTTCGGCGGCAAGCTGCTGATCGACCTGCGCATCCCCACCGGCAAGCCCGGGCGCGACGGCGGCGAAGCGCTGCAACGTCATTGCGGCAAGCCGGCTCAGGATGTGCTGACCCTGGTGACATTGCCGCAACTCGACTGGCAAGCCAAAAAAGCGGCGTGGTTCACTGCCCTCGTTAATGCCGGCGTCACCCTCGAACTCAACGCCCCGCCGCTGCACCTGCTGCCCGACTGGGTCGCCACACGCATGTTGCGCCAGCAGCAGAGCGCGCCGCGCGCCGCGCTGGAATTCATCGCCGCGCACGTCGAAGGCAATCTGCTGGCGGCACATCAGGAAATCCAGAAGCTCGGCCTGCTCTATCCGCCCGGCGAAATTTCGCTGGCGCAAATCGAAGCCGCCGTGATGAACGTCGCCCGCTACGATGTGTCCGACTTGCGCGACGCATTGAAAGCCCGCGACACGCTGCGCGCCGCACGCACTCTGGAAGGACTCAAAGGCGAGGATGCCGCACCGCCGCTGGTGCTGTGGGCGCTGGCCAACGAAGCGCGCAACAGCTCTGCTCGCCCCGCGCTCTTGCATGCGGCGAAAATTGACCGCATGATTAAAGGTCTTGCGCGCGGCGACATCTGGGACGAATTTTTGCAACTCGCCCTGCGATTGACTACAGTTAAAGGCATTTAGCCACAGAGGGCACAGAGATCACAGAGAGATACAAGAAAGGGTTTTCTCTGTGACCTCTGTGTCCTCTGTGGCTTGAGGGGTTTTTATGAACATCAAGGACTACATGGAAAACGTCGGTCGCGCCGCCCGCAGTGCGGCGCGTCTGCTGGCGACGGCCTCGACGGCGGCCAAGAATGGCGCGCTGCGGGCGATGGCCGGACAAATCCGCGCACGCAAGGACCAACTGCTGGCAGCCAATGCGCTCGACCTGACGGCGGCGCAGGCAGACGGCCTGGCAGCGGCGCTGCTCGACCGGCTGAGCTTGACCCCCGCCGGGATCGAGAGCATGGCGCAGGGGCTGGAGCAAGTCGCCGCGCTGCCCGATCCGGTGGGCGAAATCACCGACCTGAAGCGGCGGCCTTCCGGCATCCAGGTCGGCAGGATGCGCGTGCCGCTGGGTGTGGTCGGCATCATCTACGAAGCACGGCCCAACGTCACTGCGGACGCGGCGGCGCTGTGCCTGAAATCCGGCAACGCGGCAATTCTGCGCGGCGGCAAGGAAGCCCTGCGCTCCAACCTGGCCATCGCCGCCTGCGTGCAGGCCGGCCTGGCCGCCGCCGGTCTGCCGGAAACTTCCGTGCAGGTGCTCACCACCACTGATCGCGCCGCCGTCGGCGAACTCATCGCCATGCCCCAATACGTCGACGTGATCGTGCCGCGCGGCGGCAAGGGGCTGATCGAACGCATCGCCAAAGACGCGCGGGTGCCGGTGATCAAGCATCTGGACGGCGTCTGCCATGTGTATATCGACGCCGACGCGAACCTCGACATGGCCATCCGCATCGCCGACAACGCCAAGACGCAACGCTATGCGCCCTGCAACACCATGGAGACGCTGCTGGTGCATGCAGCTATTGCTGCGCGGGTATTGCCGCCGCTAAGCAAAATCCTGTTCGACAAAGGTGTCGAGCTGCGCGGCTGCGAACAATCCCGCGCACTGATCCCGCAGATGAAGGCAGCCAGCGAGGAAGACTGGCGCACCGAGTACCTGGCGGCGATCCTCTCCATACGCATCGTTGACTCCCTCGACGCCGCCATCGACCACATTGCGCGCTACGGCTCGCAGCACACCGAGGCTATCGTCACCGAAGACTACTCGGCGGCCATGCGTTTCCTGCGCGAGGTGGATTCAAGCTCGGTGATAGTGAATGCCTCGACGCGCTTTGCCGACGGCTTCGAATACGGCCTGGGCGCGGAGATCGGTATCTCCACCGACAAGTTCCATGCGCGCGGGCCGGTCGGCTTGGAAGGATTGACTTCGCAAAAATGGATCGTGCTCGGCAACGGGGAAATCCGCACTTGAAACGCTACCGGATCGCCGCCATCCCCGGCGACGGCATCGGCACGGAAGTGCTGCCGGAGGGCGTACGTGCGCTGGATGCTGTCGCTGAAAAATTTGGTTTTGTTTTCGACTGGGACTGGATCGCCTGGGCCAGTTGCGACTACTACGCGCAACACGGCAGCATGATGCCGGACGACTGGTTCGAGCGCATCGCCAAGCATGACGCAATCTTTTTTGGCGCCGTGGGCGATCCGGCCAGAGTCCCTGATCATGTCTCGCTGTGGGGCTCACTGCTGCAATTCCGCCGCCGCTTCGACCAGTACGTGAACCTGCGTCCGGCGCGGCTGATGCCGGGCATGCGCTCGCCACTGGCCGACCGCAAACCCGGCGACATCGACTTCTACATCGTGCGCGAGAACACCGAGGGTGAATACTCCAACGCCGGTGGCCGCATGTTCGAAGGCAGCGAACGCGAAATGGCGTTGCAGGAAACCGTGATGACCCGCCACGGCGTCGACCGCGTGCTGAAATTTGCCTTCGAACTGGCGCAAAGCCGCCCGAAAAAACATCTCACTTCCGCCACCAAATCGAACGGCATCTCCATCACCATGCCTTTCTGGGACGAGCGGGTGAAAGCCATGGCAGCGCGGTATCCAGAGGTACGCGTCGATCAGTATCACATCGACATTCTCTGCGCGCATTTTGTCCGGCATCCGGACTGGTTCGATGTGGTGGTCGGCTCCAACCTGTTCGGCGACATCCTTTCCGATCTCGGCCCGGCCTGCACCGGCACCATCGGCATCGCACCTTCCGCCAACCTCAATCCGGAACGCGTGTATCCTTCGCTGTTCGAACCGGTGCACGGCTCGGCACCGGACATCGCCGGTCGGGGCATCGCCAATCCGCTCGGCCAGATCTGGTCGGGAGTGCTGATGCTGGAGCATCTGGGCCAGCCTCAAGCTGCTGCAGCGCTGATGCGCGCCATCGAAAGCGTGCTGCTGGAAGGCCCAAAAACAGCCGATCTTGGCGGCAAAGCAAGCACACAGAATGTCGGCAAGGCCGTCGTCGAAATCGTTACCAGCCTTTGAGGAGAAGACCGTGGGAAAACTACTGATCGCTTTGCTGTTGTGTGTCGCCAATCTGGCTCACGCCGCAACCGAAATCTCCGGCGTCAAGTTCGCCGACAAGACCAAGCTGGGCGCCGCCGAACTGCAACTCAACGGCGCCGGCCAGCGCTCCCGGCTGTTCTTCAAGGTCTATGCCATCGGGCTTTACCTGCCGGAGAAGAGGACGGCTGTTGCCGATGTGCTGGCGCTGAAGGGGCCGAAACGCCTGCACATCGTTACCCTGCGCGAACTGACCGCCGAGCAGTTCGGAGATGCGCTGGCGGAAGGCATCCAGAGGAATCATACCGATGCCGAAATGGCTGCGCTGAAAACGCGCATCGAAGACTTCAAGCTCGCCATGCTGGCAATGAAAAAAACCGCTGAAGGCAGCGTCGTCGATATAGACTGGCTGCCCGAAAGCGGCACGCGCTTGATTGTCGGCGGCAAACAGCAAGGCAAGGACATTCCCGGCGAAGACTTCTACAACGCCTTGTTGATGATCTGGCTCGGCCCAAAACCGGCGCAAGACGATCTCAAGGAAGCGCTGCTCGGCAAGGTGCAATAACCAAGCATATAATTTGAACACCAGATACCACAACAACAAGAGGAGACCCGATATGCAAGCATTCGTCCGCAAGCTGCTGCTCACCGTTGGCGCCGCTCTGGCGCTGTCCGCTACCGCGCACGCCGCCGAGTTCATCAGCATCCTCACCGGCGGCACCAGCGGCGTGTACTATCCGCTCGGCGTGGCCTTGTCGCAGATCTACGGCAAGGCTATCCCCGATGCCAAGTCTTCGGTGCAGGCCACCAAGGCTTCCATCGAAAACCTCAACCTGCTCCAGGCCGGCAAAGGCGAGATTGCCTTCACCCTCGGCGACGCCCTCTCCGATGCCTGGAAAGGCAATGAGGAAGCCGGTTTCAAGGCGCCGCTGAAAAAACTGCGCGGTGTCGCAGGGATTTATTCCAACTACATTCAGATCGTCGCCAGCGCCGACTCGGGCATCAAGACCCTGGCCGACCTGAAGGGCAAGCGCGTCGCCGTCGGCGCACCCAAGTCCGGCACCGAGATCAACGCCCGCGCCATCCTCAAGGGCGCC
>JACQAO010000093.1 GCA_016194935.1 Betaproteobacteria bacterium
GAACTCCACCATCGACAGACCTTCTTGAAACTGCACGTGATTGATCGACATTTCGCATCTCCTCAGCAAAGATGCTTCTATTATCAGTATCCTACTGGCTCACTACGTGAGCCTGCTGAGGTAGGGGGCTAATCAAGAAACATTAAAGTATGCGGCGATTATTGCAATCGGGCTTCAGTGCGGCAGTCGATACATTTCTCTATCGGCTATCAGTGTATGGCGTCCCGATTGCCATCGCCCTGGCATCATTGGCGGCACTGTCCTTGTGGCAGCAGCAGTATCATTTGGAGGGTGCAAGTCTGCTTGAGTTGACTGCTTTGGAGCAGACCGGGCCGGACTTGACACCGGCCCAGGCACTCCAGCAATTGGCTGATAAATCCGTCGTCCCCTACCGCAATACGCGTCTGTCGGAAGCGCCGTTCTGGATTAGCTTCGTGGCGCCGGTAAGCGATCAACCGGTGATCGCAGAGTTTCCTTCCCGGCACACATTGAAAATTGAGTGCTGGCGCGCAGACGATTTTCTTCCGCTTGGTGCTGCTGACCGCTCGAAAGCGGAGGGCTCGATGAGGGCGGTAAAGGCAGGTTTTGCGTTGGAACTCGGGCGACTCCCGTCGGCCATCCGGGTATTGTGCCGGGCCAGTCATACCGGCCCGGCACACATCACGGTAGTCCTGTGGCCTGCGGAGCAGTTCCGCCAATCTGAGCTGAAGTTTCATCGCAACTCCGGCCTGCTTGACGGCGGGCTGATCACGCTCTCCCTGTTCGTGTTGCTGGCCGCGCTCATCAGCCGCGAGTGGCTGTATGTGCTCTTCGCCGCATGGCTGGTCGCCAACCTGCGCCTGGCGGCGCTTTCCGCCGGCTGGGATACGCAGTGGCTGGAACGCGCGATACCGCCGGACTGGTTGATTCCGATGCGGAAACTGACCACATCCGCATATTATGTGCTGACCATCACGCTGTTCAGTAGCTTGTTTTTCGAGGATTTGAAACGAGAAAAATATGCGCTGCTGGCGCGCATCAGCCAGTGGTCCTGCCTGCCTTTGCTGCTTGCAGCGTTCACTTTGCCTTACGCAAAATTCCTGCCGCTGCTATGGGTTTTGACCGCATACACGGTCGCCGTGTTCGCCTTCCTGCTGATCCGCATCCTGGCGGCGACGCGCTCCCGAGTGGCGCTGTGGTATGGCGCGGGAATCACCGTTACCCTGTTTGCCGGTCTCGACGAAGTCGTGGCGGCTGCCTTGGGTTATCGGTACTTGATCGGCAGCGTTAACAGCATTACGGCGGCGCTGTCATCCAGCCTGCTGGTGGCCCTTGCCATCGCCGAACAGATGCGGCAGGAACGGCTGGGGAGGCGGAGAGCTGAAGATGAGCTGCGTATTTTATTTGCTCACCAGGCAAGAAATCTGGAGGAGGAGCGCAAGCGCATGGCAGCCGCAATTCACGACGAACTTGGCCAGCATCTAACGGCATTGCAAATGGGATTATTCGCCATGCGCATGAATCATGGCGAAAAAACGGTCTCAATAGCCAGGGTTGACGGTCTCCTGTCGTCGGTGGAGCTTTCGATGAATTTTGTCCGGCGTATGGCGGCCAATCTTCGGCCTGCGGCGCTTAACTTTGGTCTTTTGCCGGCAATAGAGTGGCTTGCCGGGGACTTCAGCCAACGGCATGGAATAGATTGCAAGGTCGAGGTATCGGGCGATCCGGTGGATTTGCAGGACGACCTTGCGACAGCCGTATTCCGTATTGTCCAGGAGTCGCTCACCAATGTTGCCCGCCACGCACATGCCAGCGCTGCTTCAATTACACTGAATTATTCCTGCGGGAAGTTGAGTCTCCGGATACGCGACAACGGCAGAGGATTCGATCCTGTGCGTGATACCGATGGGTTTGGTCTTTTGAGCATGCGTGAGCGTATCCTTGCAGCAGGCGGTGAAATACGCATCGATACAAAATTGGATAGCGGAACCACGATCTCCATTGAAATGATAATTTCGGGGAAAGCAGATGATTAGGCTTGCAGTTGCAGACGATCATTGGTCTGTGAGTGAAGGGGTGCGGCAGATCATGGCCAATACTCCGGATATCGAAGTGTGTGGAGTAGCGGGCGATGGCGCGGCATTGCAGAGAATGCTGTTGAATTCCTCATTCGATGTGATCTTGCTTGATTTGAGTATGCCGGGGAGCGTTGGCTACGAACTGATTGCGCGGCTGGTCAAGGAATACGCGACAACCCCAATCGTGGTATTCACGCTCAATAACCAAAGCGCCATCGCCACCCGGGCCATGCAGGCGGGCGCCACCGGATTTGTCACTAAATCAAGCCCGCCGGAGGTGCTGATTGAGGCAGTACGGAAAGCCTCTGTGGGGGAAAAACATGTAGATCCTGCGGTCGTCAATGCATTGATATACGACGGTGTTGACCAGAATAACAACGACCCGCAGCAACTCCTGACCAGCAGGGAACTTCAAGTGCTAAAAATGATCGTCAAAGGCATGCACCTGGGCGACATCGCCGATGCATTGTATGTGAGTCCAAAAACCATCAGCACGCACAAGGTTAACTTGATGCATAAGCTGGGAACCAAAAACAATGCCGACCTGATACGTTATGCAGTCGAGCACGGCCTTGGCGGTGATTGACCCGGAAACTTTGGAGTCAATCTAAGGATTTCCTTAGAAAAAATCAGGATTCCCTGATAGATTTTAGTCAAGACATTCGACAAGCTGCCAACATCTCAAGTTGGGGCTAATCAGGAATGGGGAAGTCGGCGCTGTTTCGTCCCGAGGTTATGGCCGCCAAGCGCGGCGAATGGTTCGGCCACGTCATCCTGGTGCGCCCGCTCTCCTTTTCCTTTCTCACCGCGTTTGCCGTACTCTGCGCCGGGGCGATCCTCGC
>JACQAO010000094.1 GCA_016194935.1 Betaproteobacteria bacterium
CCTCAAGCAAGCTGGAAAACCTCCCAAGGTCGTCATCGTCGCCTGTATGCGAAAGCTGCTCATCATCATGAATTCCATTGTGAAAAATAATGCGCCTTGGACTACCAATACTGCTTGACTTGGAACACGGTTGCTCTGTGCTCTCTGTGGCTAACTGTTTTTTCTAAGTCTTATTCGCCCGAAACTTTCGGGAATCCGGCTGCTACCCATTCGGGATAACCGTCGGCCAGCCGACGCGCCTGGTATCCCTTCTCGCGCAGCAGGGCGACCGCATCAACCGACAGCAGGCAATACGGACCGCGGCAGTATGCGATGACCTCATGCCCCTTTGGCAGCTTGCGCAGGCGCGCAGAAAGGTCTTCGACGGGGATGTTGATGGCGCCCGGCAGATGACCGGCGGCGTACTCTTCCGGCGGGCGTACATCCAGTACGGTGACCAGGCCATCCTTGGCGCGCTGGAAAAGCTCCGCAGCCGGCACCGGCTCCAGATCGTCGCGTGCAGTGATATAAGTTCGCAACAATTGTTCAACTTCAGCCAGACGGATTTCCGCAACGTGCCGCAGCATGGCAAGCAGAGCCACGACATCGCTGCCCGACAACTCGTAATACACCCGCAATCCCTCTTTGCGGGCGCTCACCAGCCCGGCCTGGCGTAATTCCTGCAAGTGCTTTGAGGTATTGGCGACGGAAAGCTTCGTCAATCGCGCCAGCTCGTCCACGCCGCGCGGCCCCTGCGCGACAAATTCCAGCAGTTCCAGCCGGTTGGCGTGCGCCAGCGCCTTGGCAATGCGCGCCAACTGCGCGAATACGTCCTGTTTGAAATGAGCACTTGACGGCAGCACGATTGCCTCCTATTATTCAACTAATCAGTTGATTAGTTGATATGTAGCATATTTGATCTTTCGATCCAGTGCAACAGCCAAACACAACCAAACGGGAGCCGGCATGAAAACCTTATTCATACTCAACGACCCGCCCTACGATACCGAGCGCAGCTACAACGGCCTGCGCCTGGCGCGTTCCCTGCTGAAGGCGGGCGAAGAGGTCAAGCTGTTTCTGATCGGCGGCGCAGCGGCCTGCGCCAAGCGTGGCCAGAGAGTACCGCAAGGCTTCTACAACATCGGCGACATGCTGGGCATGGTGCTGCGTGCGGGCGGAGAGATTGGCGTGTGTGGCACCTGCATCGACGCGCGCGGTATCGACGATACCGATTTGATTGAAGGCGCCAGCCGGGGAACTATGGATGGGCTGACCGGATGGAGCCAATGGGCAGACAAGGTGATGGTGTTTTGAACCTTGGTCAGGAGTCTGTCTCCGCATAAAAAAATTCTTCAGTTTGGTGCATCGATACCCGGTTGCGCACCGATCATGCGCGTAATCGGCTGCTTGCTACAGTCATGTTAGCCGCAGTAAAGAGTAAGTAAGCTCTTTATATGTATACGGAAAATACATAAAACAGCGGCACGGACTCATCAGGCATGGCGCTTGCTCATGATGACTTGTCATTACAAGTTGAGACGAGTCCGGAAAATGGCCAACACGAAAAAAGTAGTTTCGCTTTCCCCCGTGCCGCTCTATACGCAGATCAAGGAAGTCCTGCGGACGCGGATTCTTGGCGGCACATATAAACCCCACCAGCAAATACCCTCCGAGAGCGAGATGATGAACAGCTTCGGGGTCAGTCGAATTACGGTGCGGCAGGCGCTGGGCGACCTGCAAAAGGAGGGGATGATTTTCAAGATTCACGGCAAGGGCGCTTTTGTCTCAAAGCCCAAAGCGTTCCAGAACATTGGTCAATTGCAGGGTTTCGGCGAGGCCATGGCGCGCATGGGTTATGAGACCTTCTCGCAACTGGTCAGCATCAAAACACTGGCTGCCGGCAGGGCGGTCGGCGCGAAGTTGAAAATCAAGGAACGCGAACAAGTCACCGAGTTGCGCCGGGTGCGCTATCTCAACCGCGAACCGATTTCACTCGACGTGAGCTATCTGCCGAAAACCATCGGCGACCGCTTGGCGAAAGAGGATCTGGCGCACCGCGACATTTTCCTGATACTCGAAAACGACTATGGCCTGTCGCTGGGCCAGGCCGAGTTGCAGATCGAAGCCATGCTGGCGGACGACTCTCTCGCCCGCCTGTTGAAAATCGAGGAAGGCTCGCCGGTATTGCGCATCGAGCGCCTCACCTTCACCGCCGCCGGACAGCCGCTCGACTACGAACATCTTTTCTACCGTGGCGATGCCTTCCAGTACCGGTTGCGCATCGAGCGCGGCCATATTTAATTTCGGAGAACGCGCATGAGTAACATCATTGCCGAAGTAGATGTCCTGGTCATCGGCGGCGGCACCGCCGGGCCGATGGCTGCGGTCAAAGCCAAGGAGAAGAACCCCGCCGCCAAGGTCATGCTGCTGGAAAAAGCCCATGTGAAGCGCAGCGGCGCCATCTCCATGGGCATGGACGGCCTCAACAACGCGGTGATACCCGGCCACGCCACGCCCGAGCAATATGTGAAAGAGATCACCATTGCCAACGACGGCATCGTCAATCAAAAAACCGTCATGGCGTATGCGCGGGAGAGCTTCAACATGATCAACCAGCTTGATCGCTGGGGGGTGAAGTTCGAGAAGGACGAGACCGGCGATTATGCGGTGCGTAAGGTGCATCACATTGGTACTTACGTGCTGCCGATGCCCGAAGGCCATCACATGAAGAAGGTGCTGTACCGGCAACTGAAGAAAGCGCGGGTGGAGATCACCAATCGCTACATGGCGACCCGGCTGCTGCTTGATCAGCATGGCGCCATTGCGGGCGCGATGGTGCTGGACACGCGCGAAGGAACTTTCGGTGTGATCCGCGCCAAGGCGGTAGTGCTGTCTACCGGTGCTGCAGGCCGGCTGGGCCTGCCATCCTCCGGCTATTTGTTCGGCACCTATGAAAACCCCACCAACGCCGGCGACGGCTATGCGCTGGCTTACCACGCGGGAGCGGAGCTGTCCGGCATCGAGTGCTTTCAGATCAATCCTCTCATCAAGGATTACAACGGCCCGGCCTGCGCCTATGTGACCGGACCGTTCGGCGGCTATACCGCAAACTCCAGGGGCGAGCGCTTCATCGAGTGCGATTACTGGAGCGGGCAGATGATGCAGGAGTTCTACAACGAACTTGAGGGCGGCAACGGTCCGGTGTTCCTCAAGATCGACCATCTGGCGGAAGAAACCATCAGCACCATCGAGCACATCCTGCATACCAATGAGCGTCCCAGCCGCGGGCGTTTCCATGAAAACCGTAACCTTAACTACCGTAGCGGCATGGTCGAAATGCATATTTCGGAAATCGGTTTGTGCAGCGGTCACTCCGCCTCCGGCGTGTGGGTCGACGAACATGCCGCGACCACGGTGCCCGGCCTGTACGCGGCCGGCGATCTGGCGTGCGTGCCGCACAACTACATGCTCGGCGCGTTCGTGTATGGCAAGTTCGCCGGCGAGAGTGCGGCCGACTATGCCGCCGGACGGGCGCAGGCGGCGGTGGACGAAAGCCAGGTGGCGCAGGAATCGGCACGCGTGCTGGCGCCGCTCGGCAATACCGACGGCCTGCCGCCGGCACAGGTCGAATACAAGCTGCGGCGTTTCGTGAATGACTATCTGCAACCGCCCAAGGTTACCCGCAAGATGGAAATTGGTCTTGAGCGTTTCGCCGAAATCGGCGCGGATCTGCCGCGGATGTCTGCCGCCAACCCGCACGAATTGATGCGCGCCATGGAAGTGCACTTCATTCGCGATTGCGCGGAGATGGCGGCGCGCGCTTCGCTCTACCGCACCGAGTCGCGCTGGGGCTTGTATCACTATCGCGTCGACCATCCGGAAAAGAACGACGCCGACTGGTTCTGCCATGCGCAACTGAAAAAGAATGACGCTGGCGACATGACCAGCTTCAAGCGCCCGATAGAACCCTACATCGTCGCACTCGACGAGGACGAGAAGGAGGCATACAACCGTATGCGTATCGTCAAACGAACCGCAACTGCCTGAGGAGCTACTGAATGCCAACAACTTTAAACCGGGTGAACGTACCCGTCGCCGTGGATGCGGGGAAATGTATCGCCGAGAAGGGCTGCACAGTGTGCGTGGATGTGTGTCCGCTGGATCTTCTCGCCATCGACCAGCAAACAGGCAAGGCTTACATGAAATTCGACGAGTGCTGGTATTGCCTGCCGTGCGAAGCGGATTGTCCGACCCAGGCAATTCACGTCTCTATCCCTTACCTGTTGCGCTAAGGAGGGCGCGATGCTAACTGCAACCATCCATAGCCGCCTGGAAAACACCGACCCCGAGGTGCGCCGCATCGCGGTCATGAATTTGCTTGACAGCGATGCTGACGACATCGAAACCTTGTTGCTGACGGCGCTCAAAGATACGGATGCCAAAGTGCGCGTGGAAGCGGCGCGCCTGCTGGAAGGCTGTGAGACCCGCGAAGTGGTGGCTGGGCTGGTAATCGCCCTGGAAGATAGCGACATCGAAGTGCGGGAAGCTGCGGCGGCCTCACTGTTTGAACTGAAAGAATCTTCGATGGGGGATGGTCTGTTGGCCGCTTTGCCGCTCGCCACTGCGCCGTTTGTGAAAGCCGCCCTGTTCCGCGCGCTGCGCGAATTACGCCGCTCCGAGGCTTTTGCCCCGGCGCTGGCGGCGCTCCGGGAAAGCGCTGGAGAAGTACGTTGTGCCGCGCTCGGGGTGCTGGGTTATCTGAAGAATGACGCCGCACTTTCCGAGATTGCGCGCATCGCTGGCGCCGACCCCGATCCGGAGGCACGCCGCATCGCAGTGGGCGCGCTGGGCTTCGCGGGCGACCTGGCCGCAGTGACGCCGGCGCTCAAGCAGGCGTTGAATGACTCTTTCTGGCAGGTGCGCGAAGAAGCAACCGCAACGCTGGGCAAGTTGCTGGCGATGGATGCCATCGGCGACTTGATTGCGGCGATGGACGATCCCTACTGGCAGGTGCGGATCAAGGCGGCGCGCAGCCTGGGCAAGCTCAAGGCGCGCGCTGCCTTGCCGGTGCTGATCGATGCGCTCGGTCATGCCATCAGCAACCTGCGCAAGGAGGCCGCCGTCGCCCTGGGCGAAGTGGGCGATGCGGGCGCGATCCCTGCGCTGGAAAAAACCTTGCGGGATCCGGACCCGGATGTGCGCAAGCTCGCGCAGCTCGCGCTTAACCAGATTCAAAAGTGAGAGGACGCTATGACTTATGTGGTGACCGAACCCTGCATCAAATGCAAATACGGCGACTGCGTCGCAGTATGCCCGGTGGACGCATTTCATGCAGGACCGAACTTCATGGTGATCGATCCGGTGGAATGCATCGATTGTTCAGTGTGCGTTGTCGAATGTCCCGTCAGTGCAATTTTCGATGAAGCCGACCTGCCGCCGGAATACGCGCATTACGTGACACTCAATGCCGAGTTGTCGAAAGTCTGGCCGCTGATCAATGACCAATGCGAGCCGCTCGCCGACGCCGATCAGTGGTCCGAGGTCAAAGAGAAATTTCAGTATCTGCAAACAGCAGAAACCGTGTGATGCACAAGTGCGGCGCGCGTAACGCGGCGCTACGCACCAGATTGGTTTAAACAATCAGTAAAGGCCGCATGGAAGGCAGGAAAACAGGGGTTTTGCCACTGGTATGGAGCTTGCTAAAGATTGGCGTATGAACCGAATTCTCTCAACTTGTCAGAAGGAAGGTAATCCATGAAAACGCTCGCCCATCTCAGATCTCCGCAGCGCTTGCTTACGCTATTTGCCACCCTGGCGTTGACCATAGCTTGTAACTCCAGCGCGCTGGCGGAAGTAGTCACAGTCGGCATCGGCATACAGAACACGACGACAAATACCGTCACCGGCGGCATCGTCATCGAAAAGCTTGGTCTGCTCGACAAGTATCTCCCCAAGACCGGCAAATACAAGGACATCCAGTTCAAGCTGGACTGGCAGAACTTCACTTCCGGTCCGCCCGTGACCAACGGCATGATCGCCAACAAGTTGCAGATCGGCATGATGGGCGACTACCCGCTGCTGGTGAATGGCGCGACTTTCCAGGCCAGTCCGGAAACCAGGAGTGAATTGATCGCAATCATCGCCTACAACGCCAACGGCGCAGGCAACGGCCTGGTGGTGCATAAAGATTCGCCGTATTACCAGCTCTCCGATCTCAAGGGGAAAACGGTCTCGGTGCCTTTCGGTTCCGCCGCGCATGGCATGCTGTTGAAGGCGATGGAGGACAAGGGTTGGAAAGATGATTTCTGGCAGTTGTCCAACCAGAGCCCGGAAGTCGGCACCACCAATTTGCAAGAACGCAAGCTCGACGGCCATGCCGACTTCGTCCCCTTCGCCGAACTGCTGCCTTACCGCGGTTTCGCCCGCAAGATTTTCGATGGCGTGGAAACCAAGCTGCCGACTTTCCACGGTGTGGTGGTGCGCAAGGATTTCGCCGACAAATATCCGGAATTTGTCGTGGCTTATTTGAAAGCCTTGATGGACGCCAACGACTGGCTGCGCAAGGATCCAAAAATGGCTGCACAAAAAATCGAGGAATGGACCAAGATCGAAAAAGAAGTTGTCTATATGTTTCTCGGCCCCAGCGGCGTGCATACCCTGGACCCGACCATCAAGCCGAAATGGATCGAAGCCATCAAGTACGATACCGGCGTGCTGCAACGCATGGGCCGGGTAAAGGAATTCAACGCCGATGCCTGGGTCAACGAAACCTACATCAAGCAAGCGTTCAAGGAAAAAGGCCTGGACTACGACAAGCAGAAGGCCAGCTATGCGGGCTACGAGATCGGCGGCACCGATCCGCTGTGCAAGAAGCCGATCAAAACCCCGCGCGAGGGCGGAGAAGTGTGGATCGATGGCGGCGCGCTGACCGCGTACAGTTCCACACTGTGCACCCTGGGTGGCATCAAGCAAGCCTTGGCGCACGGTAAGAAAATTGGCGTGGCGTTCGTGTTCGACAAGACCTTCGGCATCAAGCTGTTCGCGGACAAGGCGTTCTACGCGCTGAATGCCAAAAATCCGAAGAAACCGGAGATCGTACCCTTCCTGTTGAAGAAAGATGCCGAGGCCTGGGCGGCGAAAACGGGCGGTCGTCTGGCGGACTATAACGAAGTGCTCGCCGTGGCGAAAGTCGAGGGTTAGAGCATGCACACCGCGCCGAAACTGGATTTTTCTGCGCCGGATGGCGCTGTGCTTGAGACGCCCCGCTTGACGCTTGCGCTATCGGCGGAAGCCAAGGCCGATGCAACGCCTGGTCACCAGCGCAGGCCGACAAGCGACGCGAGTCAGGCCACGCCTGCTCAGCTTGCTCCGGCAATGCCCGCGCTGCTGCCAGTTCAACGTATCGCGGCTTGGCTGCGCGGGGCGTTGCCGGGCGTGCTGATGACGGCGTTGTCGCTCGGTTTGTTCATTGCATTTTGGTATTTCGCTACCAAGTATCGCTGGGACATTTACATTCGTTTCACCAATATCCCTTCGCCCGGCGACGTGCTCGCCAATGCCGCCAATCTGGTGCACAGCGACAAGTTCTATCACAATATGTGGGTGAGCCTGCGGCGCATCCTGCTGGGTTTCGGTATAGCGACAGGGCTGGGTGTCACCTTTGGTTTGTTGATCGGGCAATATCGCTTCGCGCGCGGACTGTTGTTGCCGATCTTCGAAGTGCTGCGGCCGATCCCGGCGATCGCTTGGGTGCCGATGGCGATCATGCTGTGGCCGAGCAACGAAACCAGCATCGTGTTCATCACTTTTCTCGGCTCCTTCTTTCCCATCCTGCTCAACACCATACATGGCGTGAACAGCGTCGATGCGGTGCTGGTGCGCGCCGGGCGCTGTCTCGGCGCCAACGAACTGGCGCTGCTGCGCCAGGTCATCCTGCCTGCCGCGCTGCCGCACATTTTTGCCGGGCTGACCATCGGCATGGGCGTGGCCTGGGTGTCGCTGATTGCGGCGGAGATGATCTCCGGCCAGTTCGGCATCGGCTACTTCACCTGGGAAGCCTACTCGCTGATCCAGTACGCCGACATCGCCATTGGCATGATCGTGATCGGCATGCTGGGTCTGGCATGCAGCGGTGGCATCCGCCTGCTGGGTAATCTGTTGATGCCCTGGCTGCCCGCTCACGCCAACCGGGGCCGCGCATGATCCCGCTCGTCAACAAGGACTCCACCACCGGCCACATCCGCATCGAACATCTGGGCGTGCGCTTTGGCCGCAACAGTTCCGCCGTCGAAGCGGTGAGCGACGTGTCGATGGAAGTGATGCCGGGTGAGTTCGTTTCCGTCATCGGCCCGTCCGGCTGTGGCAAGTCCACCCTGTTGAATGTGGTGGCCGGCTTCGTTCAGCCCAGCGTCGGCACGGCCACAGTCGATGGCAAGAACACCGACAAACCGGGTGCGGATCGCGGCATGGTATTCCAGCAGTATTCGCTGTTCCCCTGGCTCACGGTGCGCAAGAATGTGGAGTTCGGTCTCAAGCAGCAAGGCATGGACGGCAGCCACCGCCAGCAAGCGGCGCGTACCCTGCTCGGACTGGCGGGCTTGCTGGCATTCGAAAACCATTATCCGGAGCAGCTCTCCGGCGGCATGAAGCAGCGCGTCGGCATCGTCCGCGCGCTCGCCACCAGTCCGCAGGTGTTGCTGATGGACGAACCGTTCGGCGCGCTGGATGCGCAGACGCGGGTGGTGATGCAGCAAATCCTCACCAATATGTGGCAACGCTTCCGCATCTCCGTGTTGTTCATTACGCACGATATCGACGAGAGCATCTTTCTTTCCGACCGCGTATATGTAATGACCTCGCGCCCCGGGCTGATCAAGGCCGAAATTACCATTCCTCTGCCCAGGCCGCGCACCCCGGATATGGCCTCAACACCCGAGTATCTCGCGATCAAGCACCATCTGCGCAAGCTGATTAGCGAAGAAAGCCTGAAAGCGATGGGCGGCGAATTGAAAGACGGCGGCCTCGGCGGTTTCACGATCGAGGTTGGCCCGCACGGCGTGACCGAATTGATTTAGGTCAGCAAGTCCACGGTCATTTGCCTTCAATCGCACTAATCCGCGATAATCCCGACTGATTGTTTTTGGCTTATTACACACATAAAGTATCCGGCAACTTATTATGACGAGTTTGAAATCAGCACCGCACTCCATACCAGCATCTGCTAACACCTCGCATGAAGCCACTGCTACCGTTCCAATCCTCGGTTTCGACCTGAGCTTCGCTGACCTGTATTGCCGCGACGGCTTGGTGAAACTGGATGGTGCATTTCTCGGTTTTCTGCGAGGAGGGGATGCGGAGTTGCGTGCGCGCCTGGATCACGCCCGCACCGATCCCGATGGTCTGGCGCCCAAAGACGAATCAGCGTTGCTGATCGAGCTAGGCCCCTGGCTGGAAGATTTCATCGCCAGATTGTTCGGCATCGAAAGTGAAGTGCGTGCACTGGCTGGCCGCCATCATGCACTGGCGCCGCTGCATTCCTGCAAGCGGCAATTCGTGCAGCGCCGGGCAATGAGCAAGGTGAGCGAAGCGGAAGCAGCGGCGGCGGACGGACTTGCGCTGGAACAACAACTGGCGGCGGAATTCGGCGCGCCATTTTCAGAACTGATGTTCGCAACCAAAGTGAACCAGTGGCTAGAAAATGAAGTCGGCAATGAACAATGCATCAAGACAGCACTGCTGTACGCTGCCTGGGCGCTGAGAACCCCGGCGGGAAAACAACGCAATCGCAGTGGCGTGCTGTTCAAGACTCCCGCCAAACTTGATCCGCTACATCTCTTGGCAACCACGACCGATAATAGCGCCGGTTACACCGTGCATCGGCTCACGCATATTCGCCGCCGCGAAGGTTTCGCCCTCACCGACCCCGGTACCGACCTGACCGGCGCGCTGGATCAGGCGAACTACTGCATCTGGTGTCACGAGCAGGAAAAAGATTCCTGCGCCAAAGGGCTGCGGGAAAAATCAAAACCTGGCGAAGCTCCTGCACCTTTCAAGAAAACCGTATTTGGCGTATCGCTGGCGGGCTGTCCGCTGGAAGAACGGATTTCCGAGTTTCACAAGCTTAAGGCGGAGGGCGTCGCCATCGCCAGCCTGGCGATGATCGCGCTGGACAACCCCATGTGCGCCGCCACCGGCCACCGCATTTGCAACGACTGCATGAAGTCCTGCATCTACCAGAAGCAGGAGCCAGTCAACATTCCCGAGGCCGAAACCCGCACTCTCAAGGATGTGCTGGAACTGCCCTGGGGCTTCGAAATCTACAGTCTCCTCACGCGCTGGAACCCGCTCAATCTGCAACGGCCCCTGCCGCTGCCGCCGACGGGCCGCAAAGTGCTGGTGGTCGGCATGGGGCCGGCAGGCTTCACCCTGGCGCATCATCTGATGAACGACGGCCATGCGGTGATGGGCATCGACGGCCTCAAGATCGAAGCATTGCCGCCGGAACTTTCGGGTGTCGATACACAAGGCCAGCGCGTGCCGTTCAAAGCCATCCGCGACGTGAGTGAACTCGAAGAAAACCTGAATGAACGCAGCCCGGCGGGTTTTGGCGGAGTCGCCGAATACGGCATCACCGTGCGCTGGAACAAGAATTTTCTCAAACTGATCCGGCTGCTGCTGGAGCGGCGCGCAGAGTTCGCCCTGTTCGGCGGCGTGCGCTTCGGCGGCGCGATTTCCGCCGATGATGCTTTCGCCCTCGGCTTCGATCACATCGCGCTGGCCGCCGGCGCCGGGCGTCCCACCATGCTGGAACTGCCTAATGGCCTGGCGCGCGGCGTGCGTGCTGCATCGGATTTCCTGATGGCCTTGCAGCTCACCGGCGCGGCGAAAACCGATTCCATCGCCAATATGCAATTGCGTTTGCCGGTGGTGGTGATCGGCGGCGGGCTGACCGCCATCGACACCGCCACCGAAGCGCTGGCTTATTATCCGGTGCAAGTGGAGAAATTTCTGCACCGCTATGAAACGCTGGCCGCCGAACCCGCATGGGATGAGGAAGAGCGTGAAATCGCACAAGAATTTCTCGCGCACGCCCGCGCCATTCGCGCGGAGCGTCAAGCGGCGGTGAGGGAAGGGCGTGCGCCGCGCATCCTGGAACTGCTACAGTCCTGGGGCGGCGCCACCATTGCTTATCGCAAGCGGATGATCGACAGCCCTTCCTACACACTGAATCACGAAGAAGTCGAGAAGGCGCTGGAAGAAGGCATCTGGTTCGCCGAGGGCCTGACGCCGGCACGGGTGGAAGTCGACCGCTGGGAACATGTGCGGGCCGTGGGATTCAAGGTGCAGACACTGGATGAAACGGGGCAATGGAAGAAATCCGGAGAAGCCGAATTACCGGCGCGCGCTGTGCTGGTTGCCGCAGGCACCCGGCCCAACACCGTGCTGGCGCGCGAGGACGGCAAAAACTTCAAGCTGGACGGACGTTATTTCGCCGCCTGCGATGAAGACGGCAATCCGGTCAGCCCGCCGCCTACCTGCAAGCCGGACAGCGCCCTGGTGCTGATGAGCCGCCATGACGGCGGCCATGACGGCAATGAAGGCGGGCGTTTCATCAGCTTCTTCGGCGACCTGCATCCGTCTTATTCGGGCAATGTGGTGAAGGCCATGGCCAGCGCCAAGCAAGGCTACCCGGTAGTCAGCCGGGTGCTGGCGCGCAGCGCGCCGGCTTCCGCGAAATCCGCTGCGCAGTTCTTCGCCGAGTTCAACGGCATGTTGCGGGCCACCGTGCACAAGGTGGAGCGGCTCACGCCGAATATCGTCGAAGTGGTAGTGCATGCGCCTCTAGCGGCGCGGCGTTTCCAGCCCGGCCAGTTCTATCGTTTCCAGAATTTTTCTGGCAACGCCATCGTCGCGGACGGCACCACGCTGGCGATGGAAGGCGTGGCCCTGACCGGCGCAGCAGTGGATGTCGAGCGCGGCCTGGTGTCGCTGATCGCGCTGGAAATGGGCGGCTCGGCCGACCTGTGCACTCGTCTGGTACCCGGCGAACCCGTGGTGCTGATGGGTCCCACCGGCACTGCCACCGAGATCGTCCCCGGCGAAACCGTGATCCTGGCGGGCGGCGGCCTGGGTAACGCGGTATTGTTTTCCATCGGCGCGGCAGCGCGTGCAGCGGGATCGAAAGTCTTGTACTTCGCCGGTTACAAGAAACTCGTCGACCGCTACAAAGTGGCGGAAATCGAGGCGGCGGCGGATACCGTGGTGTGGGTGTGCGACGAGTCCCCCGGCTTTACGCCCTCCCGACCGGGCGACCTGAGTTATGTTGGCAACATCGTGCAGGCGATGGTGGCCTATGGCAGCGGCGCTTTAGGCGCACAACCGTTGCCGATGGAGCAAGCCGACCGCATCATCGCCATCGGTTCCGACCGTATGATGGCGGCGGTTGGCCTTGCCCGCCACAACCAGTTGCAGCCTTATTTGAAAGTCGGCCACTTCGCCGTCGGCTCCATCAATTCGCCGATGCAGTGCATGATGAAGGAAATCTGCGCCCAGTGTCTGCAACCGCACAAAGACCCGCTCACCGGCGAGATCACCTACGTGTTCTCCTGCTTCAATCAGGATCAATCGCTGGATCAGGTCGACTTCCCCGGCCTGGCGTCGCGCCTGCGCCAAAACAGCACCCAGGAAAAACTTACTGCCAGATGGATCGGCCATTGCCTGAAAGTGGCGGAGGGTAAAGCCGGAGTCGTCTAGCGTCGTCGCGCCGCAACGGCGATCACTCAAAATATCTGTTATATAGTTAATATCAATGTTATATTATCTATATATTGCCATGATATTTTGAGAGGGTGTTTATGAGCGTAATGATCCAGCCCCTGCCATTCGATCCCGCAGCGTTGCATGGTTTGTCGGAGCGGCTGCTGCGCAGTCACTTTGATAACAACTACAGCGGCGCCGTAAAACGACTCAATGCAATTCGTTCAACCCTCGGCCAAATGTCTTTTGCGACAGCGAACGGCTTCGAGCTGAACGGCCTCAAACGTGAAGAACTGATTGCGACCAACTCGATGCTGTTGCACGAATTGCATTTTGACAGCATGGGCGGCGACGGTGATGGTATGGCGCCGGCAATGGCGCTGGCCCTGAGCGTCAGTTTTGGCAGCGTGGAACGCTGGCGCGAAGAATTCGTGGCCATGGGCAAAGCACTGGGTGGCGGAGCAGGCTGGGTACTGCTGGTATTCCAACCGCGCGATGGTTCGCTCGTCAACCAGTGGGCGGCGGATCACACCCAAACGCTTGCAGGCGGCGTGCCGATCCTGGCGCTGGATATGTATGAACACGCATACCACATGGACTTCGGTGCGCAGGCCGGCGCCTGGGTCGATGCCTTCATGCAAAACCTGAACTGGAAAGCGATCTACGAGCGTTACCAACTCGCAGTACACGCGGCCAGTGAGCCGTTTGGGGCGGAGCAGGGCGATGTGTCGGGCGCCGAGTTATTCGACGTGCGACGCTCCGGTGTCTTTGACCAAGCGCGGCAGATGCTGCCCACTGCAAACTGGCGCGATCCATCCAAAGTGGACGAGTGGTCACGCAGCCTCAATCCCGAGCGCGAGATCGTGGTCTATTGCGTCTATGGTCACGAGGTTGGCCGCAGCACAGCGATGCGGCTGCGCGCACAAGGACTAAAAGCCAGATTCCTGCGCGGCGGCATTGACGCCTGGCAGGCGGCTGGGTTGCCTGTGGTCGACAAGAGATAGTGCGGTGATGAAAATTTTTGAGTAACGGCAACCATGGACTTCCTCGCTTTTTTTGTCAGCCTGCCGACGAACCAATCCGCTGGCCGCATGCGCGTCTGGCGCGCGTTGCGGGCCTTGGGTTGCGCAACCCTGCGCGACGGGGTGTTCCTGCTGCCCGAGTCGCCGCAGCATGCGGCGGCATTGGCGCAGGTGGCCGAAGAGGTGCGCGCCATCAATGGCACAGCCGATCTGTACCACCTTGACGGACGCGATGCTGCGCAGCAGGCGGCAATGGCCGCGCTGTTTGATCGCGGCCAGGAATACGCATCCTTGCTGGCGGCGATTGCCGCAGCGGAAAACCTGGGTGCCAAAACGCTGCGCGCCCTGCGCCGTGAACTGGGCAGCCTTGCCGCCATTGATTTTTTCCCCGGCGAAGCCCGCCGCCAGGCGGAAGCCGCCCTGGCTGCGCTGGAAGCATCCGCCACAGACGAACCTTCAGCCGCCGCCGGAAAAATTCGCCGTCTTGCAGTCGCCGATTTTCAAGGACGCACCTGGGCGACGCGCCAGCATCTGTGGGTCGACCGCATGGCCTCCGCCTGGCTGATCCGCCGCTGCATCGACAAGAAGGCGAAATTCCTCTGGCTGGCCGACCCGAAACGCTGCCCGAAGAAAGCGCTGGGTTTTGATTTCGACGGCGCAACTTTTACCCATGTCGGAACGCGCGTCACCTTTGAAGTGCTGGCCGCCAGTTTTGGTTTGGACAGCGACCCGGCCATCGCCCGTATCGCCGCCATCGTGCATAGTCTCGATGCCGGTGGCGTGCCGGTGGCGGAAGCCGCCGGAATTGAGGCGGTGTTGGCGGGTGTGCGCGCCGCTGCTGCGGATGACGACAAGCTGCTGAGCGAGGCAAGCAGAATCTTCGATAGTCTTTACCGGAATTTCAAAGAGGAGAACCAGCAATGACCGCCATCCCAACCGTCGCACCACCTGTGCCGACGCTCGGCGAGGCTTTCAAATACTGGCTCAAGCTGGGCTTCATCAGCTTTGGCGGCCCCGCCGGGCAGATCGCCATGATGCACCATGAGCTGGTCGAAAAACGCCGCTGGATTTCCGAGCATCGTTATCTGCACGCGCTCAACTATTGCATGCTGCTGCCGGGGCCGGAGGCCACCCAGCTTGCCATTTACATCAGTTGGCTGATGCACGGGGTGCGTGGCGCGGTGGTGGCGGGCGTGCTGTTCTTCCTGCCGGGTTTCCTGCTGCTGTCGCTGCTGGCGGGCATCTACTTGTCATACGGCGAGGTGCCGGCGGTGCAGGGGATTTTCTACGGCATCCGTCCCGCCGTGGTGGCGGTGGTGCTGTTCGCCGCCTGGCGCATCGGCTCGCGGGCGATCAAGAATCCGGTGTTGTTCGGCATTGCGGCGCTGGCCTTCGCCGGCATTTTCATTTTCAAAATCGACTTCCCGTGGATCGTGCTGGCAGCAGCGATACTCGGCGCCATCGGCGGCAAACTGATGCCCGCCAAATTCCAGGGCGGGGGAGGTCACGGCGCCAGCAACAAGCAATACGGCCCTGCGCTGATCGACGACGACACGCCGCCGCCACCGCACGCAAAATTTACCTGGGGAAGACTTGCAGCCACTACAGTAGTTTTCGTGGTGATCGGCGCGGCGCCGTTGTTGATGCTTCTTGGCAATACTGATCTCTATGACATCGGAGAGTTTTTCACCAAAGCCGCTTTTCTCACCATCGGCGGCGCTTACGCCGTGCTGCCGTATGTTTATCAAGGCGGCGTGGAACACTACGGCTGGCTGACCGGCCCGCAGATGATGGACGGCCTGGCCCTGGGCGAGACCACGCCGGGGCCGCTGATCATGGTCGTCACCTGGGTCGGCTACCTCGGCGGTGTCAGCAAAGCGGTGTTCGGTAATCCCGTTGCCGCCGGCCTGGCCGGCGCGACGGTGGCGACTTTTTTCACCTTCCTGCCGAGTTTCCTGTTCATTCTGGCGGGCGGGCCGGTGATCGAAGCGACCCGAGGCGAACTGAAATTCACCGCGCCACTGACCGCCATCACGGCGGCGGTGGTCGGCGTGATCCTCAACCTGGCGACCTTCTTCGCCTGGCACACTTTCTGGCCCAAAGCCACTGAAGCCGCGCCTTTCAGCGGGCCGTTCGAGGTCATCCCGGTGGTCATTGCCCTGGTATCTTTCATCGCTCTATGGAAGTACAAGACCGACATCATGAAAGTGATCGGCGTGTGCGCCGTGTTCGGTCTGATTTATTCCCTTATTTGAGAGGGCGTATGCGAATTTTTTTTAGAAGATGTATTGCCGTTGCACTGGCGTTGATAACTGTCACTGTCACCGCCACTGCCGCCATCCTGCCGCCGCCGCAGAAAATATCCGAGCATGCCTGGGCCTGGATCGGTCCCTACGAAGGGCCGGGCATGGCGAACCAGGGCTACCGCATGAACCTTGGTTTCGTCGTGGGCAAGCAGGCCATCGCTGTCATCGACACCGGCTACACGCCGGAGATGGCGCAGGAAATGCTCGACCACATCCGCAAGCTCACGGCATTGCCGGTGCGCGTGGCGATCAACACCAACTCCCAGCCGCACCGTTTCATGGGCAATGAGGTGTTCCGCAAAGCCGGTGCGCGCATTATTGCCGGCAAGGAAGCGGCGGCTCGCATGACGCAGGACGGCGGCATGTTCGTGGCGGGGATCGAGCAAATTCTCCAGCGACCGGCGGGTAGCGTGGCACTGCCGCGCCCGCCCGATCATCTGATCGCGCCAGGCGACAGTGAGCGCATCGACCTGGGCGGCGTCGTCATCGAGCTCCGCGATTTCGGTCGCGCCCATACGCGCGGCAGCTTGATCGTCGCGGTGGAACCGGATCGCACTATTTTCGCCGGCGACATACTTTACAGCGGCAGACTGCCGGCTATCCTGCCGGACAGCAGCGTGGTTGGATGGCTGGCGGCTGTCGACCGCCTGCGCAAACTCGATGCCCGCGTGTTTGTGCCAGGGCATGGCGAACCCAAGCCGCTGGCGTCGTTCGAGCATTCGACGGTGACCTATCTCGCGGCGCTCAAGCGCCACATGACGCAGCAGTTGAAACAGGGCGCTGATCTCGGCGCGGCGACGGCCAGCTTCGACGCTTCCGCCTGGCGCGATCTTGTCAATTTCGATGAGCTTGCCGGTCGCAATGCCTCGAATGCCTTTGTCGAATTCGAAGCGGATGCCTTTTAAGAAAGGAGCTTGCCATGCAATGGATCACCCGCGAACGCCCCAAGATCGACCGCATCGCCTGCCCCTGGCTGGTGGCGCGCTTCATTGACGCAACGCCGGAATTTCTCTATGTGCCGGGCGACGAGGTAATGAAAGTGGCCGCCGAGACCGGCGCGATTCCCTACGACGTGCACGGTGTCGAGCTCGGCCATCATGGCGATCAATGCAGCTTCGACGCCTTCATCGCCAAGTATCAATTGCGCGCCGCCGCGCTCGACCGGCTGGCGCTGATCGTGCGGGCCGCCGACTGCGGCACGCCGCAACTGGCGCAGCAGGCCGCCGGCCTGCTGGCGGTCTCGAAAGGCTTGTCGCTCAATTTCGCAGACGATCACGAGATGCTCAGGCACGGCATGGTGATCTACGACGCGCTCTACGCCTGGTGTGCCGACACGCCGATGAAAAAAGTCGCGCGATTTTTCAGTCAGTGATTCGGCCCGCGACCATCGCGCCCGAAGTGCGCCTGCTGCTTGTGGGCCGGGGGCTGCGCGCCTTGGTCGATGGTTATGTTGCGGTGCTGCTGCCGGCCTACCTGCTGGCGCTGGGTTTCGGCACCTGGGAAGTGGGGTTGCTGAGCAGCGCCACCCTGCTGGGTTCGGCGCTCGCCACGCTGGCGGTGGGCGCCTGGGGCCAGCATTTTCATCATCGCCACCTGCTGCTGGCGGCGGCCTTGCTGATGGCTGTTACCGGCTTGAGCTTCGCCGGCCTGTCGGCATTCTGGCCCTTGCTGCTGGTGGCTTTCGCCGGCACCCTGAATCCCAGTTCGGGCGATGTCAGTGTCTTCCTGCCGCTGGAACATGCGCGTCTGGCGGATGCCGCGCAAGGTGACGCACGCACTACTTTGTTTGCCCGTTACAGCCTGACCGGCGCGCTGTGCGCCGCCGTCGGCTCGCTGGCCGCCGCCGTGCCGGAGGCGCTGGCGGGGCAGGGCATCGCCCCGCTCGCCGCACTGCGCGGTATGTTCGTTGTGTACGGCGGGATCGGGTTCGCGGTCTGGTTGTTGTATCGCAAGCTGCCGGAACCGCCGCCCCATGAGCGGGCGCAGGCGGCGACTGCGCTGGGGGTTTCGCGCCCCATCGTGATCCGGCTGGCCGCGCTGTTTTCCGTGGATGCCTTCGCCGGCGGTTTTGTGGCCAACTCGCTGCTGGCGTTATGGCTGTTCCAGCGTTTCGATCTGTCGCTGGCGGCAGCCGGCTCGTTCTTCTTCTGGGCCGGCCTGCTCTCCGCTTTGTCGCAACTCGCTGCACCGCATGTCGCCAGGCGCATCGGCCTGATCAACACCATGGTGTTCACTCATATCCCCGCCAATATCTGCCTGATCCTCGCCGCCTTCGCGCCCACGCTGCCGGTCGCGCTGGGCCTGCTGCTGGTGCGTAGCGCCCTGTCGCAGATGGATGTGCCGACGCGCTCCGCTTTCGTCATGGCCGTGGTGACGCCGCCGGAGCGGGCTGCCGCGGCCAGCTTCACCGCCGTGCCGCGCAGCCTGGCGGCCGCACTCAGCCCGACCCTGGGCGGCGCGCTGTTCGCCGCCGGCTGGCTGGCCGCGCCGCTGGTCGCGTGCGGGGCGTTGAAGATCGCCTACGATGTGGCGCTGTTTATCGCTTTCCGCCGCCACCGCGCACCATCTGGCATACGCGGCACACACGCCGAATGAATGAGTTCACCGACGACAGGTTAGAATCGCGGCATGGATATCCTGTTCGCATTCGTCGCCGGCGCAGTCCTGACAGCGGTTCTGCTGGGCTGGCTGCTGGCGACGCGCAATGAGCGGCTCAAGTCGCGCGACGAGGAACTGCTGCGCCTGCGCGAACAATTCGCCGAGACGCACGGCGCCAGCGAAACGCTGCGGCAGAGCGTTGCCGACTTGCGCACCCGCGAGGCCGAGCTGTCCACCCTGCTGGAGCAGGAGCGCCGCGTCGCCAGCGAAAAACTCGCCGCGCTGGAAGAAACCCGCTTGTCATTTGCCGACGCCTTCAAGGCGCTCTCTGCCGACGCGCTGAGCCGCAACAATCAGTCCTTCCTCGAACTCGCCCGCGCTACGCTGGAGAAATATCAGGAGGGCGCGAAAGGCGAGTTGGAGAAGCGCCAGCAAGCGATAGGCGAACTGATAGCGCCGGTGAAGATCAGCCTGGAGAAATTCGAGCAGCAGATCCAGACCGTGGAAAAATCCCGCGTCGATGCCTATGCCACGCTTACCGAGCAGGTCAAGGCGCTGGCCGAATCGCAGGGCCAGTTGAAACACGAAACGGCCAACCTGGTCAAGGCGCTGCGCGCACCACAGACGCGCGGACGCTGGGGCGAACTGCAACTCAAGCGGGTGGTGGAGATGGCCGGCATGCTCGACCACTGCGACTTCTACGAACAGGCCAGCGTCGGCACAGAAGACGGCCAGTTGCGCCCGGACATGGTGGTGCGCCTGCCCGGCGGCAAGAACATCGTGGTCGACGCCAAAGCTCCGCTCGCCGCTTACCTGGAGGCGCTGGAGGCCGGCGACGACGCGAC
>JACQAO010000098.1 GCA_016194935.1 Betaproteobacteria bacterium
GACCCATCACCACCGCAATCCCCGCTCGGTGGCTCAACCCTCGCGCACGAATCAAATTCCTCGTCCTGGGAACCATTAAAAACCCCGCTGCCGAGCCGTGAGAAATTCAATCGCGGAATTTGGGTATTACTCTTTCACGAACGGTGCAAATGCTTCAGGCAGCAGCGTCTGTTCCAGGCTGCGCTGGGAAAACTGGAAGCGGCCATCGCAGACAAAGCCCAGCTCGGCCCAATCAACCTCGTTGAGCAGTTTGATCAACTGGCCGAGATCGGCATCGGCATTGTGCGGGAACAGTGCCAGCACCGCGCCGTCGTAATCCTTGCAGGCGTTGAGGAAGAACGGCCTGGCATTGCGCGTCTTGCCATTCACATAAATGCGCGGCGCATCCGAAACGTGATGGCGACGGCCCCATTGCCACCAGTTGCGTTCGTCGAAGCGCGCCACGCGCCGCGCCAGCAGGCGCTGCTTGAATTGCTCCAGCCAGGGCAGCGGCGCCGGCGTGTCGAAGATCATGCGGCGCAGCTCGCCGGTTTGCGCAGTGCGCGAGCAAACGAAATCCGCATTGCCCAATTCCGCATGGGCAAAAATTGCGTCCGCGCCGGACACCGCCCCGACCTTGACGCTGAACACGCCGGCCAGCGGCACGCTGTAAATGCCGTGGGTAAACATCAACTGTCCGCCGGCCAGCCACATGCGCCGGCCATCGCCGAGGCGGCGCAGCAGGTTGCCCTTCTCATAGCGCCAGATAACGCAGTTGGGCAGGGCGCCGTGGAAGATTTTTGCATCACCCAACTCGATCATATCGGTAAACCCGCCGTGGTCATGCAGCCAGGTGTTGAGCCGCGCCGCGCCGGTGGCTTTGAGAAAATCGCGCGGCGTGATGAACACCAGTTCACCGCCGGGCTTGAGGTGACGCACGCACTTTTCGATGAAGTGGTAATACAGGTTGGCGTGGCCGTCCAGCAGTGGCGAAGACAACCGCAGTGCAGTCTCGGGCAGAATGTCGCGCGCCTTGACGTAAGGTGGATTGCCGATGATGGTGTCGAACTTCTCGCTTTCCGGATAAGCAAAAAAATCCATATTGCGCGCTCCCGCCGGGCAGTGACGCGAATCAAGTTCAATCGCCACGCAGCCATCCAGCCGCGCCGAAAACGCGCCCTCGCCGCAGGCCGGGTCGAGCTTGCGGCCCGGGTTGCGGATCAGGCCGAGCATCCGTTCGACGATGTCCGGCGGCGTGAATACCTGGCCGAGCGTAGCAACGTCGCGGGCGGCGTTAGTCGCGTTAATCATGTGTGTCACATTCAAACCATGCCTATCCGGTTGCTTGCCAAAACGGAAAACCAGGTTAGCACGTCATCATAGAAACACGTCGGCACGCACGCGGAAGCGGTGGGCAAGTCGCTTGGCAATTTCCTTGCTGATTGAGCGCCTGCCGCACAAGATGTCGGAGATGCGGCTTTGTGGCGCACAGTCGCCCAGGTCCTCTTGCTTGAGGCCGTGTTGTTCCATCAGGAAGCGCAGCACCTGGTTCGGCTCTGCTGCGGGAATGTGATAATTCTCGTCCTCGTAGGCTTTTATCTGATCGGCGAGGTAGTTCAGTACCTCCGCCAGCGGGTGTTTTTCGTTGTCCCCTACTTCGTCGAGCAGTGCATCAATCGTTGCACGGACCTGTGCATAGTCTTCTTCACTGTGTACAGAGGTCACGCCAACGAGTTGCTTGAACGGCAGCCATGCCCGAAGAATGGCTTGCGCTTTGGGTACCGCTTTGAGTGCAACTCCCATCATTTCCTCCGTTTCCAGTCGCCCCGGTCATACGCAGCGTGAGTCAGCACGGCACGGATGAATACTTTGTGCCGGTTGTAGTGGATCGCAGCGATCAGCCGGTACTTGTTGCCGCCAATGTTAAAAATCCTCAGGCCATCCACGTAGTCGGCACTGGCGAACGTTGCCCTCAAGTCGTTGTAATCGGCAAAAAGCTCACTTTCCATCGCCCGATACCAAGCCAGCAAAGAACCCTCGGCGTCCGGGTGTATCGCCCAGAACTCGACAAGTGCAGGCTTGGCGATAACGTGCATGGCTAAAGTATATACCTAAATGGTATGTTGTCAATTCGAGTCGATGCCGACCGTCCTGGGACCCGACAACGAAACGTCCCGAGCGAGAATGGACATGCTCGCTGGCATGATTGGCAGGGTTCAGGCCAGCCCATCCAGCGGGCTGACCACGCCGCGTCCACCTTTGTTGAGTACGTGCGTATAAATCATGGTGGTGGCAACATCCGCATGCCCCAACAACTCCTGCACTGTGCGGATGTCATAACCACCCTCAAGCAAATGCGTGGCGAAGGAATGCCGCAGCGTGTGGGGCGTGGCGGGCTTGGTCAGCCCTGCGTCGCGCGTTGCCTGTTTGACGGCGCGTTGCACCGCCTGATCCTGCACATGATGGCGGCGCGTCACTTGCGTGCGCGGATCGACGGATAACTTTGCCGAAGGAAATACATACTGCCAGCCCCAATCACGGGCAGCGCCCGGATACTTTCGATCCAGCGCATACGGCAGATACGTTGCGCCAAAGCCTGCCTCCAGGTCCTGCCGGTGCAAAACCTTGATGCGCTTCAAATGCTCCCGCAGCGGCGCCACGAGCGTGGCAGGCAGCATCGTCACCCGATCCTTGAAACCCTTGCCATCGCGGATCAGGATTTCCCGCCGGGTAAATTCAATATCCTGCACCCTCAGGCGCAGGCTTTCCATGATCCGCATGCCGGCGCCGTAGAGCAGGTTGGCGATCAACCAGTTCGTCCCTTCCAGCCGGCTCAGCAGATCATGGACTTCGGCGCGGGTCAGCACCACCGGCAAACGCTTAGGTGCTTTAGCCTGCTCGATATTATCCAGCCAGGGCAACTCGCTCCCGAGTACCTCCCGATAGAGGAACAGCAAGGCGCTTTTGGCCTGGTTCTGAGTAGATGCCGCGACCCGTCCCTCCACCGCCAGGTGGGTAAGAAACGTCTCAACTTCCACCGCCCCCAAATCACGCGGATGCTTCTTGCCAAAATGGCGAATAAATCGTTTAATCCAATCCAGATAAGCCTGTTCCGTGCGAATACTGTAATGCTTGAGACGAATCTTCCCCCGCACCTGATCCAGAAGCTTGGGCGCAACAACTGATTGTGTCATCTCCATTTTTAGGACCCGCTAAAATTCAACATCCATTTGAATAATATTAATTATGTTGAAAATTTTAGTTTTTTTCAATCATTTGACGCAATTTCTTCCGTCAAATAGGCGCCACATTTAACGTTGGGCCTGACGGCAAAGATCATGGAAGTGTTGCTTGTGCGTTTTGCTCTGAACCTACCTCACTCTTGCAACCAGCATCGGTTTCCAACAACGCACAGCGGGCGCAACTGTCATGGCCAGTCTCTCTTTCAACCCGCACTTCCCCGTCATCTCAACCAGC
>JACQAO010000095.1 GCA_016194935.1 Betaproteobacteria bacterium
TTAACCAAGTTAACCAAGGAGAAATCATGAAGAAATTACTGTTCGTCCTGTTTGCCTGGCTGATCGCCATCCAGTGCGCCTTTGCCGCCATCAATATCAACAGCGCGCCGGAAACTGATCTCGACAAGCTGCCGGGCATCGGCCCGGTAAAGGCCAAGGCCATCGTCGAGGAGCGTAAGAAAAACGGCCCCTTCAAAAGCATCGAGGATCTCAAGCGCGTCAAGGGTATCGGCGACGCCACCCTGAAAAAACTGAAGAGTGAAATTACGGTAGACGGTGCGCCCAAAGCGGAGGCCAAACCTGCCGGCAAGAAGGGCGAGAAGAAATAAATCTTATCAGGACAATGCAAGAGGGCCACCGTAAGTGTCTTTTCAGACAGGATTGTCCATGCTACTTGGCACATGCCCGATGCCGGTGCAAAATGGACAGTGTGAATGTTTAAGGAGCCGAGATGCTGAAAACGATAGAGGCGATAGTCGAGGGCAATACGGTTCGTCTGCTGGAGCCGGTGTCCGTTAGTCAGCCGACGCGCGCATTGGTGACGCTGCTGGAATCTGGCGATACCACGCGCAGCGTGCTCTTTGCACAAGAACATCGTGCCTGGCTGGACGTCTATGCAGCTTATGTGGGTAAGCATGGCGTGTTCAGCGACGGATTGCGGAGTTTTTAATGGCCCAGTTTGATGTCTTCGAGAATCCCAATCCGGTTGTCGATGCGGTAATCGGCGGTGTCTGATTCCATGTTCCAGACTCTCGAAGATTTCGTCGGCAACACGCCGCTGGTGCGGCTCCAGCGCATTCCCGGCGTGGGGAATGATGCACGCCGTAATGTCGTACTCGCCAAGCTGGAAGGCAATAATCCCGCGGGTTCGGTCAAGGATCGACCGGCGCTGTCCATGATCCGGCATGCTGAATTGCGTGGCGAGATCAAGCCGGGCGACACCTTGATCGAGGCCACCAGCGGCAACACCGGCATTGCTTTGGCGATGGCCGCCGCCATGCGCGGTTACCGGATGGTGCTGATCATGCCCGGGAATCAGAGTATCGAACGGCGTCAGGCCATGCGCGCTTACGGCGCCGAACTGATCGTGACGCCGCAGACCTCCGGCATGGAAGGGGCGCGCGATCTTGCCGAACGCATGGCGCGTGAAGGCAAAGGCGTGATGCTCGACCAGTTTGCCAATCCTGACAACCCGCTGGCCCACTACGCTGGCACCGGCCCGGAAATCTGGCGCGATACGCAGGGTCGCATTACTCATTTCGTCAGCAGCATGGGGACCACTGGCACCATCATGGGCTGCTCGCGTTTTTTCAAGGAACAGAATTCCGCCATACAGATCGTCGGTTGCCAGCCCGAGGAGGGCTCGCAGATTCCCGGTATCCGCAAGTGGCCGGAAGCCTATTTGCCGAAAATTTTCGACCGCAGCCGCGTCGACCGCGTCGAGTCAGTGAGCCAGGCTGATGCCGAGTTGATGACGCGGCGTCTGGCGCAAGAAGAGGGCATCTTTGCCGGCATCTCCTCCGGTGGTGCGCTGGCCGTGGCTTTGCGCGTGGCGGCGGAACTGGAAAACGCCGTGATTGTCACCATCGTCTGCGACCGTGGTGATCGTTATCTCTCGACCGGTGTCTTTCCCGCTTAATTTCCTGGCCTTTGTCGCGGGCTGTCTGTTGCAGACTGCTGCACCGGCCTTCGCTCAAGGCATTACGTTGACCCTGGATGCCATCGAGCATCCGGCATTTACGGCGCGTCAGATTGGTCTGCGGCTGGCTGATTTGTCGGGCGGCAGCGCCGAACTCGACATCGGCCAACTGACGCTGGCAGGCCGCGAATTCAAACATGTACGCCTGCGTTGCGGCGAGTTGCGGATGACCAGCGCTATCCTCGATTGCCGTCATGGCGCGCTGCATGCGCGGGACGGTGCGGCGCTGCCGCTGGAATTTACCTACCGCACTGCGTCGCGGCAGCTTGATCTGAGCTTCAAGGATGCCGACATGGCCGTCGTGTCGACCCTGCTGCCGGAGCTGGCTGCTTACCGTCCTGGCGGCCGTTTCGACGCGCACGTCAAGGCGAGCGCTGATAGTCTTGAGCTTGCACTGCAACTGCATCAATTCGCTTTCGCCAGCGCCGATGGCAAGCTTGCCGGCGACAAGATCGAAGCCAGCCTGACGGCATCGGCCAAGCGGTACGATGCATCATGGGGCTGGCAGACCAGCATGACCTGGCCAGAAAGTAAGTCGGGCGAGTTTTATTGGGCGCCGTTGTATCGCGCCGGTGGGGCGCGACTCGCAGCGACCGGGCAATTTACGCCAGAGGCGGTGACGGTGAACGAGGCGACGCTGATGCTGGACGGCATCGGCAGCGCCAGCGGTTCTTTGCAGTGGCGGCGCGACACTGGTAGTTTGAACGCCGCGACAATCGAAACCGGCTCGCTCGATCTTGCTGTAGCAGTACCGCAACTGGTCCAGCCTTTCCTCGACCTGCGCGCCGGACCGAAGCTGTCCGCCAGCGGCACAGGCCGCGTCGCTGCCGCCTGGGATGCCGTTGGCATGCGCCAACTCGATCTGGCCTTCGACGGCGCGACCCTGGAGGCCGGGACGGCCTTTGCACTGCAAGGCATAAACGCGCGCATCCCGTGGCGGCGTGAACAGGCCACCCAGGCCGAGTTCCGCGCAACAGGCGGACACTTTAGCCGTTTGGCGCTGGGCGCAGTCGATCTGCCGCTGGCCATGCATGGGCTGGAATTTTCTTTGCCACATGCAGAAATACCCTTGCTGGACGGCAAGCTGCTGTTCGAGGATTTTCATGCCGCGCATGTCGGCGATGCGTGGCAATGGCGGCTTGCCGGCGCCCTGCATCCGATTTCCATGCCATTGCTGACTGCGGCTCTGGGCCTGCCGCGCATGACGGGACTGTTGTCCGCCTCGATCCCGAAAATCAGCTATGCCAATGCCACGCTGACGCTGGATGGTGCGCTGGTGATCTCGGCGTTCGACGGCTATTTTTCCGCCAGCGGCCTTCAGGTGATCGACCCGTTTGGCCGCCTGCCGCGCGTGCGCGCCGACATCGAAGCGCGCCACCTTGACCTTGGCATGCTTACCGAGACCTTCTCCTTCGGCGACATCCGCGGCTATATCGACGGCGACATACAAGGCCTGGAAATGTCCGGAATGCGGCCGCTGTCTTTCAATGCCAGCATCCGGAGCAGCCCCGGCGACTACAAAAAACGCATCAGCCAGCGCGCCGTGCAGAACATCTCCTCGCTCGGCGGCGCGGGCGCCGGTGCGGCGATCCAGCGCAGCTTTCTGCGCTTCTTCGATACCTTCGGCTACGACCGGCTGGGACTTAGTTGCCGGCTGGTCAATGGCATCTGCGAGATGGGCGGGATCGAGGCTGCGCCGCAGGGGTATGTGATCGTCAAAGGCGGCGGCATCCCGGCGCTCAACGTGATCGGCTACAATCGCCGGGTAAATTGGAATGAACTGGTTACCCGCCTGCAGGACGTGATTGCCGGCAACAGCAAAATCGAAATTCGCTAGGAGCGCACATGAAAAACATTCTCTTGCTGACGGCGGCGCTGATTCTCTCCGCTTGCGTCACCATCAACATTTATTTTCCAGCGGCGGCGGCGGAAAAAGCCGCCGATAAAATCATTGACGAGGTTTGGCAACTGCAAAAAAATCCCGCCGACAAGACAGTTCCGCCCGCCAAAGAAGGGGTCGCAAAATGAACGCCATTAAAATCACGCTGTCGCTCTGCCTGCTGTTGGCCGTTGGCCTGAGCCAGGCTCAGGCTCAGGGAAATCTTGAAGTCAACACACCAGCCATCGCCCAATTGCAAAATTCCATGCAGAGTCGTTACCTCCAGTTGGCGCCCTTGCTCGGCTCGGGCGCGGTCGGCCTGGCGCGCGACGGCACGGTGCAACTGCGCGACCCGAATGCTGTGCCGCTGGCGCAGCGCCAGGCGGCGAACAGCCTGGTGGCGGCAGAGAACGCCGACCGCAGCGCGCTTTACCGCGAGATCGCGCGCGCCAATGGCAAGCCGGAATGGGAAGGGGAAATCCGCGCTACTTTTGGCCAGCGCTGGATCGACAAGGCCCAGTCCGGCTGGTGGGTGCAGGATGCGCGCGGCAACTGGATGCGCAAGTGATGGAATGAGCATATGAGCGCTACCTTGATTTTCGACATCGAGAGCATTCCCGATGTCGCCGGTTTGCGTATCCTGCACGCACTCGATGCGGCGCTTTCCGACGCCGAGGTAGCCGAGTTCGCTTTCCAGAAACAGCGCGCCAAAAACGGCAACGATTTCCTGCCGCTGCACTTGCAGCGCATCGTGGTCATCTCCTACGCGCTGCGCGACAGCGAGAAATTTCAGGTGCGCTCGTTGGCCGAGCCAGAGTCGAACGAGGCGCAGATCATCCAGCGCTTTTTCGACGGCATCGAAAAATTCACGCCGCAACTGGTCTCCTGGAACGGCGGCGGCTTCGACCTGCCGGTGTTGCATTATCGCGGCCTGATCCACGGCGTCGTCGCGCCGCGTTACTGGGAGATGGGCGAAGGCGACTACCGCGACAGCCGCGACTTCAAATGGAACAACTACATCAGCCGCTACCATTCGCGTCATCTGGATCTGATGGATCTGCTGGCGCTGTACCAGCCGCGCGCCAGTGCGCCACTCGATCAACTCGCCAAGCTGATGGGCCTGCCCGGCAAGCAAGGCATGGCCGGCGATGCAGTGTGGGGCGCATGGCTGGACGGCAAGATCAATGATATACGCGACTACTGCGAGACCGACGTGGTGAACACCTACCTGGTTTACCTGCGTTTCCAGAAAATGCGCGGCATCCTCAGCGCGGTCGAGCATGATGCGGAAATCAACTTCGTGCGCGAGCAACTGGCAGCGCTGAACAAGCCGCATTGGCAGGCGTTTCTGGCTGGATAACCGTTTAACCTAAAAACCGTAATTCAAGCCACAGAGGTCACAGAGGTCACAGAGATAATGCAGGTTCCGCACATTTATTGTTCACCTGAAGAGTGATGTAATCACTGATGACAACTTCTTGTTTTTCTCTGTGAACTCTGTGTTCTCTGTGGCTAACTGGTTTTTTATGGTTAACCCGCCAGTAACCCTGCTGCGTCGTTAGTTGCGGCCACCAGACTATCGATCACCGCGCGGTAGCGCGGGACATCCCTGAATTCTGCCGGGTAAGCCAGCCAGATCTCGCGGCTAACCGCAACGCCATCGGTAAGGCACACCAGTTCGGGTGCTGCTTGCGCCAGGAAACGGGGGATCAGGCCCGCGCCCCAGCCGAACCTCACGGCCTGCGCCAGGGCCATCAAACTGTTGGCCCGGAACACGCAGTGCGCTTGAGGCAGCCGCTCGGCGATCCAGCGGCTCTCCGGCAATTCGGCGAGCGACTCGTCGAAACGGCAGATGGGCAGTGTGCCGGGCGATTTCAAAATATTCTTTCCGCCGGCGCTGAGCAAAGCCGGGTGATCACGGCGCATGTACAACCCGTAGCCCATGCTGCCGAGCCGCTTGGCCACCAGGCCTGGCTCGCTCGGACGGGCCAGGCGTATCGCCAGGTCTGCTTTGCGCTTGGCCAGGCTCAAGGTGCGAGCATCCAGGGTCATTTCGATCATGATGCCGGGATGGCGGCGATGGAATTCGACCAGGCGCGGCAGGTAGAAATAAGTCCCCAGAGCCTCCAGGGTAGTGATGCGGATGCGTCCGCTGAGTCCTGCCGGATGCGCTTCCAGGGTTCGGTAAAGACCTTCAGCGGCTTGTTCCATTTCACCTGCGGCAGCCAGCGCCATGCGTCCGGCATCGGTGAGTTGCAGCCCCGTATCGCGCCGCGCGGCCAACACTGTCCCCAGCGCCGCCTCCAATCGCTCGATGCGCCGCCCGATGGTGGCGTGGGTCAGGCCCAGCTCGCGTGCGGCTGCGGAGTAATTGCCGCTGCGCGCCAATACCGCCAGCGTAAGCAGGTCTTCCCAGTGTGGTGTGCGTTTTTTCACAGGCACTGATGATAACTTGTGAATTGTCTGTTGACCAGAGCGCAACTAGAATCGCCACAACTTAACTGTGGGAGCGAAACATGAACACACCAAAAACCTTGATGGAAATCGCGGGTGCGCCGAGAGTGGTCGCCCGATGGGAGAGCGCCGCCTTGTTGTTGATCGATCATCAATTGGAATATGTTTCAGGCGGGCTGCCTTTGAACGGCATTGAGGCGGCTGTTGCCGAATGCGTCCGGCTGCTGGAGCTTGCCCGCCAGACTGGCGCCCCGGTATTCCACATTGTCAATCATGGCAGGCCCGGAGGCGTCCTGTTTAACCCGGAAGGCAAGTACGTTGCCATCATGCCGCAACTCGCTCCGACCGGCGACGAGACCATCGTGGTGAAGCATCTGCCCAACGCATTCGCGGGTACGGAGCTGGATCAACTGCTGCAGGCCAGTGGACGCAAGCAAGTGGTCATCGCCGGTTTCGCTACCCATATGTGCATCAGCGCCACCACCCGTTCCGCCCTCGATCATGGCTACGCAGCGACCGTGGTGGCGGCCGCCTGCGCCACCCGCGATCTGCCCAACCCGCTCGGCGGCGTCGTGCCGGCGGCGACGGTGCATCAGGCGACACTTGCCGCCCTGGCGGACCGGTTCGCCAGCGTAGTGCCTGCGGCAGATGCCTGGAAAAACTAAGGCGTTAGTTTTTTACTGTCGGGTTGAGCAGGTTGGGTGGCGTGCCGCCGGTCAGCGCTGCGATCAGGTTGTCTGCCGCCAGCATGGCCATTTTCAGGCGGGTGGCCGCCGATGCCGAACCGATATGCGGTGTCAGCACCACATTGTCGAGGGCAAAGAAACGCGGGTCCAGCGCCGGCTCGTTCTCGAATACATCGAGTCCGGCCCCGGCGATGCGGCGCTGTTGCAATGCCTCGATCAGCGCGGCGTCGTCAACCACACCGCCGCGCGCTATGTTGATCAGATACGCCGTGGGTTTCATCTGCGCCAGTTCGGCGGCGCCGATGGCGTGATGCGTCGCAGGGGAATAGGGCAGCATCAGCACCAGGAAGTCGGATTCGCGCAGCAGCGTGAGTTTGTCCACCCACTTGGCCCGGCATTGCGCTTCGTGTTCTGCCGGCAGGTGCGAACGGTTGTGATAGATCACGCGCATCTCGAAACCAGCGGCGCGGCGCGCCACCGCCTGGCCGATGCGCCCCATGCCGAGGATGCCCAGGGTGGCGTGATGCAGGTCCTGGCCCAGCCAGCCCTGGTATTTCCAGCCGTCCCACTGCCGGGCGCGCAGCCATTGATCGGCGGCGACGATGCGGCGTGCGCTGGCGAGCATCAAGCCCCAGGCAAAGTCGGCGGTGGTGTCATCGAGTACGCCCGGCGTATTGGTGACCATCACTCCGGCACGGGTGCAGGCATCGAGATCGATATTGTTGTAACCGACGGCGCAGTTGCACACCGCCCGCAGGCGCGGGCAGGCCGCCAGCAGCGCGGCGTCGATGCGTTCGGTCGGCATGGTCAATACGCCGTCCTTGTCCGCCAGCCGCGCCGTCAATTGTTCGGGCGCGAGCAAGGCGTCGCTGGCGTGATAATCGACCTCGAAGTGCCGCTCCAGAAGCGCCAATACTTCCGGGAAGACTTCACGCGCGATGAGAATTTTGGGTTGCGTCATGGGTGTTGCGCCGGGCTTGGGCTCTTAATCCGCCATCTCCCACTTCTCGGCACTGGCGCCGGCGAGTGCGCGCACCCGCTCCTCGTCCTTGGCGAATTCGGCAGCCGGCCCCTCATACACGACTTTGCCGTCGTCGAGCACGTAGGCGCGGTCGGCGATCTCCACCGCAGCACGCACGTTCTGCTCGACCAGCAGTACCGACATGCCTTCCTTGCGCATGGCGACGATGACGTTGAGAACATCCTGCACGATCAGCGGCGCCAGCCCTTGCGACGGCTCATCCAGCAGCAGCAGCCTGGGATTGAGCAACAGCGCACGCGAGATCGCCAGCATCTCCTGTTCGCCGCCCGACAACTGGCCACCCTTGGAGAGCCGCCGCTCTTTCAGGCGCGGGAACAGTCCGTAGATGCGGGGAATGTTCCATAGTCCAGGACGTTCGAGCGGTACCTTGAGGTTCTCCTCGACCGTCAAGGCGGCGAAAATCCGCCGGCCCTCCGGCACATAGCCGACGCCCAGCGCGGCGATCCGGTAAGCCGGCCAGGTCGTCGTCGTCTGCCCGAAGACCCGCACTGCGCCTTGGCGCGCGCGGGTCAGCCCGATGATGCTGCGAAGCGTGGTGGTCTTGCCCGCGCCGTTGCGCCCGAGCAAGGCGACAATCTCGCCTTCGCCGACCGTGAGCCCGACGCCGTGCAAAATGTGGCTCTTGCCATAGAAAGTATGCAGGTCTTCTGCTTCGAGCATATTCATGCCGCTTTCCCCAAATACGCCGCCTGGACGACTTCGCTGGCCGCGATTTCGCCGGGCGTACCTTCAGCCAGCACCGCGCCCTCGGCCAGCACCATGATGCGGTCGGCAAGATTAAACACCACGCGCATGTCGTGCTCGATCAGGACGATGGTGAGGCTCTGCGCCTGATGCAGCCGGCGGATCAGCCGGGTGATGTCGTAGGTCTCCTGATCGCCCATGCCGGCGGTCGGCTCGTCAAGCAGCAGCAGTCTGGGCTTCAGCGCCAGCGACATCATGATCTCGGTGGCACGCTGGTCGCCGTGGGACAGTTCGCCGACCATGCGCTCCGCCTTGCCGGTGAGTCCGCCCAATTCCATCAGTTCTGCGACACGTTCGCGGATCTGCTGGTCGGCGCTCTTCGACAACCAGGGTCTCAGGCGCAGGCCCGCAGCGACCTCGACCGGAATGCGCAGATTCTCGTGCACGTTGAGCTCGGGAAAAATCTCGGTGATCTGGAAGGTGCGCGCCATGCCCATGATTACGCGCTGATGCGGCGGCAACGCGGTGATGTCCTGCTCGTCGAACAGAATGCTGCCCGTCGTCGGCGGGAAGAAACCGCTGATCAGGTTGAAGAAGGTGGTCTTGCCCGCGCCGTTGGGGCCGATCACCGCGCGCAGCTCGCCCGGCTCGACAGTCAGCGAGACGCCATCGACCGCGACCAGGCTGCCGAAATGCCGCGAAACGTTTTGTACTTTCAGCAGACTCATGACTTGGCCTTTCTCCTCAGCATGCCGAGCACGCCGCGCGGGAAAAACAGCACCACCAGGACGAAGAACAGGCCGATGATGGACATCCAGTTTTCGGTGTGGCTGGAAACGAAGTCCTGCAGCACCACGAAAATCGCCGCGCCGACCAGCGGCCCCCAGAAGGAGCGCATGCCGCCCAGCACCGCCATGATCACGAAATTTCCCGATTGGCTCCAGTGCAATGCGCGCGGATCGACGAAATTGCTGAGCAGCGCGAACAGCGTGCCGGCCAGGCTGGCAAACAGGCAGGAGATGACGAACGACAGCCAGATATGCTGCTCCACGGGAATCCCCAGAAAGCGCGCCCGCCGTTCGTTCTCACGGATTGCCAGCAGGGTTCTGCCGAAGGGTGAACGCAACAGCAGCGCCATGATGCCGACGGCGATGGCAAACAGGATCAGTACCAGATAATAGTAAGCCTTGTCATTGCCGAGAATGTCGATCTTGCCCAGGCCCAGATCGAGCGCATGGCGTTGCCACCCGGTCAAGCCGTCGTCGCCGCCGGTCACCGCGTTCCAGCGGATGGCGATGAAGAAGAACACCTGGCCGAAGGCAATCGTCACCATGGCGAAATAGACTCCGCGCAGCTTGACGATCAGGGCGCCGATCAAGGCGGCGGCCAGCGTGCCGAGGACGACGCCGACAAGGATGGAAAGCGGCGTGCTCGGCGCGAGATATTTGATCGCCATGCCCGCGCCATAGGCGCCGAGACCGAAGTAGGCGGCATGACCGAAGGACAGCACGCCGGTGAAGCCGAGCAGAAAATTCAGCGCCATCGCCGCCAGGCCGAGTACCAGCACGCGGGTGCCGAGCTCCGTGTAGCCGCCGATCAGCGCCATCCAGTAGGGCATGGTCAGCAGGATCAGCCAGACCAGTGCGGTCGAGGCCCGCTGCCGGTTGAACCCGCTCATTGCAGCCTCCCTTCTTCACCCAGCAGGCCGCGCGGCCTGACCAGCAGCACTGCCCCCATCATCACATACATCACCGCCTCGGTCGCAGATGGAAAAAATACCGTGGTGAGCCCGGAGGCGACGCCGATCAGCAGGCCGCCGAGCAGCGTACCCGGCAGGCTGCCCAGGCCGCCGACGATGATGGCGACGAAGCTCGGCATGATCAGTGAACTGCCGATGGTCGGATCGAGCCCGAGCATGCCCGCCGCCAGCACTCCCGCCAGGCCGGCGAGATAGATACCCAGGCCGAAGTTCAGGTTGCGCAGCAGGCGCACATTGACCCCCAGCACCGAGACCGTTTCCAGATCCGCGGTGCCGGCCCGGATACGCATTCCCAGACGGGTGCGGGAGAGAATGTAGAACAAGGCGCCAACCGCCACCGAGACCAGCGCGACCATGAACAGACGATAGCCGGTGAGAAAGAAATACTCGCTGGAGAGCGGCGTGGTCAGCCATTCCGGTATCGGGTAGGGGAGGCTTTGCGCGCCCCAGATCAGGCGTGTCCCGTCCTCCAGAATGTAGGCCAGGCCGAAGGTCAGCAGCAGGCTGTAGAGCGGATCGCGCTGGTACAGGCGGCGGATCAGGAAGCGCTCGACGAACAGGCCGAGCAGCGCCGTCAGTATCGGCGCGAACAGCAGGCCGCCCCAGAAGCCGACGTAGGGAATCAGCGAATAGGCGATGTAGGCGCCGATTGCCAGGAAGCCGCCGTGGGCGAAATTAATTACGCCGCTGAGATTGAGGATCAGCGACAGGCCGAGCGCCATCAATGCATAAAATGCGCCGACGATCAGCCCGTTAAAAACATTGAATATGAGTAATTGGGTCATGGAGTGTCGCGCCTATTGTAGGGTTCTTTCCACCAAGCGGCTCGCCGCCGGCAACGGTACGGCACAGCCCGGCCACCGGGCGTCATGGTTGCGACGCCCGGTGGCCGGAAGTTCAGGTCAGTCAGCCGGTTTTCAGCTTGGCCAAACCATCTTGCAGCCGGATTCCTCGACGGTTCCCGCCACCTCGCTGCCCTTGACGATCTCGGTAACGTGGAACAGATCGTCTTCGCCGGCGGAACCTTTGGCCTGCGCGTTGCCCACGTAGAGCGTGGGGATCAACTGGTTCTGGCCGGCGCGGAAGAACGGCTGCTCCGGCATCAGCGCCACCTCGGGCGGGAGCTTCAGGCCCTGTAGCGCCTTGGCCACTTTGTGGGCATCCAGGGACTTAGCCTGATTGGCGGCCAGGGCGCAGCTCCAGGCCGAGGCGAAGCCGAACCAGGTGCGGGCGGTCGGCACCCTGCCGGTCTTCTTCTTGATCGCGGCGACGAATTCTGCGACATGCGGCACGCCCGGCTGGTTCCAGTACCACTCGAACACCCAGGTACCGATGCGCGCTTCGGGCGGCAGCCCTTCGAGGGCTTCCAGTTCCTGCTGGGCGCCGGCCAGGTGGAAACGTTTGTCCAGGCCAAACTGAACCGCCTGCTTGATGCAATTGATCATGTCGTTGCCCTGGGGCAGGAAAATGATTACATCAGGCTTCGCCGCCTGGGCCTTGATCAGATAGGAAGAGAAGTCTGTGGCGCCTAAAGGCGTCAGGTCGCCGCCCACCTTGACCGCGCCGATCTTGGCGGCGGCTTTTTCCAGGCCAGCCTGGAGCGTGTGGCCGAAGGCGTAGTCGGGCGTGATGAAATACCATTTCTTGCCGCCCTTCTTGAGCAGCTCGGGGGCGACAGCATAAGCCTCCATCTGGGTGGTGTTGCAAACCCGGAACACATTCCAGTGGCAGCTTGCACCGGTGATGGCGTCGGTATGGCCGCCGGGTACGATGTGCACTACTCCCTTCTCGTTGGATACCTGGGCCATGGCCAGCGCCAGCGCGGAGTTGACGTTGCCGAGGAGAAAATTCACATTGTCGCGCTCGATCAGCTTGCGTGATTTCTGCACCGCCGTGCCGGCGTCGCCGCTGGTGGAATCCTCAACCAGTAGCGTGACCGGTCGACCAATAATGCCGCCCTTGGCGTTGATCTGTTCGATGGCGAGCTGGCAACCGATCAGCTCGTTCTTGCCAACTGCGGCATAGGTGCCGGTCAGCGGATTGCATAAACCGATCTTGACCGGCTCGGCGGCGCGTGCGCTGCCGATGAACGGCGCCGCGAGTTGCACGACGCCCGCCGCGGCAGCGGCCTTGATCACGCCACGACGGCTGATCTTTGTTTCCAGCAAGTTCTTGTCCGACATGTGTTGTCTCCTCTTGGTGAATGCAGTTTCGTTTGTGTCGCTCCGGCTGACTGCCTGGCGACGGCTTATACGACTCAGTAGGCAAGCGAACTGTTTCTCTTATTTCCGGCCTTGGAGCCTGAGTTCCGGGACACTCGATCAAGATACGGCGCTAAAATTATTTTTACACATTCCCTTCAAAGATAGGCTCGCAGCCAGAAGACTAGGAGAGCGCGAGTCGACGGAAGTTCCGTTCTTATCTCTAAATCAGAAAATCAGAATATCAGAACAATCCGGAAGCGATATTGATGGTCAGCGCCACCAGGGTGGTGTTGAAGAAAAAAGCCAGGATGCAGTGCACCAAGCCGGTTCTGCGCATTGTCCGGCTGGTGAAGCTGACGTCGGCGGTCTGGCCGGAGGTGCCGATGACACAGGAAAAGTAGAGAAAATCCCCGTAGTCCGGCGCATGCCCGCCGGGGAAGGCCAATCCGCCGGGGCTGCCCCGCGCTTCCGCCAGATAGTAGTCATGCGCATAGTGCAGCGCGAACATCACCTGGGTAAACGCCCAGGAGGAGAGGATGGTCAGCGCGGCCAGCGCGATATGGGTGTAGCGCAGCGTGCCGTGCATGTCCCGGGTGACTGCAAGTTCCGCCACGATGGCGCCGATGCTGACGATGGCGGCGGCAACCACCAGGGCCAGCACCATGATCCGCCCTTCGTCTTGCAGGAGTGCGCGGGTACGCATTCTTTCGTGGGTTGACCAGAACATCATATGCGCCGCAAGCGCCAGATAGCAGCAGGCGCCGACGTTCCAGCTGATGATCAGACGGGTGATTCCGTGCTGGGCCAGCGAGGGCGGCAGCAGCCATGCCGTCATCAGCCCCAGTGCGGCGCAAATGATCAGCCTGGGCCGCGCCATGAACTGGCGTACCAGCCTGGAGCGGTGGGGTTGCGAAGGAATTTCCATCGTGGGCTATGCTAACGCATCCATCGGAAAGCGGGCTGCTGTATGGACCAGACAGGGCCGGACGCCAGTCATCATTCTGTCATATGGTGCGGTTAACATGAAATGTACTGAAGACTTTCCCGTCGTTTGCCCACATCCCGGATCGATCATCATGAAAAACGCCCTTGCTGAAAACCCGTCGATACCCATGTCCCAATTACGGGCGCTGGTCGAACAAGTGTCTTTCCTCGGAAAAATGAACACGCCGCAAGCGCAACCCAGCCAGGCCGATGCACAGACGGCGCCAGCCCACCCGTCGCCTCTGCGCGGCCGCGACGACCTGCTGGGGCATTTGCACGAGATCATCAATCTCAGGCAGCTTACGCCATTGTTTCAGCCGATCGTGGACATGCGCAACGGTGAAATCATGGGCTATGAGGGCTTGATCCGCGGACCTTCGGATAGCCCTCTGCACGCCCCCATCAACCTGTTCAAGGCAGCCAGCAACTATGGCCTGACGGTCAAGGTCGAGCACCTGTGCCGTCGCGTGGTGCTGGAAAATTTTCTAAATCTCGATCTGCCCGGTAAACTTTTCCTCAATGTAAGCCCGGAATGTCTTTTGGATCGCGGCATGAAGCACGGCGAAACGCTGGGCTTCATCCGCGAACTCGGCCTCAGTCCGGAGCGCGTGATCATCGAGCTGACTGAAAACCAGCCGACCTATGACTACAACCTGTTGCGCGACGCCGTGGCGCACTATCGCTCGATGGGATTCAAAATCGCCATCGACGATCTCGGCGAGGGATTTTCCAGCCTGCGCCTGTGGTCCGAGTTGCGCCCCGAGTTTGTGAAAATCGACATGCACTTTGTCCAGGGTATCAATCAGGATCCGGTAAAACTCCAGTTTGTCCGTTCCATCCAGGAAATCGCGCAAAACTCGGAATCCCTGGTGATCGCCGAAGGCATCGAAACCCTGGCCGAGCTGGGCGTCATCCGCGACCTGGGGATTGCCTGCGGCCAGGGCTATTACATTGCCCGTCCGTACAGCCAGCCCGCCACGACGCTGGCGGCTGAAGTTTCCAAATCGCTGCGGCAGCGCATCGGCCACGCCGCCAGGAGCACCCAGGCGCTCAGAAAAGTGACGGTCGCCAAATTGCTGCGCGCAACACCGCCGGTAACGACGGGGATTACCAATAACCAGGTGTTCGAAATGTTTACCGCCGCGCCGGAACTGCAAACCATTGCGGTGGTCACCGACGGCATCCCGCGCGGCATCATCAGCCGCTATGCCGTCATCGAACGTTATGCTCACCCTTACTGGCGGGACCTGCATGGCCGGAAATCCTGCAAGCACCTGATGGATTCCGAGCCGGTGGTCGTCGAAATGGATATCAGCGTGCAGGACCTCAGCCATATCATGGTCAAAGCCGATCCGCGCCAGTTGGCCAACGGTTTTATTCTGACCGAGCAGGGCAAGTATCAGGGCGTAGGCTCCAGCCATGACCTGATGGCGGAAATCACCAAGCTGCAGATCGACGCCGCCAAATACGCTAATCCGCTCACCCAGTTGCCGGGCAATGTGCCGATCAGCGAACACATCGACCTGCTGCTGCATAGCCAGGCAAAGTTTGCGGCATGCTACTGCGATCTGGACCACTTCAAGCCTTTCAACGATGTCTACGGATACCAGAAGGGCGACGATGTGATTCAGTTGGTTGGACGAATCCTGGCGGAGCATTGCGATCCCGACCTGGATTTTGTCGGGCATATCGGCGGCGACGATTTCATGATCCTGTTTCAGAGCGAGGATGTGGAGGTGCGTTGCAAACAGATACTGGAAGTATTCGGCGAGGCGATACTCGAATTCTCCAGTATTCAGGATCGGGAGCTGGGCGGTTATTTCACCGAGGACAGGCAGGGCAAGAAAGCTTTTTGTCCCCTGATCAGCATATCCCTGGGCGTGGTCAGCGTCGAGCCGGGCGAATACTACAGCCACCACCAGATCTCGGTGGCGGTGGCGGAAGCGAAAAAACAGGCGAAAAAATTGTACGGCAACAGCCTGTTCATCGAGCGCCGCAACCAGCAGAACCAGCACACCTTGTTCGAAGTGGAGTGATGGAGCAGCGCCGAAGGACTTCCTGAATGTATCAATGCTTCAAGGATGTTCCAGCGCGCGCAAGCCAGCGCACGGTGCGCTGTAATGGTTCAGGTTGCAGGGTGGCGTGCTCGACGCCGAGCGTATGCAGCACTTCGCTGACATCGGCAAGGACGTGTTCCCAATCCCGCATATCCTCGATGACCAGGTGGGCCGAGAGCGCGATCTGCTTCGACGATACGGCCCACAAATGCAGGTCATGCACCGAGTTGACACCCGACCGTGCGGCGATGGCGCTGCCTATCGCCTCCAGCGACAGGTGGCGCGGCACGCCTTCCATCAGCGTATGCAGGGTTTCGAGCAGCAGTCTGATGGTCGAGGCGAGGATCAGCGCGGCGATGGTCAGCGTCAGGATCGGGTCGATCGGCGTCCAACCGGTCAGTGTGATGACGATGCCCGCCACCAATGCGGCGACCGAGCCCAGCAGGTCGCCCAGCACATGCAGCAGCGCGCCGCGCGTATTGAAGGATTGCTCGCCGCGCGCCAGCATCAGCGCCACGACGATATTGACGATCAATCCGATCACCGCCACCACCGCCACGGCTTCTCCATGCACCGCCTGCGGGGTCAGCAGACGCTGGATTGAGGCCACGGCGAGCGCGACGATGACAGCCAGCATCAACAGGGCGTTGATCAACCCGGCCAGCACCTCGGCGCGCTGCATGCCGTAGCTGTGCCGGTGGGTGGCGGGCCGCGTGGATAGCCACGCGGCGAACAGCGCCAGCCCCAGCGACAGGCTGTCCGTCACCATGTGACCGGCATCGCCCAGCAGCGCCAGCGACCCCGACCACCAGCCGGTCAGTGCTTCGACGCCGGCAAAACCGAATGTCAGGATTAACGCCCAGCGCAGGCTGGTACTCGTTGCGTGGGTGGCGTGTGCGGTGTGCGTGTGCGCGTGAGGATGCGGGTGGTGTGCGTGGCTGTGATCGCTCATGGTTTGAAATTATCCGCCAGGCGCGTCCGCAGCGCCAGCGCCATGCTCGTACCAGCGCTTGCTGCCGTTCACTGCGCGCACCACCAGCAACATCACCGGGACTTCGATCAACACGCCGACCACGGTCGCCAGCGCCGCGCCGGAATCGAAACCAAACAGGCTGATGGCGGCTGCCACGGCCAGCTCGAAGAAGTTGGAGGCGCCGATCAATGCCGATGGGCAGGCGACGCTGTGTTTCTCTCCAGCAACCCGGTTGAGCCAGTAGGCCAGGGACGAGTTGAAGAGTACCTGGATCAGGATCGGTATTGCCAGCATGACGATAATCAGCGGCTGCCGCAGAATCGCCTCGCCCTGAAAGGCGAACAGCAGCACCAGCGTGACCAGCAGCGCGCTGATGGAAAACGGCGCTAGCCGCGCCAGCATCAACTGGAAAGTCTCCGCGCCGCTTTTGAGTAGCCGCCAGCGCCAGAGTTGCGCGAGTATCACCGGAATAACGATGTACAGGACTACTGAGGTGAACAGCGTATCCCAGGGTACCGTGATCGACGAGATGCCCAGCAACAGGGCGACGATGGGCGCGAAAGCGAAAATCATCACCAGGTCGTTCAAGGCCACCTGCGACAGCGTGAAATAGGGATCGCCGTCAGTGAGCTTGCTCCACACGAACACCATCGCCGTGCACGGCGCGGCGGCCAGCAGGATCAGTCCGGCGATATAACTGTCAAGCTGGTCGGCGGGCAAGTAGGTTGCGAATACATGACGAATAAAAATCCAGCCCAGCAGCGCCATCGAGAACGGCTTGACCGCCCAGTTGACGAACAGCGTCACGCCAATGCCGCGCCAGTGCGCCTTGACCTGATGCAGCGCGCCGAAATCGATTTTCACCAGCATGGGAATAATCATCACCCAGATCAGCACGCCGACCGGCAGGTTCACCTGCGCCACGGTCATGCCGCCGAGCGCCTGGAACGGCGCGGGAAACGCCTGCCCCAGCGCAATGCCGACGACGATGCAGAGAAATACCCACAGCGTCAAATAGCGTTCGAAGAATCCTATCGCTGCGCCGCCAGCTTGCTTGGCTACAACTTCACACTGTGCGCTCATGGCTTATTTCTCCGTTGCAGGAAGACGACCGATCTTGTCGAGTTCGCGCTTGATCGCCAGGGCGTCGAGTTTTGCCAGCGGCAGGCTGATGAACAGTGAGATGCGGCGATGCATTTCGGCAAACGCCCGGGAAAATGCTTTGCGTTTTTCCTCGTCGCTGCCCTCTACCGCCGCCGGGTCGGCGATGCCCCAGTGGGCCGTCATGGGCTGGCCCGGCCACACCGGACAGACTTCCTGAGCGGCGTTGTCGCAGACGGTAAACACGAAGTCGAAATGCGGTGCAGCCGGTAAGGCAAATTCATCCCAACTCTTGCTGCGCAGATCGGTGACGGTCAGGCCCTGTTTGCCGAGCAAATCGATGGCCAAAGGATTCACCTTGCCGGCAGGCTGGCTGCCGGCGCTGTAAGCCTTGAAGCGGCCCTGGCCGAGATGATTGAGAATGGCCTCGGCAAGAATGCTGCGCGCCGAGTTGCCGGTGCACAAAAACAGTACATTGAAAAGACGGTCGGTCATGCTGTTTACTCCAGGATTATGAATGCGGGGCTGCGCTGTCAGCGGTTTGATTTCGCCGGGGTCCGCCGAGGCTTGGCGCGCGTATGAGCGACAGCGGTTTTAGGCAGACAGCTCGCGCCGTTGCAGCAATTGTCGGTGAGGAAGGCGATCAGATCGTCCATCGCGGAAAAGTCGGTGGCGTAAAAAATATAACGCCCATCCTGGCGGGCGCTGATCAGGCCGACGCGGCTCAGGTGGGCGAGATGAAAAGACAGTGTCGCCGGCGCCAGCCCCATCCGTTCGCCGATCACGCCGGCGCTCAAGCCCTCCGGTCCGGCCTGCACCAGCAGGCGGAACACCGCCAGGCGGGTGTCATGGCCCAGCGCAGCAAGCCGTTCGGCGGCGGTCATCGTTTCCATGTTTCCAGTATTATCGAAATGATTGAAGAAGTCAAACATTTCGAGGGGAGGGCTGAGGACTGTTGCGAAGTTTTCCGCGGAAAAGGCGGTCGCCAAAGTAGTCGGTATTTGCTGTGAGCTGGTGTACCATTCAGCCTTCAGCGACCGAAAACCAAACGTGCATGGGAAAGCTTGAAAACGTCCTTGCTGCGATACTACGAGGGACATCCGACAACAACATAGCTTTTGCCGAATTACGCTATGCACTGGAGGCGCTTGGCTTTGAGGTTCGTGTTAAGGGAGACCATTTTATTTACACGAAACAGGGCATAGCCGAGATTGTTAATCTACAGCCGCTCGGCAGCAAGGCGAAAGCCTATCAGGTCAAACAGGTCAGAACGCTCATTTTGAAATACAAGCTGGCGAGGTAGGGATCATGCAAAGCCGTTACGAACTTGTGATTTACTGGAGCGACGAAGATCAAAGCTTTGTCGTGGAAGTGCCGGAATTGCCTGGATGTATGGCCGATGGCGCGAGTTACCAGGAAGCGGTCAAAAATGTCGAGATCATCATCGAAGAGTGGATCGCTACTGCCCATGCGCAAGGCCGTCATATCCCGGCGCCAACGGGAAAGCTTATGTACGCTTGATTATTAGCGGCCCCGATCAACTTCGAGCAAATGCCATGACCACGCTATCCAGCACGCTCGACCTGCCGGTCGAAGGCATGACCTGCGCGGCTTGTGCTGCGCGTATCGAAAAACAGTTGAACAAGCTGGAAGGCGTTTCCGCCAACGTCAATTTCGCCAGCGAGAAAGTGCATGTCGCTTTCGATGCCGCTGCGGCGAGTCCCGAACAAATTGTCGAAACCATCCGCAAGGCCGGCTACGGCGTACCTCAACAGACGCTGGAGTTTGCGCTGCAAGGCATGAGTTGCGCGGCATGCGCCACGCGCATTGAAAAGCAGTTGAACAAGCTGCCGGGGGTCGAGGCGGTGGTCAACTTTGCCTCCGAAAAAGCCCATGTGCGGTTTACGCCGGGACTCAGCGACGCCGCGCAATTGATTGCTGCGGTGGCGCGCGCCGGTTATCAGGCACAACTGTCCACCACCGATACGCGCGCCGAGGAAAGGCAGCGCAAGCTGGCCCATTACCGCGCGGAACTCCAGCGTTTCTGGATTTCCGCGGCACTGACGCTGCCGCTGGTGGCGCAGATGGCCGTGATGTTCGGCGGCGGCGGAGGCAACGATGCGCATCAGGAGTTGCTGCCGCGCTGGCTGCAACTGGCGCTGGCGACACCTGTGCAGTGGTGGATCGGCTGGCGCTTTTACAGTGGCGCCTGGAATTCCCTGCGCGGCGGCGCAGGCAACATGGATGTGCTGGTGGCGTTGGGTACCGGCATGGCCTGGCTCTATAGCGCGGTGGTGACGCTGGTTGGCTTGCAGCACCAGCATGTTTATTTCGAAGCCTCGGCCACCGTCATCACCCTGGTGCTGCTCGGCAAGATTCTCGAAGCGCGCGCCAAGGCCCGCACTTCGGCGGCGCTGGAAGCGTTGATCCGCTTGCAGCCGCAGACCGCGCGCGTCGAACGGGACGGGCAACTGGTGGAACTGGCGGTGGCGGCAATGCTGCCCGGCGACATTTTTGTGGTGCGGCCGGGAGAAGCCGTGCCGGTGGATGGCGCAGTGATCGAAGGTGTATCCAGCCTCAACGAAGCCATGCTCACCGGCGAGAGCATGCCGGTCACCAAGCAACCCGGCGACAAATTGTTTGCCGCCACAGTAAATGGCGAGGCGCTGCTGCGTTGTCGCGCCACCGGCATCGGCAGTCACACGCTGCTGGCCGGCATCATCCGCATGGTGGAGCAGGCGCAGGGTTCCAAGGCGCCGGTGCAACGGTTGGCCGACAAGGTTTCGGCGATCTTCGTGCCGGTGGTCGGCGCTATTGCGCTGCTTACTTTTGTGGGCTGGTGGGGCTTGACCGGCGAATTTACGCAGGCGCTGGTGAATGCCGTCGCCGTGCTGGTGATCGCCTGTCCTTGCGCCCTCGGCCTGGCGACGCCGACGGCGATCATGGTGGGAACCGGCCAGGGAGCGAAAGCCGGCATCCTGGTCAAAGATGCCGAGGCGCTGGAAATCGCCGAAAAAATACTCGTGCTGGCTGTAGACAAGACCGGTACCCTGACCCAGGGCAAACCGCTGGTGACCGACATCGCGCCGGGTGATGGCGTCTCCGCCGACGAATTATTGCAGGTCGCCGCCGCCCTCGAACAAGGCGCGACCCATCCGCTGGCAACCGCGATCCTGGCGCGCGCCAGCGAAACAAATAGCGCACCGCTGCCAGTGCAGAATCTGCGTGCCGAACCCGGCAAAGGGCTGCGCGGAGATGTGAACGGCGCCGTCTGCCTGCTCGGCTCGCCGGCCTTCCTGGCGGCGGAAGGTTTGGTTGTCGACAGTGCTGCATTGTTGCCGCTGCAACAGGCCGGCAAGAGCATCGTCGCCGTCGCTCGCGCTGGCCACGTGCTGGGCATCATCGCCGTGGCCGACCCGCTGCGCGGCACCACCCGCGCCGCCGTGGCGCGGCTGAATGCGCTGGGCGTCGAAGTGGTGATGCTGACCGGCGATAATCCCCAGACCGCAGCGGCCATCGCGCGCGAGGCAGGCATCACCCGCTATCAGGCGGAAGTCTTGCCGGGCGACAAGGCGCAAGCCATCGCCAGTCTCAAGGCCGAGGCCGCCAAGCGCGGCGGGCGCGTCGGCATGGCCGGCGACGGCATCAACGATGCGCCAGCGCTGGCGGCAGCAGATGTCGGCTTTGCCATGGGGGCTGGTTCGGATGTGGCAATGGAAACCGCCGGCGTGACCTTGATGCGCGACGACCTCAACAGCGTGGCCGACGCCATCGATCTGTCGCGCGCGACCCTGGCCAAGATACGCCAGAACCTGTTTTTCGCATTCATCTACAATGTGCTGGGCATCCCGCTGGCGGCCTTGGGCATGCTGAATCCAGTGATCGCCGGCGCGGCGATGGCCATGAGCTCGGTGTCGGTGGTGAGCAATTCCCTGTTGCTGAAACGCTGGCAGGCGAAAAAATCTTAATCAGGAGCAAGCCATGGAATCAACCTTACTCAAAGTCGGCGGCATGAGCTGCCAGGGCTGCGTGAAAAGCGTCACCAAAGTATTGTCGGAACTGCCCGGCGTGGTCAAGGCCGAAGTCTCGCTGGAGCGCGGCGAAGCCAGCGTCGACTATGACGCGGATAAAATCACGCGCGATGTCATGAAGCGCGCAGTCGACGATGCCGGCTTCGAGGCGGCTTGACGGAAAACATCACCCACCGGCCTGCTTGACCAAGGTGGCGCGCATGGATTTTTCCAGTGATCGCAAAGTTCCGCCGGTCAGATAGCTGAACTCCACTTGTAGCTGGTCGCCTATCGTTACATCCACCGGCGCCGCCAGGGGCAGCACCATGTAGTCGTTCAACCAGTCGATGGTGGCGCCCTGGTCGGCGAGTATCGACAAAATATTCTTGGTCACGAAGCGCAGCGCATTCACCGTGCCGCTGTATTCCATGGTGAACACGCCCTGCCATTGAATCTCGCGGGAAACCGGCTGGGAGTAATCCAGCAAACTGTAGATGGCTGGGGCCGCCAGCTCGATGGCGCCGGTCTGGATTACCTGGGGACGCTGAAACTGGATGATGGGCGCATGGAAACCAAAGAAGACGTAATCCTGTTGCAAGGGCTGAACCGCCATGATTGCCGCTTCGGGAATGAACACCGGCAGACCTTCGCCGAAGCGTTGCCGGTAACGCTGCTTGAATGATTCGATCACTTCCACCTGTTTTTCACGCAGCATGGCCACATGGATCATTTCGCAAATCACCACATCCACCGGCTCAGGCGGGAGGTAATGGAAAGCGTCGGCATGAATCACTTCGACCCTGTCGTCGCACTGATTCAGCGTCAGCAGGCGGCGCGCTTCGGCCACCATGTCAGGATTGAATTCGACGCACCAGACCTTGCTGGCGCGGGCGGCGGCAAAACACGAAAGTACGCCGGTGCCGCCACCCAACTCCAGCACCCTGGCGCCGTCGAAGACGACATGCTCGATGGCCGCCTTGAAGTTCTCCATGCGGTTCTGGTCCATCAGCATGTTGTGATGGTAATGCAGAGGAATGAACTGGCCGAGAGTGTTCTGCTCGGCCTCATCTTCTGTCGGGGAATTTTCAGTGTGATGTTGGTTCATGCGGGTGGTTTGATTTGGAATTGGGCGATATTTGTATTGCGCATTGTAAGTTTTTTTTCTGACAGATGAGGGGGCGCAGGTCAGAATGCTATGGCGCTGCTGAATTGTCAGTTTGAAGAGCGATATGAAACAGAAATATGGACGAAACGCCACGGACGCGGCGATCAACATTCTTTCCAAGGCCCCATGCGACCGGCGTTCCGGGCGGATAGCCGGATGCATGATCACGCTCCAGAAGGAGTGATTGAAGACTGACCATTTGTCGGCGGTGATCGGTGCGCTGCGCCCCTTCGTTGAGCCGGATGCCGTTCCTGCCGAAGATGCCCCGGTGCGCCAGTGTTACCGCTACATCATCAACCGCCCGGGGCAGTTTCGCTATGCACAAACCATCGTCACCAATCTGCCCATCGGTTCCGGGGAGATCGAAAGTGCTCACCGATACGTCATACAGAAACGACTCAAGCTCGCCGGGGCTTGGTGGAGAAAAGACAACGACCAAGCCATGCTCAATCTGCGTACCGCTCGCGCCAACCGCTGCTGGGGTCATTCGTTACTGGGACTCCCTCGCCGCTTGACAGCCGTCCAACAGTTTCAATTGCACCCGACTGCAACTTACCCAGTGTCAACCACATATTTTGGGGTGATAATAGTAGTGCAATTCATTTTCCAGTTACCGGTCCTCGACCGGTCAGTTTGGCCCGGTCTGCAGGATGATTATTTTCGCGTTGCATTGGCCCATACCACGCGGCTGGAAGTCTGAGAAAGCAACCAGAGCGGGTGGACGATGCATCGCTGCCGAGGGGGACTGGGCTTAGCCTGTCCGCTTGGTCCTCCAATCAAGTCATAAGCGAATGCCGCGCTTTGCTTTGATCTTGAGTTTCCTGGCGGCAAAGATCAAACCTTCATCGAGTGTCAAGATTACCTCTATGCCATGATTGCGTGCAATCGCCATGTGCAGAGCATCGGGGCCGCGCAGGCGGGTTGCAAACTCGGCTACAAAGTCCCGCGCCAGATAATAATCTGCGGCGGCGGGGATCAACACATGAAGTGAATCGACAGCGAGGGCGTCAAATTCCTCGATGAGCTTGCGGGCCGTTGCTTCGCTGAGCGACTTCATGCGAACGTCGCGGGCCATGACGCTGGCGAATTCAACGCGTGTCCATAGACTGATGGCGAGCGTGCCGGGCGGAACGGCAGCCAGGAAATTACTGATTCGTCCCGAGAGCGGTTCCGCGCGGAATAAGGGGGTCAGGAAGCTGGTGTCAAGATAGATCATTCGGCGTCACGTAGTTGACGCACCAGGCTCGCGCTCGGCTCAGTCCAGGCGGGTACTTCTTTGCGCAAAGCCGCCAGACGCTTGAGCGGGAGGGCTTGCTTCCGCCTTTCCGGGGGCGAGACATGGGCCACGGCGCGACCGTGCCGGGTGATGAGGATTTCCTCGCCGGCTTCCACGATGTTAAGTAACTCGCTGAGATGCGCCTTGGCCTCGGCCAAACTTACGCTGCGCATGCTGCACTCCAATAGGTGACTAATAATATAGTCATACTAGTCAATTCCCGAATCTCATGCAAGCTGTTGCTGCGGGAATGTTGCTTGCCTTGCCACCCTGCATTTTTGCAGGCAAGCAGGCCCGGACTCTGGTAGCATTCCACCGATAGAAGCGCCTTATATGAACTTATTCTTAATTTCCATTTTTCAGGAGTCGCGCTAATGACTAAATCTGGAAGAAAAATCCTCATCGCTGGTTTCATCACGCTGTTGAGTACTTACGCCGTGGTTGCGGAAGCCGCGAAAACGCTGGTGTTTTGCTCGGAAGGCAGCCCCGAGGGTTTCAACCCGCAGTTCTTTTCGCTGGGTACAACCATGGATGCATCCTCGGTACCGATCTACAACCGCCTGGTGCAGTTCAAGATCGGCACCTCCGAGATCGTGCCGGCGCTGGCCGAATCCTGGCAGGAATCCGCCGATGGCCTGACGTACACCTTCAAGTTGCGCAAAGGGGTCAAGTTCCAGAGCAACGCCGTGTTCAAGCCGACGCGCGATTTCAATGCCGATGATGTGCTGTTCAGCTGGAACCGCATGGCCGACCCGAATAATCCCTACCATAAAGTTACCGCCGGCCAGACCTTCGCTTATTTCGAAGATATGGGCATGGATAAAATCGTCAGCAAGCTGGAAAAAATCGACGATTACACTGTACGCTTCACGTTACACCATCCTGAAGCGCCCTTCCTCGCCAATCTCGGAATGGATTTTGCCTCGATACTCTCCGCCGAATATGCCGACAAGATGAGGGCCGCCGGCACTCCCGATGTCATCGACCGCGAACCGATCGGCACCGGCCCGTTCCAGTTTGTCTCCTACCAGAAAGACGCGGTGATCCGTTACAAGGCCTTCGACCAGCATTGGGATGGCCGGCCGAAGATCGACAACCTGATCTACGCCATTACCCCCGATGCTTCGGTGCGCTACGCCAAGCTCAAAACCGGCGAGTGCCAGGTGATGGCGTTTCCCAAGCCGGCGGATATCGCGCTGATGAAGTCCGACCCGGCCATCACTATGCTGTCCCAGGAAGGTTTGAATGTCGGCTACATCGCTTTCAACGTGGAAAAGAAACCTTTCGACAGCAAGCTGGTGCGGCAGGCGTTGAATATGGCGGTGGATAAGCAGGCCATCCTCAAGTCGGTTTACCAGGGCGCCGGACAAGCCGCCAAGAATCCCATTCCGCCGACCATGTGGTCGTACAACGACAAGGTCAAGGATTATCCTTATGACGTGGCGAAAGCCAAGGCCCTGATGGTCAAGGCCGGATATCCGAATGGCGTCGATATCGACCTGTGGTATCTGCCGGTGACCCGCCCCTACAATCCTGACGGCAAACGCATGGCCGAGCTGATCCAGGCCGACTGGGCGAAAATCGGCGTCAAGGCCAGGCTCATCACCTATGAATGGGGCGAGTACCGCAAGCGCAGCAAGACCGGCGAGCAACAGGCCATCATGTACGGCTGGTCAGGCGACAACGGCGACCCGGATAATTTCTTCGTCCCTCTGCTTGGTTGCGACGCTGTTAAAGGCGGCGGCAACTTCGCGCGCTGGTGCAACAAGGATTTTGAAGACTTGATCCAGAAAGCCAAGACCACGCCCAAGCAGGCGGAGCGGGCAAAGTATTACGAGAAGGCACAGGTAATCGTCAAGGAAGAAGCGCCCTGGCTCACCATTGCCCATTCGTTGAGATATACCCCGGTGCGCAAGGAAGTGATCGGCTTCAAGATGGATGTGACGGCCCACCACTACTTCAACAAGGTCGACTTGAAATAATCTTGTTCAAGCGCCGGGACGCTTAGGCGGAACGGCGGAATTTAGCGGGGCTACATTCGATGCTGGGATTTATCTTGCGCCGTGCCGGGCTGGTCATTCCGACTTTCCTGGGCATCACCGTACTGGTTTTTGCTTTGATCCACATGATTCCCGGCGACGCGGTCGAAGCGTTGTCGGGAGAGCGGGGCATGGACCCGGCCCGTTATGCGCGACTGGTGCATGAGTTCGGCCTGGATCGACCGCTGTATGTGCAGTACCTGGATTATCTGGGCCAGGTGCTCAGAGGCAATCTGGGCGCTTCGATCTCGACCCATGAACCGGTGCTAAGCGAGTTCCTCACCTTGTTTCCCGCCACCCTGGAGTTGTCTTTTTGCGCCATGTTGCTGGCATTGCTGGTCGGCTTGCCGGCGGGAATTCTGGCAGCCGTCAAGCGCAACACCTTTCTCGACTATACGGTGATGGGGGTGTCGCTGACCGGCTTTTCGATGCCGATATTCTGGTGGGCCTTGTTGCTGATTCTGCTGTTCTCCGTCACCCTGGGATGGACGCCGGTTTCAGGCCGTATCGACATTCTCTACGACTTCCCGCCGGTGACCGGCTTCATGCTGATCGACAGCCTGCTCTCCGGCGATGCGGGTGCTTTCAAATCGGCTTTGTCGCATTTGATTTTGCCAACCATCGCGCTCGGCACCATACCGTTGGCGGTAGTGGCCCGCATGACGCGCTCTGCCATGCTGGAAGTGTTGCGCGAAGACTATGTGCGTACCGCGCGCGCCAAGGGCATCTCGCGGTTGCGTGTCATCACCATTCATGCCTTGCGCAATGCCTTGATTCCGGTGGTCACCGTGATCGGCTTGCAGGTGGGGACATTGCTGGCGGGGGCGATTCTGACTGAAACCATTTTTTCCTGGCCGGGCATCGGCAAGTGGCTGGTGTATGCCATCCAGCGCCGCGATTATCCGGTGGTGCAGGGCGGCATCCTGCTGTCCGCCAGCATCATCATCCTGGTTAACCTGAGCGTCGATATTCTCTACGGCGTCATCAATCCACGCATACGCCGCAGCACATGAGCGAATCCACTTTGACAGAAATGCCGGGCTCTGCGGAAGCAACTTCGGCCAGCGACGCCCCGCCTCATCCGCTGCGCGAGCTGATGCGTTATTTTTTCCAGAATCGCGGCGCCACCGTGGGGCTGGCAGTGGTCTGCGTTCTGGTGCTGTTGGCATTGTTCGCCGATTGGGTCGCGCCGCATTCCGCCACCGAACAATTTCGTGAAGCGACGCTGGCGCCGCCGGTGTGGCAGGACGGTGGCAGCAGCAAATTCATTCTCGGCACCGATCCGGTGGGCCGCGATATGCTGTCGCGCCTGATCTACGGCACGCGCCTGTCGCTGCTGATCGGTTTCGTCTCGGTATCGCTGTCGTTGAGTCTCGGGGTAGTGCTGGGGCTGCTGGCGGGTTTTTTCCGCGGCGTCACCGAGATCGCCATCATGCGCTTGATGGATGTGATGCTGGCTTTGCCCAGCCTGTTGCTGGCGGTGGCGATCGTGGCGATACTCGGCCCCGGACTGATCAACGCCATGTACGCCATCGGCATCGTGATGCTGCCGCATTTTGCGCGCCTGACCCGCGCTGCGGTGATCGGGGAAATGGCCAAGGACTACGTCAATTCATCGCGCATCGCCGGCGCCGGCACGCTGCGCCTGATGTTCATCTGCATTCTGCCGAACTGTGCAGCGCCGCTGATCGTGCAGGCTACCCTGGGATTTTCCAACGCCATTCTGGATGCCGCCGCGCTGGGTTTCCTCGGCCTGGGCGCGCAGCCGCCCACGCCGGAATGGGGCTCGATGCTGGCCAGCGCCCTGGAATTCATCCAGAGCGCATGGTGGGTGGTGACTTTCCCTGGACTGGCGATTTTAATTTCCGTGCTGGCCTTCAATCTGATGGGCGACGGCCTGCGTGATGCACTCGATCCAAAGCTGAAACAATAATGTCCTTGTTAGAAATTCAAAACCTGCGGGTTGAATTCGGCCCGGAGAAATCTCCGTTTCGTGCGGTGGATAATCTCGATCTCAACATGGAGCAGGGCGAGATCGTCGGCATCGTCGGCGAATCCGGCTCGGGCAAGAGCGTCACGGCGCTGTCCATGATGGGGCTGATTGATTATCCCGGTCGCGTCCGGGCCGAGCGGATGACTTTCGCCGGACGCGATCTGCTGGGCATGCCGGAACGGGAGCGCAACAGCATGCTGGGCAAGGACATCGCAATGATTTTCCAGGACCCGATGACCAGCCTCAATCCGTGTTTTACGGTGGCCTATCAGTTGATGGAAACCTTGCGCGTTCATCAGGGCGGATCTAAAAAGGAATTGCGTGCGCAGGCCCTGGCGCTCTTGCAGCAGGTCGAAATCCCCGATCCCGAAACCCGCCTGAACGCTTATCCACATCAACTTTCCGGCGGCATGAGCCAGCGCGTCATGGTGGCAATGGCAATCGCCTGCAATCCGCGTTTGCTGATCGCCGACGAGCCGACCACGGCGCTCGATGTCACGGTACAGGCGCAAATGCTGGAGCTGTTGCTGCAATTGCAGCGCGAGCGCGGCATGGCGCTGATGCTGATCAGCCATGATCTCAGCGTCATCGCGCAGACGGCGCAGCGGGTGGTGGTGATGTATGCGGGGCAGGTGATGGAGGCCGGTCGCGTGCCGGATATTTTCAACGCCCCGCAACATCCCTATACCCAGGCGCTGCTGGCGTCGCTGCCGGAATACAACGTCGGGCGCGAGCGCCTGAAAACCATCCCCGGCGTGGTTCCCGGCCAGTATGACCGGCCCGGCGGATGCCTGCTCAATCCGCGTTGCAGCTATGCGGCGGATGTGTGCCGCACTACCCGTCCGGCCCTGTCAACGACACCCGCAACATCCGCTGCACAAGTGCGTTGCCATTTTCCGTTGGGTTCCGACGGTCTGCCGACTGGTCACGTTCGATGAGCACGCAAAAGATTCTGCTGGAAGCAAAAAACCTTTCCAGGCACTACCTGGTGGCGCAAGGCTGGGGCAAACCCAAAGCCGTCCTGCGGGCGCTGGACGGTGTTTCATTTGCACTTACTCCCGGTAAAACTCTGGCGGTGGCCGGCGAATCCGGTTGTGGAAAATCCACGCTGGCGCGGCAGATCACCATGATCGAAGCGCCCAGCGGCGGCGAGTTGTGGATGGACGGTGCGAACATCGCCCACGCCGGCAGAGCGGAGCGCAAAAGAATCCGCCCGCTGGTGCAGATGGTGTTCCAGAATCCCTATGCCAGCCTTAACCCCCGCAAGACGGTCGGCAGCCTGCTGGAAGAACCGCTGGTCATCAATACCCATCTGAGCAAGGCCGAACGCGCCGAAAAAGCGCGGGCCATGATGGATCGGGTGGGGCTGCGCGCGGAGCATTACGCCCGCTACCCGCATATGTTTTCCGGAGGCCAGCGTCAACGCATTGCGATTGCCAGGGCGCTGATGCTCAACCCGAAGGTGATCGTGGCCGACGAGCCGGTCTCCGCGCTCGATGTGTCGATCCAGGCGCAGGTGCTCAATCTGCTGATGGATATCCAGCAAAGCAGCGGCGTCGCTTATCTGTTCATCTCGCACAACCTGGCGGTGGTCGAGCATATCGCCGACGAGTTGCTGGTGATGTATCTTGGCAAAGCCGTCGAATACGGCGACGAGCGGAAAATATTCAACCGTCCGCTGCATCCCTACACCCAGGCGCTGCTCGCCAGCACGCCCCGCATCAATCCTGAGTTGCGCCAGCAAAAAATCGCGGTGCGCGGCGAGCAACCATCGCCCCTGGCGCCGCCGCCGGGCTGCGCCTTCAGCAACCGCTGTCCGCACGCAGTGGAGCGCTGCCGGCAGGAAATACCTGTGCTCCAGGAGTCCGACGGCAGGCGGGTGGCCTGTCATCGGGTCGAGGAAATCAACTGACGGCATCTCCCTTTAGCCTCGCACAGCGTTGGGGTAGTGTTGGGGTAATTGACAACGCCTATCTATGTTGGCAATATATCCAACATGAAAGCGGTTGCACTTATTCAAGCCCGCGTCACTTACTCCGAGAACGCTTTTGCTGAATTGGTACTGTGGCGGCTTCCAAAGCCAATGACGGGATCGCCGCACAGATTCAAGTACAGGCTTGCGTATGTGGTGCATGGCGTATGCGTTCTGCGCTACGACAACGAGACTGGAAAAGGCGACCACCGGCACTTCTACGGTAAAGAGCGGGCCTATGTGTTCACGACGCCTGATCAACTGGTTGCCGACTTTCAGCATGATATAGCGAGGTGGAACAATGAAAACCGTAACCCTTGATGTGCGAACGCCTGCGGATGCAATGACGGATTTGGTGCATGCCTGGAAGACAGCTAAACCTCAAAAATCTGCGCGCATCAGTTTCGCTACCCCCGAGTTACTCTGGCGAGTGCTGACCAAAAAACGCTGGGAGATACTCAAGTCGCTTTGCGGAGCGGGACCAGTATCGATCCGCGAAGCTGCCCGCCGTGTCGAACGCGACGTGAAGGCTGTTCACGGCGATGTCGTGGCGCTGCTCAATGCTGGCGTGCTCAGCCGTACTGAGGATGGTCTTATCGTCTTTCCATTCGAAGCCGTGAAGGTGGAGTTTCTTTTGCAGGCCGCATAGTCCGGTTGGATGATAAAAACAGCGTCTATAGCGGTCATTTCCGGATCAAATTCATCAGGCCTGACTGGAATCCACATGAAACAGATACTCCTTGCACTACTTCTATTTGCAGCCATGAGCCTGGCAAACGCGGGCTCCGAACGTGGCTGGTTTGGTGTCGGGTTCAACATCGAGGGCGAAGGCGTCTTCTGGGATCCAACCCTGCAATCGATTACGATTGAAACCGTAATTCCCGGTTCTCCATCTGCTGCCGCTGGCCTGGCCAAAGGTGATGAAGTACTCGAAATTGAAGGCCGGCCTATCGCGGGCCGCAAAGGCAAGGAAGTTCGGGCCGTACTTCAGAGCAAGGCGCCGGGAGACAAACTTATCGTGAAACTTAAAAGGCCCAATGGTGATCTCTATATTGCAACCCTGGTTGCCGCCAGGCGGCCTGCGGATTGATGCTACTTGCCTGAACGGCAGCCTGTCCATTTCCAGGAGACTTCGCAGACCAATACCGGGCCAATACTGCCCAATCGCCGTACAGGCATGGATTCAAAAATTACGCTTGAACTTTGCCGCGCGCGCCGGGAGCGGGGCATTATCCAGAATCCCCGCTACCAGATGCTGACCCGTTTATCCGGCGGGAGGTACATCTTGTCGCCCGGCTTGACGTCGAAGGCGGTATAGAACGGCGCCTGGTTGGTCAAGGGAACATCACCGCGGAACATCTGCGGCGAGTGCGGGTCGATCTTGATCAGCCGGATGGTTTCCGAATCCCGCGACTTGCCGCGCCATACCTGCGCCCAGCCCATATAAAAACGCTGGTCGCCGGTGTAGCCGTCGAGCACCGGTGCAGGGTGGCCGTTCAGTGAAATCCGGTATGCCTTGTAGGCAACCGCCAGCCCGGAGTTGTCGGCAATGTTTTCACCCAGGGTCAGCTCGCCGTTGATGGGATAGCCGGGCAGCGGACTGTAGGCGCTGTACTGCGCCACCAGGGCCTGGGTGAGGCGCGCGAATTTTTCGTGATCCTGCTTGGTCCACCAGTCGCGCAAGTTGCCGTCACCATCCGACTGGCTGCCTTTATCGTCGAAGCCGTGGCTGATCTCGTGGCCGATGACTGCGCCGATGCCGCCGTAATTCACTGCATCGTCAGCGGCGGGGTTGAAGAAGGGCGGTTGGAGAATCGCTGCGGGGAACACGATCTCGTTCATGCTCGGGTTGTAGTAGGCGTTGACGGTTTGCGGCGTCATTCCCCATTCGCTGCGATCAATCGGCTTGCCGAGCTTGGCGATCTCCCGCTGATATTCGAAGCGCTGGGCGCGCATTACGTTGCCCACCAGGTCATCCCGCTTGACCTGTAACGCGCTGTAGTCGCGCCATTTGTCGGGGTAACCGATCTTCGGGGTGAACTTGGACAGTTTGACGAGCGCCTCTTTTTTGGTTTCCGGACTCATCCACTCCAGCGTCTCGATGCTCTGGCGATAAGCCGTCAGCAGATTCCCAACCAGCGCCTGCATGCGCGCCTTGTATTGCGGCGGAAAATATTTCGCTACATACAGACGGCCCAGTCCTTCACCCATCGACTGCTCGACCAGTTCGACGCCCCGCTTCCATTGCGGGCGGTTCTGCGGAATGCCGCGCAGGACTTTTCCCGAGAAGGAAAATTCAGTATCGGCAAAGCGTTTGCCGAGATAAGGGGCGTAAGACTTGAGCAAATGCCATTCGAGGTAAGGTTTCCACACGGACAACGGCGTCGTTTCGATGAGCTTGCCAAGACCAGTGAAATAACTGGGCTGGCGGACGATCACGTAGCTCACCTTGTCGCCGATTCCGGAAGCGGCGAAATACTTTTTCCAGTCGTATGCAGCCGCCACATCCGGCAATTTGTCTATCTCGGTCTTGTTGTAAGTTTTGACCGGGTCGCGGTTTTCAACTTTGGTCCACTGTATCCGCGCCAGCCCGGTTTCCAGGTCCACAATGCTCTGCGCGGCACTGCCGGCATCCTTCAGTCCCGCCATTGCCAGCATTTTTTCCACATGCTTCAAATAATCGGCGCGAATGCTCTTGAGCTTGGCGTCATCATCCTTCAGGTAGTAGTCGCGGTCCGGCAGCCCCAGGCCGCCCTGGCTCAAGTACACCGCATAGCGGGTGGAATCGCGGGCATCCTGGTCGATGCCGGGCAAAACCGGGACGTTGACGCCGAGCGCCGCGAGGTGCGCCAGCACGGCGGGAATTTGGTGCGTGCCGGTCAAGCCGTCGATTTCCGCCAGTACGCCGTGCAGAGGTTTGAGCCCGCGTTTTTCGGCCAGGGACTGGTCCATGAAACTGTTATAAAGATCGGCAATCTTGCGTGCCTCAGTTCCTTCCGGAAGATGTTTTTTTGCAGCCAGGCCGTCGATAATGGCGCGCAGATGCATCTCGGAAAGATCGCGCAACTGGTCAAAAGCACCGAAGCGCGCGCGGTCTGGGGGAATCTCGGTGTTGGCCAGCCATTTGCCGGAAACAAAGCGGTAGAAATCATCCTGGGGACGAATAGCAGGGTCGATGTATTGCAGGTCAATGCCGGATTTCAGCGGCGCGGGGGCTGCCGCAGTTTCAGCGGCAAGGGACATCCCAGCCGGGAGGAGTAGCAGCACGGCTGCCAGGAAGGATCGAAACATGGGAAGTCTCCATTCGCAGTGAAGTGGAAAACGCACATTATATTGATATATTGTGTGCGCGGGCCGACGACGGCTCTGGCAGGAATCGCGCGATGACTTCTGAAAACCTGAAGAGGCCGGTAGCGCTGTATTTGCAGTCAGAAGGGGTTTAACAGGCGTATTGTTGCCCCCTCATTATTCTCAATTGACGCGCGAGTCACCGATATAGTAGGATTAAATCCTGCCACTTCCATGAGAGTCATCATGCGGACAACTCAGCAATTCAGCATCACCCTGCCAAACGAGATGGCTGATGTTGTAAAAGCCAAGGTTGCTACCGGCGAATATGCCACCGAAAGCGAAGTCATCCGCGACGGGTTGCGGGTGCTGATGGTCCGTGACCGCGTTGTGGAAAATTGGCTACTGCAAGAGGCGGGGCCAGCTTATGACGCGCTGAAGGCCGACCCGGCGAGGGCAGTCACGGTTGATCAGATGCGGGCTACGCTTGCAGCGGAGCACAAGAAAGCCACTTCAATAGCTTGATGCATTACACCGTCGTTTTTACGCCGGAAGCGCAGGCACAACTTGCCGCGCTCTATCGCTACATCGCGTCTGCCGCATCGGCAGAGATTGCGGAGCGCTACACCAGCGCAATCGTCACGTATTGCGAAGCCTTGCAGACCTTTCCGGATCGAGGCGCCCGCCGCGATGACATACGTCCCGGCTTGCGCATCACGAATTATAAAAAGCGGACCATAATCGCTTTCGATGTGGGCGGTGATCGAGTATCCATCATCGGTGTGTTCTACGGTGGTCAGGACTACGAGACCGTTTTGCAACCTGACCAGGATGACTAGTTTGACTGTGTCAATAAATCCGCCGATTTGCCGATAAAGAGATATCTTTGTTCGACAGGAGACGGCGATGGAAATGTACAACGACTTGCAGAGATATCTTGATCATTTGTGCGATGCATTGGGACACCAGGACAGGAA
>JACQAO010000100.1 GCA_016194935.1 Betaproteobacteria bacterium
CTGACAGGCGCAAGCCGCAATACGCTCAAGCAGCATTTTCGCGCACTGGTCGTGCGCGGCCACCTCAACCAGCGCGGTAGCGGACGAGGTGTCTGGTACGCGCTGCGCTGATTTTACTCAAGCAGGACTGCCGCCCCCAACGATTGCCACGGCACTCCGGGCCTCGCAATGACGAAGCAATCTTACCAAGTAGGCAGCATCAAGGGCGAAACGACCTCGACATTATCGGCCAATGCATAGGGCTCCAACACCGGCGCGACGACGTAGGCGCGTTCCACGCCGAGGTCTTCGCAGGCATGCCAGAAGCCCTTTCCCGGCTTCGGCGCATTGGAGAGTTTTATTTCATAACCGATGCTGCGACCGCCCACGGTAACCACGAGATCCATTTCCGCGCCTGCCGCCGTGCGGTAGAACGTGAACCCGGCCTGCGGCGGTGCAGCGCCGATGATCTGCTCGATGACGAAGCCCTCCCACGACTGCCCTGCCGCCGGATGGCCGATCAGCTCATCGGTGGTCGCAATATTCAGGAGCGCATGCAGCATGCCGCTGTCGCGCACATAGACCTTCGGCGACTTGACCAGCCGCTTGCCGACATTGACGAAGTGCGGCTCCAGCCGCCGCAGCATCAGGGTATCGACAAACAGGTCGAGGTAACGCCCCACTGTGGTATGAGCGACGCCGCCGAGTGCTGCGCCGAGCTGCGAGGCATTGAACAACTGGCCTTGCAGATGCGCGCACATGCGCCAGAAGCGGCGCAGGGTCTCGGCGGGAATGGTGACGCCGAGCTGCGGCAAATCGCGCGCCAGGAAGGTCTGGATGAAATCGCCGCGCCAGGCAAACGAGGCCGCGTCGTCCGGCGCTGTGTAGCTGGTCGGGAAGCCGCCGCGCAACCATAGACTGGCCGCATGCTGCGGATCGGCGCCGACTTCCTCGATCAGCAGCGGCGCCAGTTCAAGATAGGCGACGCGGCCCGCCAGCGACTCGGAGCTTTGCCGCAGCAGCAGCCCGCTTGCCGAGCCGAGCAGCAGAAAGCGGCCAGGCCGGCGGTCGGCGTCGATCTCAGGACGCAGCGCGGCGAAGAGTTCCGGCAGCGCCTGCACCTCGTCGAGCACCATCAGCCGCCCGCGATGACGAGCGAAGAAAGCTTCGGGCTGGGCGAGCCGCGCCCGATCCGATTCGCGCTCCAGGTCAAGCATCACCGCATCGGGATATTCGGCAGCCAGCAGCCGCGCCAGCGTCGTCTTGCCGACCTGGCGCGGCCCGAGCAGCACCGCAGCCGGCTGGAGAAACAGTCGGCTGCGCAGGGCGACAAGGAGCTTTCGGTACAACATCCGTGCATTCTGAGCTATTTACGCTCAATATGCAAGAATGTATCTTTCGCCACCACCCTGCCTGCAGCCCGACGGATGAGAGGTGCTGGGCTGGCTTGATCTGACCGGCATACCGATCAGTAAAGCCCTATGCTGAAGTAGCGTAACGCGGGCTGCGCAGCTTCAACGCCAGCGTCAACAACAACAGCCCTGCGGCGATCCACAGCACCGTTGGCAGCCATGTCAGGAGCGGCGCGAATTGGGTGTCTTTGTTGAGTTGACTCGCCACGATGGCGATACGCGAAAACGCCGCCAGCGCCAGCAGTGAAAACATTCCGCCTGTCACCAAGCCTTCCCGACCCGTGCGGCCTAATACCAGGGCCGCTGCAAATGCGCTCATCATCACCGCCCCCCACGCTCCGCCGGCAACAAACTGCGCGGCCATCAGCAGATCAAGGTCGGTAGCGGTGGCGGTCGCATAGGCTGAGATCGCGCCGATCCACCCCGCAACACCCATGACCAGTGCGCCGCCATAGCGCCGGGTGAGCCAGCTTGCCGGCAGCATCAGCAGGTTGAAGCCTATCCAGAATATCGGCATTAAGTGTTCGAGGTCAGCGGGTTTGGCGAAGCGTAAATACTGTGGTGCCGAGTTGAGCGAAAAATGAATCTCAAAGCCGATGCCCAGTAAAGCAACTGCGAAAAGGAACGGCGCAACCGGCGGTTTCCTGACAGCCACATCCGCCGCTGCATCTGTCACCTCTCCCGGTGCTGTGGATGTAGCTTGTTGTTGCAATGCCCGCTCGACCCAGAGAATACCCACGGTTGCCAGCGCCAGTGCGATGCTGGAGAGTGCAAAAGGCCAGCGCGGATCCAGATCACGCAGCGTCACCGTGAGATAGGGCGCGATGGCGCCCGCCAGCCCCAGTCCGAAAAACGACAGGCTGGTGAGCCAGGGGATGGATGACCAGGCGGCATATTTCCCCAGCAACACCAAAGGCGGCGCACGCAATGCCGATGAGGTGATTGACCAGGTGATCGTCAGCGCCAAAAACACCCATTGCGCCGTTGCGCCCAGTGGCGCCACCAGCGGCAGCAGCAGAAAAGCCAGGCAGGATGTCAGCGTTGCCAGCACCACCCAGCGTCCAAGCTTGCCATAGGCACGCGCTGCTTTATCAGCGATGATCCCCATGGCGGTATCGGCCACCAGGAATATCAACTGATCCAGCATCAGGATCAGCAGCACCGCCTCTTTGCCAAGACCCGCCTGTACCGCCAGTTTGGGGAGAAAATAACGTAAACCGTCCAGGTCAGAGTGAAAAATAACTGGATGGCCGCGAGCGCAACGCCAATTTTGTGCTGGGTGCCTGGAGTAGAAGTGGACATATTCTGGCGACCTGTTTTTTAAAAATATAAGAATATCGTGCATCCTAACATTCTTTTTTTTTAGAAAAAACAGTCAAGCTCAGGCCAGCCTTGGCAGGTCGTCCCACTCTGTTCGAATGCACAAAATCTTAGTCATGTGAAGCTCTGTCAATGCGGATATGCGTTGATTATGCGCGCCCACAAGAATCGGGGTATTACCGCGTGGCCGTTAATCGAGGGCAGCAAAATACGCTGTCACTTTCCACTAAAAACTTGGCTCGTCTTCTCCACAAAGGATTTTGTTCCCGCACGGAAGTCTTCCGTGGAAGCCACCAGTCCGAAGTAATCCGCGCCCAGCAGGGCCGATTCCTCCAGGGTTAGATTGAGGCCGCGATGAATTGCTTCCCATGTCATGCTGACTGCGACAGGCGCTTGCGCAAGAATTTCAAGCACCAGAGCTTCTGCTTCCTGGTGTAGCTTGTCTGCCGCGACGACGCGGTTGACCAAGCCCATTTGCTGCGCTTCTTCCGCGCTCATCAGGTTTCCGGTGAGCAGATATTCTGCGGCACGACCCTTGCCGATGAGCCGGGGAAGCCGGGTGGTGCCGCCGAAACCGGCAAACGCTCCTATACGCACCTCCGGGTGTCCCAGCCTGGCATGGCGGACTGCCACGCGCAGCATGCAGGCTTCGGCCATCTCCAGGCCGCCGCCGAGGGCGTAGCCATTGATTGCGGCGACCACTACTTTGCCCAGAGTTTCGATCTTGTTATTGACGGTCACTGCCAGTTGGGCCAGTTCGCGGACTTCCAGCGGTGTCGCCTGATTGAGATACTTGATGTCGGCGCCGGCGGAAAAGGCTTTATCGCCGGCACCGGTAATGATGACGGCTTTTACCGTCGCATCCGTTTTTGCTTTGTCGAGCATGGACGACAGTTGCTGCAATACCTCTTTGCTTAGCGCATTGAGCGCCTCCGGGCGATTCAGGGTAATCCAGGCTATGCGACTTTTTACCCGGAAAAGAACGATATCTTTGCTCGGCATTTTGCTTCCCTATGACGTTACCACCTCACCTCTTCGGGTGACCCCGACCTTCGGTCGCCCGTCTTCGGGTAGGCCTCCTACCACCTCTTCGGGTGGTTCCGGCCACTCTGACGGGTGGCCTCCTACATGTTGCGGCGATACTGCCCGCCCACTTCGTACAAGGCGTTGCTGATCTGGCCGAGTGAGCAGACGCGCACGGCGTCCATCAGTACCGCGAAGACGTTGCCATTTTCGATGACGGTCTGCTTCAGGCGTGCCTGCATGGCTGCGGCAGCATCTTTGTGACTTGCCTGGAAGCTGCGCAGCCGCTTGATCTGCGACTGTTTCTCTTCTTCCGTCGAGCGCGCCAGCTCGATCTCGGTCTGCGCATCGCCATTGGGATTGCGGAAGGTGTTCACGCCGATGATGGGATAGGAGCCGTCGTGTTTTCTGTGCTCGTAGTACAGCGACTCCTCCTGGATCTTGCTGCGCTGATAGCCGGTCTCCATCGCGCCGAGGACGCCGCCGCGCTCGGCGATGGCTTCGAATTCCTTGAGCACGGCTTCCTCCACCAGGTCGGTCAACTCGTCGATGATGAAGGCACCCTGGTTGGGATTCTCGTTCTTCGCCAGACCCCATTCGCGGTTGATCACCAACTGGATTGCCATGGCGCGCCGCACCGACTCGTCGGTGGGAGTGGTGATGGCCTCGTCGTAGGCGTTGGTGTGCAGGCTGTTGCAATTGTCGTAGATGGCGATCAACGCTTGCAAGGTGGTCCGAATGTCGTTGAAAGCCATCTCTTGCGCATGCAGGCTGCGGCCACTGGTCTGGACATGGTATTTGAGTTTCTGGCTGCGCTCGTTGGCGCCGTATTTGTTCTTCATCGCCACCGCCCAGATGCGCCGGGCGACTCGACCGATCACTGTGTATTCCGGGTCCATGCCGTTGCTGAAGAAGAACGACAGGTTGGGGGCGAAGTCGTCGATGTGCATGCCGCGCGCAAGATACGCCTCGACGTAGGTGAAGCCGTTGGAGAGCGTGAAGGCGAGCTGCGAGATCGGGTTGGCGCCAGCCTCGGCGATGTGATAACCGGAAATCGACACCGAGTAGAAGTTTTTGATGTCGTGATTGACAAAATATTCCTGGATGTCGCCCATCATTTTCAGCGCGAACTCGGTGGAGAAAATGCAGGTGTTCTGTCCTTGGTCTTCCTTGAGGATGTCGGCCTGCACCGTGCCGCGCACGCTGGAGAGCGTCGAGGCGCGAATTTTTTCGGCTTCGTCCTCGCTCGGCGCGCGACCGTTGTCTTCCTTGAATTTGTCGAGTTGCTGCTGGATGGCGGTGTTGAAGAACATCGCCAGAATCATCGGCGCGGGGCCGTTGATGGTCATCGACACGGAAGTCGTGGGCGCGCACAGATCGAAGCCCGAGTAGAGCACCTGCATGTCGTCGAGCGTGGCAATCGACACGCCGGCATTGCCGACCTTGCCGTAGATGTCCGGTCTTTCGTCCGGGTCGCAACCATACAAAGTCACCGAGTCGAAAGCGGTGGACAAACGCTTGGCCGGCAATCCCTCGGAAACATTGCGGAAGCGGCGGTTGGTGCGGAAGGCGTCGCCTTCGCCGGCGAACATGCGGGTCGGGTCTTCATTTTCCCTTTTGAAGGCGAACACGCCGGCGGTGAATGGGAAACTGCCGGGCAGGTTTTCGCGCATCAGGAAACGCAGTATCTCGCCTTCGTCTTCATAGCGCGGCAGCGCGACCTTGCGTATCCTGGTGCCGCATAGTGAGGTAGTGGTCAACGCGGTGCGCTGTTCCTTGCCGCGAACACTGACGATGTATTCGTCCTGGGCGTAAAGCTCCACCGTCTGCGGCCACTGTTCCAGCAGATGTTTGGCGCGCGCATCGAGCTGGCTGTCTTTCCAGGCGATCATCTCATCAAACTGCGCATCGAAGTCCCTGGATAGTTTCCCACGCTCGGCCAAAATGGCTTTGGCGGTGCGCAGTGATTGCCGTTCGCGCGCCAGGGTGACCTGCTCCGCCGTGTGCCGGTGATAAGCGCGTAGCGCCTCGGCAATCTCAGCCAGATAGCGGGTGCGCGCAGTCGGCACGATGGCGCGCGACACCGACGACTGCTTGACGGAAACCTGCGGTAGCGTCCCGGCTGCGACTGGCAGGCCGAGTTCTTGCAGGCGGGGAATCATCGCTTGATACAAGGCGGTGACGCCGTCGTCGTTGAAACGCGCCGCCATGGTGCCGAACACCGGCATTTCCTCCGGCCGCTCGCCGAATCTTTCCCTGTTGCGCTGGACCTGTTTGCGCACGTCGCGCAGGGCGTCTTCGGCGCCCTTGCGGTCGAACTTGTTGATGGCGACGAAATCGGCAAAATCGAGCATGTCGATTTTTTCCAACTGGCTGGCCGCGCCGAATTCCGGCGTCATGACGTAAAGCGAACAATCGACATGCGCCACGATGGCCGCGTTGCCCTGGCCGATGCCGGAGGTCTCGACAATCACCAGATCGAAGCCGGCCAGCTTGCAGGCGGCAATCGTCTCGGGCAGGGCTGCGGAAATTTCAGAACTCGCGCCATTGTCAAAATTCCGTGTCGCCATCGAGCGCATGAAAATATTTTGGTGTTCAATGGCGTTCATGCGGATGCGGTCGCCCAGCAGCGCCCCGCCGCTGCGCTTGCGCGAGGGGTCGATGGAGATGATGGCGATCCGCAATTGGTCGTTGCGATCCAGGCGGAAACGGCGCACCAGCTCGTCGGTCAGCGAAGACTTGCCGGCGCCGCCGGTGCCGGTGATGCCCAGCGTTGGGGTGGTGAGTTTGGCGGCGGCTTCGATGATCTGTTGTTTCAGCGTGGCGGGATAGACGCCGTTCTCCAGCGCCGTGATGATTTGCGCCAGCTTGCGCCGGTCGCCCGTCTGAAGCGCCCGGAGCGCCTCTCCCGGCGGCGGCGCCAGCGACCCCAGGTCAACATCGGCACGCTCCACGACATCGTTGAGCATGCCTTGCAGGCCGAGCTGCTGGCCGTCTTGCGGCGAGTAGATGCGGGTGACGCCGTAGGCGTGCAAGGCTTCGATTTCCGCCGGTATGATCACCCCGCCGCCGCCGCCGAATACTTTGATGTGCTCGCCGCCGTTGGCCCGCAGCAGGTCCAGCATGTACTTGAAGTATTCGACGTGGCCGCCCTGGTAGGAGGTCACGGCGATGCCCTGCACATCCTCCTGCAAAGCAGCATTGACGATCTCGCCGACCGAGCGGTTGTGGCCGAGATGAATCACCTCGGCGCCGGTCGCCTGCATGATGCGGCGCATGATGTTGATGGCGGCGTCGTGACCGTCGAACAGCGCAGCAGCGGTGATGAAGCGCACCTTGTGTTTCGGCTTGTAGGAAACCAGCTTGCGGGCAATGCTGAGATCAGTCATGGCGGCGTCTCCGGCAGAACACTCCAGCTTTCATCTTAGAAGTTTATGCAGGGTTGCGCTATGGCTGGAGTTGTCTAATACTATGCAAATTCCGCCAAAATCATAAAATATCATGCCCGCCAAAAATCCTTCCCGCCACTCTTCATCGGTGACCATTGGCTTTGTTACCGGTATTGTCTCTGGTTTTCCGAGCTCCGGCGGGAAGCTTGGAGAAATAATGAATCGTGCAGGAATTGCCACAAAACTTCTAAAAGACCCGCATGCGCGCATCCCCGTTACACGTTATGCAGCGCTCTATCGCCTGATCACCGAACAACTCGACGACGAAGGATTCGCCTTGTTCTCGCGTCCATTGCGCCGTGGCACTTTCGAATTCCTCTGTCGCGCTGCGCTCAGTGCGGTCGACCTGGAGGAGGCATTGCAGCGTATCGCCCGGTTCATGCGCATGGTGCTCGATGACTTCACGGTGGATGTGGAAAAAACCCGTAACGCCGCCGTGCTGGTGATTACTCAGCAACAGCCATTGCCGGTGGGCGCAGCGGGCCGGGTGTTCGCCTGCGAGTGGTTGCTGCGCATGATCCACGGCCTGGCCGCCTGGCTGGTGGCGCAACCGCTGGCGCTGAATGAAGCGGCCTTTCCCTACCCGCCGCCGCCCCACGCTGCCGACTACGAACTGGTGTTCGCGGCGCACTGCACGTTCAATGCGCCGCGTCTGGAGGCGCGCTTCCCGCTGGACAACCTGGCCTTGCCGGTACGCCGCGACGAAGCTGCACTGCGCCTGTTTCTCACCGACGCTCCGGCCAACATCACCACCCTCTACCGGCGCGACCGTGCGCTGGCCACCCGCGTGCGCGCCGCCTTGCGCGCCGCCCTGCCCGAGCAGCGCCCGCTGCCCGAGATCGCCCGCGCCTTGTTTCTTTCGCCGCGCACCTTGCATCGGCGGCTGGAGGAGGAAGGCGCCAGCTTCCGGGCGATCAAGGACGGCGTGCGCCGCGACCTTGCCATCGAGCGGCTGGTCAAGACTTCGCTGCCGCTCTCGCACATTGCAGCGGAATTGGGTTATGCCGACGCTTCGGCGTTTTATCGCGCTTTTGCCGGGTGGACCGGCGTAGGGCCGCGGGAGTACCGGCGGCGCGGATAAAGAGAAAAAGCTAACGGTTCAGCTTTTCCAGGCCTTGCGCTTCTTCGAGGATATCCTGGTAATCCTCGTCCGAAAGGCCGAAGTGTTTCAGGACGGCGGATTCGAATTTGCCCCACTCGACATCTTCGCTGCTGCGCGCCGAGAGGTGATGAACATGCTCGGCAAGATGGCCGATACCGATGAAGTCGAGCATATGATCGCCCAGATCGGCCTCACCCGGATCGAACACATCAAGCTCGTGATGCCGCAAAATTGCCTGACACAATTCTTTCGGCAAGTTCCAGGAGCGCGCCAGAAAATAACCCACCGCTGCGTGGCTGGTGCCGACGGCGGCCTCCTCGCAGGCGGTGAAAGACAGGCCCTCACTGCTGTTGGCGGCAATCAGCGCTTCCTTGTAGGCCGGAAAATGCTGCATCAGCAAGGGAATGCCGCAGTTGTGAAACAGGCCGTAACTGTAGGCTTCGTCGGGGGAGATACTGTGCAGGCGCTTGGCGATCCGGGTGCAGATCAGCGCGACTTTTTCGGCGGAATCCCAGAAGCGCTCCAGCGATGCCGATGAACCGCCGCCGCTCATATTGCGCAGCACCAGTGCGGTGGCAATACCCGTCACTTGCTTCAAACCCAGCAGTTGCAGGGCTTGCGGGACACTGGCCACCTTGCGATCGAGGCCGAAGGCCGCCGAGTTAACCGACTTGATCATCGCGGCGGAAAGGCCGACATCGGCAGTAATCAGTTTCGCCACGCGCCGAAAATCCGGCTCCGCTTTAGCCTTTTCTTCCATCAGGGCGCTCACCACTTCCGGCCGCGGTGGGATGTGCAATGCGCCGAAAGAGAATTGCGCGCGCTTACCGGCCTGATCGTCCAGACCTTGAGACGGCGGAATGTGATTGACGGGTTTCAGTGGAATACCTTCTATGCGCGGTTCCATTCCCCATCCTCAACCTTTGTGGTCATTAATATGACAACCGGAGAGGGAATTTACAGCCGCAATGTTACACGAAGATTAAGTTGGTTTGCATCGCCATCAAGTCCCACGAAACCTCTGGCAGAGGACATAATGCGCGCTCGGCGGCAAGGCAGCGTCTATCTCATCCGCCGCTTTCGCCGCGATACTTTCAGGAGTTGTTCATGGTCTGTGAATATTTTTTCGCCCCGCAATCGCCTTATGCCTATCTCGGACATGATCGTTTCGTCGCCCTGGCGGCGCGCCATGCTGCCGAAGTCATCGTCAAGCCCTGTGATTTCGCCAGAATATTCAGCGTCTCGGGCGGCCTGCCGTTGCTCAAACGCCCGCCGCAACGCCAGGCTTATCGCCTGCTGGAACTATCGCGCTGGAGCGCCTACCTGAAGCTTCCCCTGGTGTTGCAGCCGAAATTTTTTCCCGTCCCAGGCGACGCCGCCGCCAAATTGATCATCGCCTGTCAGCACGCCGGTGGCGCACAGACCGCACTCCAGGTCGCCGGTGCAATCATGCGCGCCGTGTGGGTCGAGGAGAAAAACATTGCCGATGGCGCAACCCTGGCGGCCATTGCTTCGGCCTGCGGTTGCAATGGTGATGAACTGATGCAGGCCGCTGGAACCGCCGACATCCAGGCGATCTATGAGCGCTACACCGACGAGGCGATTGCCGCAGATGTCTTCGGCGCGCCCTGGTATCGCGTGAATGGCGAGGGCTTCTGGGGCCAGGACCGGCTGGATTTCGTCGAGCGGGCGTTGGCGAAGGTTTAGCCGAGTCCCAGCAACTCCTTGAATTGCGGTACGCGGTTGCGGCTCACCGGCACATGGGTGCGGCCTTTGTCGTCCATAATCACCAGGACATTATCATCGGCCCGTTCGATCTCGACCACATAGTTCAAATTGACGATATGGCTGCGATGAACCCGGAAAAAAATCTCTGGATTGAGTCTTTCCTCCAGATCAGAGAGGGAAAGATTGCACAGAAAGTGATCATCCAGCGTCTCAATTGAGGTGTAGTGTCCTTCGCCCTCGAAACGCACGACGTTCTTGAGATCGACCAGGACAATGCGATTCTTGCGGTAGACAGGAATCTTCTGGAGTATTCGGGGACGAGCCGCAGCGCTGCTCTTTCTGTGGGCAATGGTGGTGACCTCGGTGAGGTCGTAAAAGATCATGCAGGTTCCAGCGATGCCCTGATTGCCCAGCATCTTGGACACTTTGATCATCAATACCCGGTCGGGAATGTTGATCATCATCGCCATCGGCGGCGGCGATTTCACCGGGCAGCCCGGCGCGTCCTCGGACTTCAGCAGAAACGAAAGTTTGTCGCGGCTTTTCTCGGGGTGCATTTTCAGCACGTCGATGCCGATAAGATCAGCCCGCCCGATTCCTATGGTTTGCTCCGCGCTCGGCCCCAGAATCTGCATCGCCACATCGTTCAAGGCCACCACCCGATTCGCTGCATCTAACCAAACCATGCCGGGATTGAATTGCTCGAGCTTGTGCTGAAAAGTTTCCTTGGTAGCGGGCTCGCAATGCGAAGACGCATCCGTCCGGGGTTCTACTGGCATGGCTGACTCCTGATATACCTGCTGGCGGCTTTCCGGAAAGGCGAACCGCGAAACTCAGCCGCCTAATCTGCCATGAAACGCGCCCTGGCGCCAGAACTTTGTTCGCGCTGAAATATCGGCACTTCATGCATTGAACGGCCACATTGGTGAAATATGAATTGTTTTGGTGCATCGCATTATGCGACCGTGCGTCCGGCTTAGAAAAAACATTCCAAACCCCAAGATGGGTTGCGAGCCAGCCCCGCCAAGAAGGAGAGAGACTTATGATTCCACCCTCATTCGGCTATTCCGCCCCGAGCTCACTGCCGGAAGCGTTGAAGCTGCTTGCTCAACACGGCGATGAAGCAAAAATTCTCGCCGGCGGCCATAGCCTGCTGCCGATGATGAAATTTCGTTTCGCCGAACCCGGCCACTTGATCGACCTCAACCGTGTTGACGAACTCAAGGGCATACGCGAAGAGGGTGGGCTGATCGTCATCGGCGCGATGACCAGCGAAAGCGATTTGATCGCCTCCAAGCTGCTGACGCAGAAACTGCCGCTGCTGGCGGAGACGGCGCTGCAAATCGCCGACCCCCAGGTGCGCAATCGCGGCACCATCGGCGGCGATATCGCCCACGGCGATCCCGGCAACGACCATCCGGCGATCATGCTGGTGCTCGATGCGACTTTTGTCCTGAGCGGCCCCAAGGGGGAGCGCAGCGTGCCGGCGAGCAAGTTCTTCCACGGTACTTACATGACTGACCTTCAGGCGAGCGAGATTCTCAAGGAGATACGCATCCAGCCGTTCGCGGCCAAAACCGGTTACGCCTACTGCAAGCTCAAACGCAAGACCGGCGACTGGGCATCGGCTGCGGCAGCGGTGGTGCTGACCATGTCAGGGGACAAAGTATCGACCCTGCGCATCGCACTGACCAATCTGGCGGCCACCGCGATACGCGCCGAGGCGGCCGAAGCTGATTTGCAGGGCAGGCCGCTGAGCGATGCCAATATTGACGCCGCCGCCAAGGCGGCGATGGCAATCTGCGATCCCGCCGCGGATTTACGCGGCGATGTCGAATACAAGACCGCGATGGCCGGGGAAATGGTCAAGCGCGCCATTCGCTTGGCCGCTACGCGCTGCCGCTAGAACCCGAGAACCCGGAGAAGACCGATGTCCAAACAACTGATCAGCATGAGCGTCAACGGCAAGAAGCTGGAGCAGGCGGTGGAGCCGCGTACCCTGCTGGTGCATTTCCTGCGCGAACAATTGAACCTGACCGGCACCCATATCGGCTGCGACACCAGCCACTGCGGCGCCTGCACCGTCGATGTGGACGGCAAATCACTGAAGGCTTGCACCATCCTGGCGGTGCAGTGCCACGGCAGCGAGGTGATGACCGTCGAGGGACTCGCCCAGGGCGGGGCGCTGCATGCGATACAAGACGCTTTCTACAAGGAACACGGCTTGCAGTGCGGGTTTTGCACCCCCGGCATGATGATCCGCGCCTACCGCTTGCTACAGGAGAATCCAAATCCGAGCGAAGACGAAATCCGCATCGGTATGTCCGGCAACCTGTGCCGCTGCACCGGCTACCAGAACATCATCAAGGCCGTGCAGCATGCCGCCAAGACCCTGAGTGCAAGCGGCCTGAAGGTCGCAGCCTAAGTCTCTCAGCATCGCCAACCAACAGAATAGCGAGGCAATAATGAATGCATCGATTACCGAACGTCAGGCCGCCCTCATGGGCATGGGCGACTCACGCCTGCGCAAGGAAGACGCGCGTTTCATCCAGGGCAAGGGCAATTATGTCGACGACATCAAGATGCCCGGCATGCTGCACATGGCCATCGTCCGCTCGCCGTTTGCGCATGCGCGGATCAAGGGCATCAACAAGGCCAAGGCGCTGGCGATTCCCGGCGTGCTGGCGGTATTGACCGCCGACGATCTCAAGCCGCTCAAGCTGCACTGGATGCCGACCCTGGCGGGCGACGTACAGGCCGTGCTGGCCGACGCGAAAGTGCATTTTCAGATGCAGGAAGTGGCGGTGGTGATCGCCGAAGACCGCTATATCGCGGATGACGCGGTCCAGGCCGTCGAAGTGGAATACGAGGAACTACCGGCAGTGGTCGATCCGCACAAGGCGCTGTTGCCGGAGGCGCCGGTGCTGCGCGAGGATCTGGCCGGCAAGAGCGAGGGGGCGCACGGCAAGCGTTACCACCCCAACCACATTTTTACCTGGGAAGCCGGCGACCAGGCGGCGGCGGACGCCGCGCTGGCCAAAGCCGAGGTCAAGGTGGAGCAGAAGATGTTCTATCCGCGGGTCCATCCCTGTCCGCTGGAAACTTGCGGCTGCGTGGCTTCCTTCGACCCGATCCGCGGCGAGTTGACTACGTACATGACCAGCCAGGCGCCGCATGTGGTGCGCACCGTGGTGTCGATGCTGTCCGGAATTCCCGAGTCCAAGGTGCGGATTATTTCGCCGGACATCGGCGGCGGTTTCGGCAACAAGGTGCCGATTTACCCCGGCTATGTCTGTGCCATCGTCGCCTCCATCGTGCTTGGCCGCCCGGTGAAGTGGGTCGAGGATCGCATCGAGAATATTTCGTCGACCGGCTTCGCGCGCGACTATCACATGAGCGGCGAGCTGGCGGCGACCAAGGACGGCAAGATCACCGGCCTCAAGGTGAATGTCATTGCCGATCACGGCGCTTTCGATTCCTGCGCCGACCCGAGCAAGTTTCCCGCCGGCATGTTCCATATCTGCACCGGTTCCTACGCTATTCCTTCGGCCTACTGCCGGGTGGATGGGGTGTATACCAACAAGGCGCCCGGCGGCGTGGCCTACCGCTGCTCGTTCCGTGTCACCGAGGCGGTGTACCTGATCGAGCGCATGGTCGACGTGCTGGCGCAGAAGCTGAACCTGGACAAGGCCGAGATACGCGCCAGGAACTTCATCCGCAAGGAGCAGTTTCCCTACAAGTCGGCGCTGGGTTTCGAGTACGACTCCGGCGACTATCATACGGCCCTGAAGAAGGTGCTGGATGCGGTGGATTACAAAGGACTGCGCGCCGAACAAGCCGCCAAGCGCGCTGACCCGAAGTCCCCGACGCTGATGGGCATCGGCCTGGTGAGCTTCACCGAGGTGGTGGGCGCCGGCCCGAGCAAAATTTGCGACATCCTCGGCGTGGGCATGTTCGATTCCTGCGAGATTCGCGTCCATCCCACCGGCAGCGCCATTGCGCGCATGGGGACGATTTCGCAGGGGCAGGGACACCAGACCACTTATGCGCAGATCATCGCCACCGAACTGGGCCTGCCGTCCGAAGTGATCCAGGTCGAGGAGGGCGACACCAGCACCGCGCCTTACGGCCTGGGAACTTACGGTTCGCGCTCGACCCCGGTGGCCGGCGCAGCCATCGCCATGGCGTCGCGGAAGATCCACGCCAAGGCCAAGAAGATCGCCGCCCACCTGCTCGAGGTGAGCGAGAACGACCTGGATTGGGAAATCGACCGCTTCAAAGTGAAGGGCAACGACGCCAAGTTCAAGACCATGAAGGATGTCGCCTGGGCCGCCTACCACCAGCCGCCTGCGGGCATGGAGCCGGGCCTGGAGGCGGTGCATTACTACGACCCGCCCAACTTCACCTTTCCCTTCGGCATTTATTTGTGCGTCGTCGATATCAGCAAGGCCACCGGCGAGACTGCCATCCGCCGCTTCTATGCGCTGGACGACTGCGGCACGCGCATCAACCCGATGATCATCGAGGGCCAGATACACGGCGGTCTGACCGAGGGCTTCGCGGTGGCGATGGGCCAGTTGCTCAGTTTCGACGAGCAGGGCAATATCCAGGGCAATACGCTGATGGATTATTTCCTGCCGACCATGGTAGAGACGCCGCGTTGGGAAACCGACCATACCGTCACCCCCTCGCCGCATCATCCCATCGGCGCCAAGGGCGTGGCCGAGTCGCCGCATGTCGGCAGCATCCCCACGTTCACCTCGGCGGTGGTGGATGCATTTGCCCATCTGGGGGTCACCCACATGGAGATGCCGCATACCTCGGCGCGCGTGTGGAAGCAACTGCAAGCCTCCGGCGTCGCTTGTGAATAAATCTACTGCGCGTGCCGGATCGGGGATTGGGCGGTGCTCGCTATCCTCATGTACAACAGTACATTCCGGTAGCTGCGCTCCGGCCGCACCCCGCTGCGGCCCGCTCGCTACGATTTCTTCACAAGCTCCCAGCACTGTTTCGAGAGTTCAACCCGTGCTGCGGAGATAAATATCCGCAACACACTAATGAGAAAACTAGAATTCCCATGCAAGTAAAAGTAGAAAAGCAATATCCCATCGCCACCGGTGTCGAGCAAGCCTGGAAAATTCTCAGCGACGTTCCCGAGCTGGCGGCTTGCATGCCGGGTGCCGATCTGAGCGAGAAGGTCGACGATCAGCACTACAAAGGCAACATCAAGATCAAGGTGGGGCCGGTGACTGCCGCATTCGGCGGAGAGATTGAGATACTCGACCTGCTTGTCGCCGACAAGACGATCCGTCTCCGCGGCAAGGGTTCCGACAAGGGCGGTTCCTCGGCCTCCATGGACCTCACCGCCCTGCTCCAGGCCGGCGAAAAACCCGGCGAGTGCGTGCTGGTCGGTAGCGCCGATGTCATCGTCAACGGCAAGTTCGCGCAATTCGGCGGACGCATGTTGAACTCGGTTACCGATATGGTGCTCGATCAGTTTGCCCAGAATTTTTCCGCCAAGGCTGCCGCACTACAGCCGGCGGCCAGCGCAGGTGCGGACACATCTCGGGCAGCAGCACCGCAGATGAATACCCAGCTCAATGCGCTGACGATCGCCTGGCAGTTGCTCAAGGATTTCTTTGCCAACCTGTTCGGCAGGAGGAAGAGCGGCGCCGCCGATTAATCAGCCATGGACCTGGGGAAGATAAACCAAGGACTGAAGCGCGCCGGCTACATCCCCGACCAGGGATTGGCCAGCGCGCTGTGGCTGGCCCAGGCCTTGCAGCGTCCGCTGCTGCTGGAAGGCGACGCAGGCGTGGGCAAGACCTCGATTGCCGCCGCATCCGCCAGGATGGAAGGGCGCCAGTTGATTCGCCTGCAATGTTACGAGGGACTGGATTTGCAGCAAGCGGTCTACGAATGGAACTACAGCCGCCAGTTGCTGGAGATCCAGCGCAGCGGTGCAAACAAGCCGGCGGACGGCAAGGCCTTCGATCTCTTCGACCGCAGTTTCCTGCTGGAGCGTCCGCTGCTCCGGGCCATCAGCGCGACCCAGCCGGTGGTCCTGCTGATCGACGAAATCGACCGCGCCGACGAAACCTTTGAGGCCTTCCTGCTGGAGGTATTGGCGGATTTCCAGATCACCGTGCCGGAGCTCGGCACCATCACAGCGACTTCGATCCCGCTGGTGGTGCTCACCAGCAACGGCACCCGCGAGTTGTCCGACGCGCTGCGCCGCCGTTGCCTGTATCACTACGTCGAGTATCCGACGCTGGCGCGCGAGATCGAGATTGTCAAGCTGAGCCTGCCCGAGGCCGAGACACGCCTGGTCGAGGAAGCGGTGGCCTTCGTGCACAAGCTGCGCAAGGAGGACTTGCACAAAGTTCCCGGTATTGCCGAGACCCTCGACTGGATACGCGCGCTGCATAAACTGGATTTGCGCGGACTGCCCGACGATCCGGCGCTGATCCTGCAAACCCTGGGCTGCATGCTCAAGACCAGGAACGACCGCTGGCAGGTTGCAGCGGAGACTGTCGGCAAGTTGCTCGGCGGCGAACGCGCTGGCGTGACCATTGGGGTTGCCGCCGGTCTGACTGACCGCTTGGCGCAGGTTTAGCCGCGCATGCCGAACCAACCCCAGCCTCTCCACGCCGTGGCCGGCTTCGCCGCGCACTTGCGCGAGCATGGTTTCCAGGTCGGCATCCCGGAACAGCAGGCGATGCTGACCGCCGCGCTGCGCCTGCCCCTGGCGCAGCATGGCCGGATCGAGTCGTGCTGGCGCGCCATCGTTTGCGCCAACCCTGACAGTTGGAGGCGCTACCCCGAGTTGTTCGAGCATTACTGGTATCCGCACAGGGTGCGCGGCAGCGTGCGCAGCAGCGGCATGACCCGGCGCGCGCGCAGCCTGCCGGAAATGGTGCAGGCGCTACATCAGGAGATGGAACAGGGCGGGCAAAAACCCAGCGACGCCAAGTCGCTGGGTTTCGCTGATAGCTCCGCCGGCGCAGGCGATGGCGAAAACAATGGCCAAGCCATGGGCGGCGCCAGCAGCGCCGATCCCCTGGCCAAGCGCGACTTCGGCGAGTGGTTGCAATCCGATTTGCAGCGCCTCAACCAGTTGGCGGAAGCAGTGGCGCAACGCGTCAGGAAGCGCCTGATGCGGCGCAAGGAATGGGTCAGCCGTGCGCAGGCCATCGACATGCGCCGCACCCTGCGCAACAGCCTGCGCTACGGCGGCGTGCCGCTGGCGCCGGCGTATCGACGGGCGCGGCGCGAGCTGCCGAAGATATTTATCCTGGTCGACGTCAGTCGTTCGATGGAAATCTACGCCCAGTTGTTTCTACGGGTGGCGCGGGCCTTCTGCGAAGTGGTCGAGGCACGCGCCTTCGTCTTCCATACTCGGTTGGCGGAAATCACCGAGCTGCTGAAAAAACGCACCGACCGGGTACAGGAAAAAATCAACGCCGTCACTTTCGGCTTTGGCGGCGGCACCCGCATCGCCACCAGCGTGAACGACTTCGTGCACACCCACGCGCGTACCGCCTTGTCGGGCAGGAGCATCGTGCTGGTGTTCAGCGATGGTTACGACACCGACCCGCCGGAAGACCTGGCCGCCAGCCTGGCCCGGCTGAATGGTCGCGGCGCCCGGGTTTACTGGCTGCATCCATCGCAGCGCACGCATTTTTCGACGGCGCTGGCGCAGGCGCAACACCTGGTGCGGGGCTTCATTCCCGCGCACAACCTGGAGAGCCTGGAAAAACTTCCCGGGCTTATCCACTGACAGGAGACGTGACATGGGCTGTCCATTAAAAGGCGGCGGCGGACTCTACTCGCGCATGGTCATCGCCGCCGTGCTGCTGGCCGCCGGCGAAGGCAAGCGCTTCGGCGGCATCGCCAAGCCAGCCATCGAGTTGCAAGGCGTGCCGCTGATCAAGCGCGCCTTGTTCGCCCTGAGCGGCGCCGGCGTAGACGAAGTGGCCGTGGTGCTCGGTCATCAGGCGGAGCTGGTCGGAAGCCTGGTGCAGGATTTCCCGGTCACCCTGGTGCGCAATGACAACTATCGTGAGGGCCAGATGAGTTCGGTGCATGCCGGATTGGCTCAGCTTTCCGGGAAATTCGACGCGGTGCTGGTATGCCTGGCCGACCAGCCGCTGATCAATGCGCAGGATTTGATCAGCTTGATCGCGGCATACAAGCAGCGCGACGGCGGCAACGTGGTGGCGCCGCGCGTCAAAGGCCAGCGGGGCAATCCGATCATATTCGACTGGCATACGCGTGAACAGATTCTGGCCGGAGAGAAGAATCTGGGCTGCCGCCAGTTCATCGAGGGTAACCCGGAGTTGGTGCGGGTTTTCGATACCGACAATGACCATTTTGTCGTCGATCTGGATACCGAAGACGATTTGCAGCGCCTGGAAAAGCGGCTGGGGATGCGGCTCAAGCTGCCGACCGCAGCTACAGCGCTGGCATAGGATGAAGATGCGCCAGTCCGAATCCTTTGACCGGAGGTATAAGCAAGTTGCCCAGGTTGCACTGTTGTCCGCCCTGGTCGGCGGCGGCGCTGTGCTGTCAGGCATCGACACCTTGCACTCAGCTTCGCCGGTCTGGGTATTGCTGACGCTGATGGCGGTTTCCGCAGGGATTTGGCTGATGTCCGGCGCACGCCAGGCAGGCGGTTTTCTTTCGGCGCCGCAATGGATGGTGCTAGCCAGCGCCCTATTGATGTACGCCGGGTTGTATGCCGATGTGGCGCGGGAGCAAGTGATTTCAATTGCTGAAATCTGTAGCGCCACCAGCTTGCCGAGTTTCGATATATGGCTGCGTCACATCAAGGCCATGCCGCTGATGCATGCCGGCATGCTGGCCGGCGGCGTTGCGGCGATACTCATACTGCGCGCCCGGGCGCGCGCCGGACGCGCCTGCCGCCGGGCGCTGTGCGCGCGTGCCGGCTTCAATACAATCTGCTCGGTCGTCATGCTGCTCGGCATGTTTGGCGGACTCGCCGGCTTCGAACTGATCGCCGGCCTGACGGGCTGGCAGTGGAACGGCATGGCGATGCTGGGCGGCATGGTCACGGGCATGGTATGGGCCATGTGGCTGTTGGTGCTTCTGTACCGCAGGATCTTCAACTGGCTGGACCAGGTGTCGGCGGAAGCCGGGAAAACTTATGGATAGCATGGATTTGAGCGTACTGAATCATGTGCTGGCCTGGGGCGAGGCGGGCCATAGTGTGGCGCTGGCGACGCTGGTCGAAACCTGGGGCTCGGCGCCTCGACCGGTCGGCGCTTGCCTGGCCATCCGTGACGACGGCCAGATCGTCGGTTCGGTGTCGGGCGGCTGCGTGGAGGACGATTTGATCGACCGCGCCAGTATCGACATCTTTCCGCACATGACGCCACAAGTCCTGCTCTACGGCGTCAACAAGGAAGAGGCGGCGCGTTTCGGGCTTCCCTGCGGCGGGACACTGCGCCTGGTGGTCGAACCACGACCGGACTTGGCGCTGCTACGGGTGTTGCGCGAGCGCATTGCCAGGAATCAAATGGCGCTGCGTGTGATTGACATGGCGAGCGGGAAGTCCCGCATCGAGGATGCCAGCAGCGCGGATGCGACAAGCTTTGACGGAACGACATTGCGCGTGATTTACGGACCGCTCTGGCGACTCCTGATCGTCGGCGGCGGACAGTTATCCCAGTATGTCGCCAACATCGCGCTGACCGCCGACTACCAAGTGGTGGTGGTCGATCCGCGCCTGGAGTTTTCCGAGGCGTGGTCGGCGCCGAACACGGAATTCATCAGGGGCATGCCAGACGACGTGATCCTCGAGTTGGGCATCGACAGCCGCACCGCCATCATCGCCCTGACGCACGACCCGAAGCTGGACGATATGGCGCTGCTCGAAGCGCTCAAGTCCCCGGCCTTCTATGTCGGCGCGCTCGGCTCCCGCGTCAATACCGCCAAACGCAAGCTGCGACTCGCAGCGTTCGATCTAAGCGCCGAGGAGATCGGTCGCTTGCAGGGGCCAATCGGAATTTACATCGGTTCGCGCACGCCGCCGGAGATGGCGATATCGATCATGGCTGAGATCACCGCTTACAAGAACCGGGTGCCAGTATTGCAGAAGCGCGAACTGCGGCGCGATTACCTGGTTTCTGCGGCTGCCTGTATCGACCGGATGTCGGTCTGAAATCAGTCTGGGCATTGACTACGATCAGCGCCACAGTACTGGTGGTCGTAGTGTTTGGCACAATGCCCGTTTACTCCACCGTCACCGATTTCGCCAGGTTCCTCGGCTTATCCACGTCCGTACCCTTGACCAGCGCCACATGGTACGCCAGCAGTTGCAGGGCCACCACATGCAGTACCGGCGACAACAGGCCGTAGTGCTCGGGCAGGCGCAGGACGTGCACGCCCGCGCTCTCGGCCACTTCACTGTCGGCATCGGCGAATACATACAACTCGCCGCCACGCGCCTGCACCTCCTGTAAGTTCGACTTGAGTTTCTCCAGCAACGCGTCGTTGGGCGCTACCGAAATCACCGGCATGTCCTTGTCTACCAGCGCCAGCGGGCCATGCTTGAGTTCGCCCGCCGGGTAGGCTTCGGCGTGAATGTAGGAGATTTCCTTGAGTTTGAGCGCGCCTTCCAGGGCGATGGGATAGTGCAGGCCGCGACCGAGAAACAGCGCGTGCTGTTTGGCGGCAAAGCGTTGCGCCCAGGCCTCGATCTGTGGCTCCAGCGCCAACACTTTGCCTACCGCCACCGGCAAATGGCGCAAGGCGACGAGATGTTCATCTTCGACGGCAACCGGCAATCGGCCCGCCTGCCTGGCCAGGGTTGCGGCCAGCAGAAACAGCGCGGCCAACTGGGTAGTGAATGCCTTGGTCGACGCCACGCCGATTTCAAGACCGGCGCGCGTCAGGAAGCGCAGCGCGACTTCGCGCACCAGCGCACTCTCGGCGACGTTGCAGATAGCCAGAGTGCGGCCATGGCCGAGCGACTTGGCGTGCTTGATGGCAGACAGCGTGTCGGCGGTTTCACCTGACTGGGAAATCGCCACCACCAGTTGCTGCGGATTCGGCACCGAGACACGGTAACGATACTCGCTGGCAACTTCCACCGTGCAGGGGATGCCTGCCAACTGCTCGATCCAGTACCGCGCCACCAGCCCGGCGTGATAGCTGGTGCCGCACGCCAGGATCAACACCGACTCGGCATCGCCGAACATTTCCGGCGCGGTTGCGCCGAACAGATGCGGCGACAGTGATTTCGCGCCACCGATCAACTCCAGCGTATTCGCCAGCGCCTGGGGCTGCTCGAAAATTTCCTTCTGCATGTAATGGCGGTACTGGCCCAGCTCGACGGCGTCGTCGGCGAGACTGCTTTCATGCGTGGGGCGCTGCGGCATGCTGCCGTCCTGGCGCACGATACGGTAGCCGTCGCGGCGGATTTCGGAGATGTCGCCGTCTTCCATGTAGACCATGCTGCGCGTCACCGGCAGCAGGGCCGAAGCATCCGAAGCGGCGTAGTGACCATCCTTGGCAATGCCCAGCAGCAGCGGCGCGCCGTGGCGCGCCAGCACCACCCGCGGCTCGCCCTCCTTCACTACGGCGATGGCATAAGCGCCCACAAGTTGCGCGGTGACGCTGCGAACCGCATCGAACAGATCGGGCGTCGATTTCAGCGTGTGATTGATCAGGTGGGCGATGGTCTCGGTATCGGTCTCCGAGGCGAAGACGTAGCCCTCCGCCATCAAGCTGCGGCGGATCGCGGCGAAGTTTTCAACGATGCCGTTATGCACCACCGCCAGCCCGCCGGAAACATGAGGATGAGCATTGCGCTCGGAAGGCACACCGTGAGTGGCCCAGCGGGTATGCGCGATGCCGGCGCCAGCGGCCTGCCCCTCGGACTGGACAGCCAGATCGGCAACCCGGCCGATGCTGCGCAGGCATTTAAGCTGCGGCAGCAGCAAGGCCAACCCGGCGGAATCGTAACCTCGGTATTCCAGCCGCCGCAAGCCTTCGATCAATACCGGGACGATGTTGCGATCTGCAACGGCAGCGACAATTCCACACATTACTGAGCCCCACTTCTATGTTTTTTGTCGGAACACATTACGACTGACATGTTTCAAGCAACACGGAGCGATCATAAAGCGTCTCCGGCGCAATATCCAACTCGCCCGGCCAACAAACGGTATCGAAGGCCACATAAGCCTGCTTGAACAATGCTGGGTTTTGCAAGCGCGCAAACGCCCCTCGACTCAGATAGGGGCGAGCATCGAACAGTCGAATTTCCTTGGTGTTGAAAGTCAATTCGAGATGAAAGTCCTCGCGGGCTATGACGTGGGTCACGGTTTCCATGTTTCGGCTTCTCCTCAACGTAAGGGGTCAATACGAAATGGCGGTTCGCCGCTGATGGCAAGCTCCCAATCCGCCATGAGTTCCTCTTGGTGAATTTCAATCCAAGCCTGAACCAGCTTGGCTTTGCGCGCGGGGATATTGCCCGCGAGCAGTTCGCCACCACCAATTGAGAACGAAGCGTCCTGCCCCTGATACTTGGCATGGACATGCGGCATTTTGTGGCGTTCATTGTCGTAGCAGTACATATAGATCACGATGCCGAAAAACATGCTGATGGTTGGCATTTCAACTCCTTCTGAATTGCAACGCGAACACCGACGCTATCGAGGAAGAAGATCGTCACAGTTTGCAGGCCTTCAATCAATACCGAAACGATATAAAGATCAGCATCAGATGCGACGATGCCACACATACGCAAGAGCCTCGTTTTTATCAGTTTTTGATGTAGTCCATGTTTTTGATTCAGCGAATCACTAAGCCGTCAGACCTTTGAGTTTCTGCTGCAAGTATCGCTTAACCTGCTTGAGTTCTGCAATGCGCCGATCGGCAATGGCAATCTTGTCTTGAAAGATGCGGATTTTTTTCTGGGGACTCAAGGTATTCGCTTCCCATGCCACCATGAGATCCTTGATTTCAGTCAGCGTGAACCCAAGAAGTTTCGCTTTCTTGATCAACAGAACGCGCTCGGCCATCTGTTCATCATAATGCCTGTAGTTATTCGTCCCGCCGCGACATTCCTTCCCCGCGACCAGGCCAAGCTTTTCATAGAACCGGATGGTGTCCCTGGAACACTCAGTCCTGTTTGCCAACTCGCCGATGAGCACTTTAGCGCCTTCCAAATTCCTCTTGACCGTGGACTATACTCCATAGCTCAAGCTTCCGGCTCCACTCATCGACTCGGAGGCATACATGCAGAATACATCACTGGTTACTGGCGCAAACGGACATTTGGGGAACAATCTGGTCCGTGCATTACTTGCCAAGGGGGATAGCCCTGTTGCGGGAATACGAAATCCGGCCAACGATATTGCCTTGGCGTCTTTGGGATGCAGCATCGCCCGGATTGATTTGCTCGATAAGCCATCACTTGTACGCGCAATGAAAGACGTCGATGTTGTATATCAAGTCGGCGCTGTCTTCAAGCATTGGGCCAGGAATCCCGAGCAGGAGATCTATCAGGCGAATCTCCAGGGAACCCGCAACGCTCTCGAAGCGGCCGCCGAAACCGGCGTCAGGCGTGTCGTCTATGTCAGCTCGTTGGGGGCGCTGGATCGCTCCCGGACACCGATTACTGAAAAGGCGTGGAATCCCGTGCGGACCAACATCTATTTTCGTTCAAAAACCGACTCGGAGAAATTGGCATGGGAGCTTGCCGACAAGCTGGGGCTGGAAATGGTGGCCGTCCTGCCGGGCGCAATGATAGGCGGGAATTGCTTTGGCGTCACGCCGACCATGAGTATCTTCAGAACCATACTGGAAGGAAAGTTGTCGGCGAACCCCGGGTTCTTCTTCAATTTTGTCGATGTAGCCGATGTCGCCGAAGCCTGCTGGCTTGCAGCCGCCAAGGGCCGTCCCGGCGAACGCTATTTGCTGGCGAACGAGAACTGCACCGGCATTGAGGAAATCGTTGGAATTGCCCAGCGGGAATTCCCGGAGCGCAAAATAAAGTTGCCGCCCACGCCACCCCGGATACTACTGCGTCTGATTGTTTTTCTGATGGAAGGCATTAGCAAGATTCGCGGCGTCGCGCCAGAACTGCAAAGCAATTACCTGACGGAATTCAGCGTCCGCGAAGTGTGTGATATCACCAAGGCAAGACGGGAACTCGGCTTTGCGCCCAAGCCGCCGCATGAAGTAATTGCCAATACGCTGCGCTACGTCGCAACCATGCCAGCGTAACCTGCATTAACGACCAGGCGACGAGCGCATGGCCTCGCCTTACTTCTTTAGTTTTATCGGTCGCTTCCAGTCTGCCACGCTAAGCTGCTTGGCGCGCGAGACTGTCAACTGCTCCGGCGGCGCGTCGCGGGTCAGAGTCGTGCCGGCGCCCAGGGTGGCGCCGCGTCCGACGGTGACGGGCGCCACCAGTTGGGTGTCGGAACCGATGAAGGCGTCGTCCTCGATCACCGTGCGATGCTTGTTGGCGCCGTCGTAGTTGCAGGTGATGGTGCCGGCGCCGATGTTCACGCGCTGCCCTATCGTGGCGTCGCCGAGATAGGCAAGGTGGTTGGCTTTGGAATGGTCGGCGATGCGGCTGTTTTTCACTTCGACGAAATTGCCGATATGCACCTCCGCGCCCAGCGTGGCGCCAGGCCGCAGCCGGGCGTAGGGGCCGATGACACAGGCCGCGCCGATGACCGCTGAGTCGATGTGGCTGAAGGCGGCGATGCGGCTGCCGGGGCCGACGGTGGAATTTTTCAGCACGCAATGCGGGCCGATCTCGACGCCGTCTGCCAGTTCGACGCGCCCTTCGAATACGCAATCGATGTCGATGAACACGTCACGCCCGCATACGAGTTCGCCGCGTACGTCGAGGCGGGCCGGATCGGCCAGGCGCACCCCCAGCGCCAGCAGCTTTTCGGCCTGCGCGCGCTGGTGGATGCGTTCCAACGCCGCGAGTTGCGCCATGCTGTTTACGCCTTCGGTTTCCCAGGCATCCTCCGGCTGCGCGGAGCGTACCGGCAGGCTGTCAGCCACCGCCAGCGCAACGATGTCAGTGAGATAGTATTCGCCCTGGGCATTGTGCTTGCCAAGCTTGGGCAGCCAGCGCGCCAGGCTGTCGGTTGGCGCGACGAGGATGCCGGTGTTGATCTCGCGGATGGCCCGCTCCGCATCGTCGGCGTCTTTCTCCTCGACGATGCGACGGATATTTCCCTCGCTGCGGACGATGCGGCCATAGCCATGCGGATTATCGAGCTGCGCGGTGAGCAGCGCTAACGCACTGCCCCGCGCCTCCGTGAGCAGGCGACGCAAGGTAGCGACGCGCGTCAGCGGCACGTCGCCGTAGAGCACCAGCGTCGGCAGTGCCGGATCAAGTTGCGGCACTACCTGCAACACCGCGTGACCGGTGCCGAGCTGCGGCGCCTGCGTCACCCAGCAAATGTCCGGCGCATCCAGCGCGGCTCGCACCTGTTCGCCGCCATGCCCGATCACCACGCAGATGCGCGCCGGCTGGAGGGCGCGCGCGCTGTCCAGCACATGCTCCAGCAGCGGCTTCCCGGCCAGCGCCTGGAGCACCTTGGGCCGATCGGAATGCATGCGCTTGCCCTGCCCGGCGGCGAGAATAACGACATTCATCGCAGTGTTTAGCTTGATTTAGCGGGGCAGTGTGGAACTGCCCATCAGGAATTGATCCACCGCCCGCGCGCACTGGCGTCCTTCGCGGATCGCCCAGACCACCAGCGACTGGCCGCGGCGCATGTCGCCGGCGGCAAAAACCTTCGGCGCATTGGTGGCGTACGCCGTGCCTGTGCCTTCTTCGCTTTCTTCTGTCTCCGCCTTTGCATTGCTGCGTGCGTCTTTTTCAACGCCGAAGGCTTCAAGCACGCTCCCGCTCGGGCCGAGAAATCCCATTGCCAGTAAAGCCAGATCGGCCTTGATCTGGAATTCGCTGCCGACAATCTCGCTCATCTTGCCGTCTTTCCATTCGAGGCGGATGACCTTGAGCGCTTTCAGCTTGCCCTTGTCTTTGCCGATTCCGCTGATGAATTCCTTGGTCGCCACCGCCCAGTCGCGCGCGCAGCCTTCGTCGTGCGAGGAGGATGTCCGCATCCTGAGCGGCCAGTAAGGCCAGGTCAGCGGACGGTTCTCCTGTTCAGGCGGACGCGGCATCAATTCGAATTGCGTGATGCTGGCGGCGCCGTGGCGGTTGGAGGTGCCGACGCAATCGGAGCCGGTATCGCCGCCGCCGATGACGACAACATGCTTACCCTTGGCATTGATGTGCTGCGGCAACTTGTCTCCGGCATTCAGCTTGTTCTGCTGGGGCAGAAATTCCATGGCGAAATGGACGCCCTCCAGATCACGTCCTGGCGCCGGCAAATCACGCGGAGTTTCAGCGCCGCCGGAGAGCACCACGGCATCGAACTCGGCGAGAATTTTCTGCGCCGCGACATCCCGACCCACATATTGGTTGACGCGAAACTCGACGCCTTCGGCCTGCATTTGCGCCATGCGACGGTCGATGTGCGACTTCTCCATCTTGAAATCGGGGATACCGTAACGCAGCAGTCCGCCGATGCGGTCGTTCTTCTCGAATACCGTCACGTCGTGTCCGGCGCGCGCCAACTGCTGCGCCGCCGCCAGACCCGCCGGCCCGGAGCCGATCACCGCCACCCGCTTGCCGGTCTTGTGCGACGGCGGCTGCGGCGTGACCCAGCCCTGTTGCCAGCCTTTGTCGATGATGGCGTGTTCGATCGACTTGATGCCGACCGGATCATCGCCGATGTTGAGGGTGCATGCCGCTTCGCAGGGCGCCGGGCAGATGCGCCCGGTGAACTCGGGAAAGTTGTTGGTCGAGTGCAGCACTTCGAGCGCCGCGCGCCATTCCTGGCGATACACCAAGTCGTTCCAGTCCGGGATGATGTTATTCACCGGGCAGCCGCTGTTGCAAAACGGGATGCCGCAATCCATGCAGCGCGCGCCCTGGATTTTTGCATCCGCGTCACTCAGGTGCAGCACGAATTCCTGATAATTCTTCAGGCGCTCGGCGACCGGCAGTTGCGCTTCGGTGAGACGCTGGTATTCGATGAAACCGGTGGGCTTGCCCATTATGCGGCTTCCTTCTGCTGCACGTTCACGGAGGCAAGCTCCTTGAGCGCCCTGCGGTATTCGTGCGGCATGACCTTGACGAACTTGTCGCGCGATGCCGGCCAGTCGGCGAGTATGGCGCGGGCAGTGGCGCTGCCGGTATATTCGGCATGGCGTTCAATGAGAGCGCGCAACTGCGTCTCGTCGGCCTGGCCGCGATGCTGCGGTTCATGGAGCGGCTGCTTGTCGGCTGGCAGCACTTTTTCCAGCGCCACCATGGACGGGTTGCAGCGTGCGGCAAAACTGCCGTCACGATCCAGCACATAGGCGACCCCGCCGCTCATGCCGGCGGCGAAGTTGCGACCGGTCTGCCCCAGCACTACTACCGTGCCGCCGGTCATGTATTCGCAGCCATGATCGCCGGTGCCTTCCACAACAGTGGTGCCGCCGGAGTTGCGCACACAGAAGCGCTCGCCAGCCACGCCGCCGAAGTAGGCTTCACCAGCGATGGCGCCGTAAAGAACCGTGTTTCCGACGATGATGTTTTCATCCATGCGGCCACGGAAAGCGGGATTCGGGCGCACCACGATGCGACCGCCCGACAGACTCTTGCCGGCATAGTCGTTGGCTTCGCCGGTCAGGTCGAGGGTGACGCCATGCGCCAGGAAAGCGCCGAAACTTTGCCCTGCGGAACCGTTCAGTTTCACCGTGATGGTGTTGTCGGGCAGGCCGGCGTGGCCATAGCGACGGGCGATCTGGTGCGACAGCATGGCGCCGCAGGTGCGGTTGCCGTTCCTGATCGCCGTCTCGATGACGACCTTCTCGCCGCGTTCCAGGGCCCCTTGCGCCTTGGCAATCAACATATGGTCGAGCGCGCCGGAGAGGCCGTGATCCTGCGCTTCGCAATGACGAATCGCCGCATTCCGGACGTCCGGAATATGAAAAATTTTCGAGAAGTCGAGACCCGATGCTTTCCAGTGATCGATGGCGGCGCGCTTGTCGAGCAGGTCGGCGCGTCCGATCAGGTCGTCGAAACGGCGAACACCCATGGCCGCCATCAACTCGCGGACTTCTTCGGCAACGAAGAAGAAGAAATTGACGACGTGTTCCGGCTGGCCGGTGAATTTCTTGCGCAACAGCGGATCCTGTGTCGCCACGCCCACCGGACAGGTGTTGAGATGACACTTGCGCATCATGATGCAGCCTTCGGCCACCAGCGGCGCGGTGGCGAAACCGAATTCGTCGGCGCCCAGCAGAGCGCCGATCAGCACATCGCGTCCGGTCTTGATCTGGCCGTCCACCTGCACCCGGATGCGCCCGCGCAGACGGTTCAACACCAATGTCTGCTGGGTTTCGGCAAGACCCAGTTCCCAGGGCGCGCCAGCGTGCTTGATCGAGGATATCGGCGAAGCCCCCGTGCCGCCGTCATGTCCGGCAATCACCACATGGTCGGCCTTGGCCTTGGAGACGCCGGCGGCGACGGTGCCGACGCCGACTTCGGACACCAGCTTGACCGAAATCGAAGCGGCGCTATTGGCATTCTTGAGATCGTGAATAAGCTGCGCCAGATCTTCGATGGAATAAATGTCGTGATGCGGCGGCGGCGAAATCAGGCCGACGCCGGGTACCGAATGCCGCAGGTGGCCGATGTACTCGGAAACCTTGTGACCCGGCAACTGGCCGCCTTCGCCGGGCTTGGCGCCTTGCGCCATCTTGATCTGGATCTGCTCGGCGCTGGCGAGATATTCCGCAGTGACGCCGAAACGCCCCGAGGCGACCTGCTTGATTTTCGAGCGCAGGGAATCGCCGGGCTGCAACACCAGGTCGCGTTCGATGCGCCCCTTGCCGATGATTTCGGAGAGTTTCTCGCCGCCCTTGATGAGCTTGTAGCGGTTGGCGTCTTCGCCGCCCTCGCCGGTGTTGGACTTGCCGCCGATGCGGTTCATGGCGATGGCCAGCGTGGTGTGCGCTTCGGTGGAAATCGAGCCGAGCGACATGGCGCCGGTGGCGAAACGCTTGACGATTTCCTTGGCGGCCTCGACTTCTTCCAGCGGCACTGGCGGGCCTGCCGGCTTGACTTCGAACAGCCCGCGCAGCGTCAGGTGACGGCGGGTCTGATCGTTGATGAGCTTGGCGTATTCCTTGTAGGTGTCGACCTTGCCGGTACGCGCGGCATGTTGCAACTTGGCAATCGCATCGGGAGTCCACAGGTGCTCTTCGCCACGGATGCGGAAAGCATATTCGCCGCCTGCATCGAGCATGTTGGCGAGCACCGGATCGTCGCCGAAGGCCTGAAGGTGCCTGGACAAGGCTTCCTCGGCCACCTCGAACAAGCCCACCCCCTCGATGTTGCTGGCAGTGCCGGTAAAATACTTGTCGACGAAGTCACTCTGCAAGCCGATGGCCTCGAAAATCTGCGCGCCGGTATACGACATATAGGTGGAGATGCCCATTTTCGACATCACCTTGCAGAGCCCTTTGCCGACCGCCTTGGTGAAATTCTTGTGGTGCTTCTGCTGCTTTTCCGCGTCGCTGTGAGCCAGATCGGACAAGGTATCCAGCGCCAGGTAAGGGTGCACCGCTTCCGCGCCATAGCCGCCGAGCAGGGCGAAGTGATGTACTTCAATCGCCGAGCCGGTTTCCACCACCAGCCCGGCGCTGGTGCGCAAGCCTTGCTGCACCAGATGCTGGTGCACCGCCGACACGGCCAGCAGCGCGGGAATTGCCATGTGTTCGGCGTCGATGCTGCGATCCGAGACGATCAGGATGTTGTGGCCGGAACGCACTGCGTCCTCGGCCTCGGCCACCAGCGATGCCAGCCGCGCCTCGATGCCGGCGCTGCCCCAGGCCACCGGATAGCAGATATCAAGCTGACTGGAGCGGAATTTGCCGCCGGTGTAGCGCTCGATCTCGCGGATTTTCGCCATGTCCTCATGCGACAGCACCGGCTGGGAAACCTCCAGGCGGATCGGCGGATTAATGTCGGAGACACCCAGCAGATTCGGCTTAGGCCCGATGAAGGAAGTCAGCGAAGTCACGATCTCTTCACGGATCGGATCGATGGGCGGATTGGTCACCTGCGCGAAAAGCTGCTTGAAATAATTGTAGAACGGCTTGTTGCGCGACGACAGCACCGGCAGCGCGGCATCGTTGCCCATTGAACCCAACGCTTCTTCGCCGCCGCTCGCCATCGGTTCGAGAATGAATTTGATGTCTTCCTGGGTGTAGCCGAAAGCCTGCTGGCAATCCAGCAGCGAAGGCGTCGGGTTGGCGATCCTGGGGCTGTCGCAGGAAATCTCGTCGAGCTTGATGCGGATTCTGTCGATCCATTCACTGTAGGGCTTGGCGTTCGCCAGCGCGTCCTTGATCTCTTTGTCTTCGATGATGCGGCCCTGCATCAGGTCGAGGAGGAACATCTTGCCCGGTTGCAGCCGCCATTTCTTGACGATGCGCGCTTCCGGGATGGGCAGCACGCCGGCCTCGGAAGCCATGATTACCAGGTCGTCGTCGGTAATCAGATAGCGCGCCGGACGCAGGCCATTGCGATCCAGCGTGGCGCCGATCTGCCGGCCATCGGTGAAAGCCACTGCGGCGGGGCCGTCCCACGGCTCCATCATCGCCGCGTGGTATTCGTAAAAAGCGCGGCGGTTGATGTCCATCAGGGTGTGCTTTTCCCAGGCTTCAGGGATCATCAGCATCATCGCCTGGGCCAGCGAGTAGCCGCCCATCACCAGCAGTTCCAGGGCATTGTCGAAGGAGGCGGAATCCGATTGGCCGTCGTAAATCAGCGGCCAGACTTTCTTCAGGTCGGCGCCCAGCACCGGCGAGGAAATCGCCTGTTCGCGGGCGCGAATCCAGTTGACGTTGCCGCGCAGAGTGTTGATCTCGCCGTTGTGAGCGATGTAGCGAAACGGGTGCGCCAGATCCCAGGTGGGAAAAGTGTTGGTGGAGAAACGCTGATGCACCAGCGCCAGCGCCGAGACGACGCGGGCATCCTGCAAGTCCCGGTAGAAATTGCCGACCTGGCCGGCCAGCAGCAGGCCTTTGTAAATGATGGTGCGCGCGGAAAAGGACGGCACGTAGAATTCCTTGCCATGCTTCAATTTGAGCCGCTGAATGGCGTGGCCGGAGCGCTTGCGGATGATGTAGAGTTTGCGCTCCAGCGCATCGGTGACCAGCACATCGGCGCCGCGACCGATGAAAACCTGGCGGATCACCGGCGCAACTTCCCTGACTGAATCGCCGAGCACCGTGTCATCCACCGGCACGTCGCGCCAGCCCAGCAGCACCTGGCCTTCGGCGCGCACGGCGCGTTCGATCTCCTCCTGACAGGCCATCCGCGAGGCGGATTCGCGCGGCAGAAATATCATGCCGACGCCATACTCGCCTTCCGGCGGCAGGCGCATGCCCTGGGCTATCATCTCCTCGCGGAAGAATCGGTCTGGAATCTGGATCAGGATGCCGGAACCGTCGCCCGCCAACGGGTCGGCGCCCACCGCGCCGCGGTGAGTGAGGTTCTTGAGAATCTGCAAGCCTTGCTCGATGATCGCATGGCTCTTGCGATTCTTGATGTGGGCGACAAAGCCGACGCCGCAAGCATCGTGCTCGTTGGCAGGGTCGTACAGTCCCTGGCGCGGGGGGTGTGGCATCTTTTCTTCCTCAATACAGGGCCGCAGTCGCCAGACGCTTCGGCAGCCGGTAAAAAAGCCGGGCGCCCCATAGACAGGGACAGCGCTCCGGCTTCTCGAAACTCTATGGCGGGTAGCTGAATATACCGTCAAACGCCGATGAATTCAATACGTTGCGGTGTGTTACCGGACTCCGGTCAATTCACCGTGAACGGGATCGTGGTAGTGGTATTCGATGAGGCGGCGGGTGTGGACACCTTCAGGTTGAACGATCCGCTGAACGGCGTCACGCAGGTGGGTACGGCAACCGTTACAAAATGCGTGGTGCCGCCAACAGCATTGGTGTTCGGGATTGTCGCTGGCGAAACAGTCACCGTAGCGGCGAGTTTTGCCGGTGCGGTGCTGTCGACCACGGTATTGTCGCCGATGGTCAATGTGCTTCCGGCGGGCATGGGGTTGTTGTACAGATCCGTTAGAACTACCGGGAAAACCCTGGAGCAACCGGTTCCCATGGTGAGGCTGGTCGAGCTGGCGGTATTGGCGATATTGCCGCTAAAGACGATCACCAGGCTTTGCCTGACATGCGCCTGCCCCCAGGCGCCGCTACAGGTGTTGGGCTTCTGGGAAGCGTCAACCACGCCCGTGGATAACTTGCAGGCCTGAATATTCGCCGCATTGAAACTGATGCTCTGCTCTCCAGAATTCCACTGCCCGTTTTCGTTGTTGTCGATGTAAACGTCGCCCAGGTCGTCAAACGCCTCGCCAGCGTCGTAGAGATTGTTGCCGTTGGCATCGACAAAGTTTTTCTCTCCCAGCGTATACGCCAGGACGGTGACGCGGTTGCGGGTTACTTTTCCGGACGGCTCGCTGTCGCCAACGGGCCGGTAGGCGGCGCTGACCAGACTGACGGAACATGCGCCAGCGCTGATCTGGCAAGTCGAAGAGGGGACGCCGGAACTGCCGCTGGAGACGATCTGGCCGCCCTCGGTGATGAAGTTGATGGTGGTGCCGTCCGGTACCAGATTACCCAGGCGATCCGAGGCATGCACGGTCAGGTTGGTTTTGACTCCATCGACATTGCCGCCGTCGATATTGAAGATCTCCGCCGCCAGGCTGAAGAATTTCTGCGCCGGTCGACCGGTGGATATCGCCAGCTTGTTGGACTGGCTCGCCAATCCCCCCAGGCTTGCGGTAACCCAGACGGCGGTGGGCGCAGTGCCGGATTGCACCGTCACCGAAACATTGCCGTTGGCGTCGGTCTGCTTAGTGACGGGGCCGGACGCCAGATTGTCCAGCAGGATTCCACCTGTGCGGGTGGTCAGGTCGAAGCTCACGCTCTGGCTCGCCATGCCGGCGCCGGCGGTATCCACTACCTTGAATTGAACTGTAGCGGTCTCGGAATAGCCGGCGCCGCCGGTGCCTCTAAGCACCAGCAGCCCGGTAGCGGGTGTCACGCCAACAAACTGCACATTCGCCGCCTGGGGGCTGGCTACGGCGACCGTGGTGGATTTTTGCACGGCGTTCACCGATGCCACAATGATGTCCGTCGCTCCGCAGCCCTTGTCGGTATAGGTCGCGGTGGCTACGCCATTGACCGTTTGCACGCTGGCCGGCAGGCTGGCCTTGCCGCTGGAGGCGCAGCCTGAAGTGAATTGCACCGTCATTGGCGCTGGCGGCGGCTGGCCATTGACGGTCAGCGTGGCCGCAACACTGGTCGTGCCATAGGCGGAAATACTCGGCAGGCTAAGGGCCAACGCCAGGCTGACGGATGCGGCGCCGACGCTGAATGGCGCGGAAGCGACGATGGACTTACCGCCGACGCTGGCAGTGGCGTTCAAGTAATTCGCGCCGACCGCAGTGACGCTTGCAGCATCCAGCCGGACGGTGGCTGCGCCGTTTGCATCAGTGAGCGCTGAAGCCTGGGAAACCACCGCCAGCGCTGGATCGAGGCTGGTGAAGGTGATCACGCTGTTCGCCTGGGGCGTACCTGTACCATCTTTCAGGATCGCCTTGGCGGACAGGGGGGAACCGATGCTGAGTGAGGTAGCGGCTGCTCCGGTTGCATCCAGCAGTGACAGGCTCAGGTTGGGAGCGGTTGCGGGCGGCGGCGTGGCGCCGCCGCCATCGCTGCCGCTGCCACTGACGCATCCCAGGAGTCCCGCCACGCCCAGGCACATCGCCGCAGCGGCAAGTTTTTTCAATATCGCTTTCCGCATATCCGTTCCGATCATAAGTCAGCCACCCAGTCTGCGGCTATGTTACATGCCGAACCGCCAGCCGCATAGTGACTGTGACCGCGCTGCATGGTGGAAGCAATCAGATTTCGCCAACGGCGAACAAGCGCCGATGTTCGCGTATGGCGTAACGATCTGTCATGCCGGCGATATAGTCGGCCACTGCACGCGGCAAGTCGGCAGCCGCCATGCGTTGATACTGCGGCGGCAGGAGTTCTGCCTCGCTCATGAAAGCGCCGAACAGGTCGCTGACAATACGGCGCGCCTTGTTGGTCATGCGCAGCACCTGGTAGTGCCGGTACAGGTTGTCGCGCAGAAAAATCTTCAAGCTGCGCTGCTGCGCATGCATGCCGGCGCTGAAGGCCGCCAGGGCGGCGCTGGCATGCACGTCGGCGAGCGTCTGCGGAGCAGCGGCGGCAATCTTGCGGCGCGTCTCGGCAACGAGGTCCAGCACCTGGGTATTGATCATGCGCCGGATGGTCTCGTGGATCAGGCGGCGACCGGCCAGATCAGGATACTCGCGGCGCACCTCGGTGACATGGCAGGAGAACGCGTCCACCTCGTCGAGTTGCTCCAGCGTCACCAGGCCGGAGCGCAGGCCATCGTCGACGTCATGGTTGTTGTAGGCGATGGCGTCGGCGAGATTGCATATCTGCGCTTCCAGTGAGGGGCTGCGGTTCTCCAGAAAGCGCCGGCCCAGTTCGCCCAAGGTGCGTGCATTGGCGAGCGAGCAGTGCTTGAGGATGCCCTCGCGCGTCTCGAAACACAGGTTGAGGCCATCGAAAGCGGCGTAGCGTTCTTCCAGTTGATCGACGGTGCGCAGGCTTTGCAGGTTGTGCTCGAAGCCGCCGTATTCTTTCATGCAATCGTTCAGCGCATCCTGCCCGGCATGGCCAAAAGGCGTGTGGCCGAGGTCGTGCGCCAATGAAATGGCCTCCACCAGATCTTCGTTGAGTTGCAGGGCGCGCGCAATGCTGCGGGCGATCTGCGCGACCTCAAGACTGTGCGTGAGCCGGGTGCGAAACAGGTCGCCTTCGTGATTGACGAACACCTGGGTCTTGTACTCAAGCCGGCGAAAAGCCGTGGAATGAACGATGCGGTCGCGGTCGCTTTGAAATTCGCCATACTCGACCGGGCCAGGCTCGGCGACAACACGACCGCGCGAGTTGCTGGCACTGACGGCGTAGCTTGCCAGATCAGCCACGGCAACACGCCTCAATGGCTGCCGCGATCTCTGCCGCAGGCGCATCAGCATGGGTAACGGCCACGCCGAGATGCTTGAGCAGCACCAGTCGCAACCGGCCGGCAACATTTTTCTTGTCGTGGCCCATCAACTCCAGATAGCGCTGGACGCCCAGCGGCGCGCCTCGCACCGGCAGGCCGGCGCGTTCCAGCAGGCGGCGGACGCGCAAGACATCGGCTGCGGCAAGCCAGCCGAGGCGGTGCGACAACTCCGCCGCCATCACCATGCCCGCCGCCACTGCTTCGCCATGCAGCCATTCGCCATAGCCCATGCCGGTTTCGATGGCATGGCCGAAAGTGTGGCCGAGATTCAACAGGGCGCGACCATCCTGTTGCGCCGTCTCATGCTCATCGGCAGCCACCATTGCGGCCTTGTTGGCGCAAGAGCATTCGATGGCATGCGCCAGTGCTGCGCCGTCCCGGGCAAGCAGCTTATCCATGCTGGTTTCCAGCCATTCCAGAAATGGCAGATCGCGGATCAGTCCGTATTTGATAATTTCCGCCAGGCCCGCAGACAGCTCGTGCTGCGGCAAGCTGTGCAGGGTATCCGTATCGGCGAGCACCAGTTTTGGCTGCCAGAAAGCGCCGATCATGTTCTTGCCGCGCGGATGGTTGATGCCGGTTTTGCCGCCGACCGAGGAGTCGACCTGCGCCAGCAGGGTGGTTGGTATCTGGATAAACGGCACGCCGCGCTGATAAGTGGCGGCGGCGAAACCCGCCAGGTCGCCAACGACTCCGCCTCCCAATGCAATGATTGTAGTGGAACGGTCACAGCGCTCAGCCAGCAATGTATCGAAGATGCGATTCAGCGTTTCACCGTTTTTATGCTGCTCGCCATCAGGCAGAACGATTTCTGTGATCTCTGCGCCCGCAGCGCGCAACGGCGCGCTCAGCGCTTCAAGGTACAAAGGCGCAACCGTGACATTGGTGACAATCACGGCGCGAGGAATGGGCAAATGCGGCAGGATCAGGCTGGACTGGCGCAGCAGGCCTGCGCCGATGCGGATGGGATAGGCGCGTTCACCCAGGCTGACGTTGAGGGATTTCATCATTTATCCAGTACCGCTTCCAGTTTCGCCACGCCTGCTCAGCTCGTGTTCAAGCCGCTTCACCAGATGGCCGAAACCGCCGCCGCACTCGATAACAATGTCGGCGATTTCGCGGTACAGCGGATCGCGTTGCGCATACAGTTCCTGCAGCCTGGCCAGCGGATCGGCGACTTGCAGCAGCGGCCGGTTGCGGCTGTGCCGCGTGCGCTCCCAGAGCTGCCGGGGCTGTGCGCAGAGGTAGATCACGATGCCGCTGTTTTTCAAATTGGCGCGATTACGCGCATCAAGCACCGCGCCTCCGCCGGTCGCCAGCACCAGGTCTTGCTCCCGGGTCAGCGCTTCCAGCACCGCCGCTTCGCGGCTGCGAAATCCTGCTTCGCCTTCGATCTCGAAAATCAGGGGAATCCGCACGCCGGTGCGCGATTCGATCTCATGGTCCGAATCGGCAAAACGGCGTCCCAGGCGCTTGGCGAGCTGTCGGCCCACAGTGGTCTTGCCGGCGCCCATCAAGCCGACGAAGTAGATGTTTTCCTTGGCAGGCATGGGGCGATTGTAGCAATTACAATGCCCTTGAAACCAAAAAAACCGGATGAACCAAACTATGGCCCGAACGGTGAGTTGGGCAACGTACAGACAGGCGTCGCATCCGTGCTCAAAACCGGCAGATTGAATTTGAGTTCATTGACGAACTCTGTGCCATTCACCACCACTTTGGCGCGGACTCTCGTCTCTACCCAATTTCCATAATTTTTCAGGTAGGTCAGGTTAAAACTTCCCACGCCACTTGCATTTGTGACCACTGTGGGCGGCAGAGTACCCGCCGTCGCATGGGGAGGGGTGATGGAACCCAAGCCGCGGCCATCTCCAAATGGGTCGTAATCTTCTCCCGGATCAAGGATGTCGTTTTCATTCACGTCCTCGTTAGGAAACGCATATGTCAATCCTGCGGTTACGATGCCGGGTACTGTTTGAGTGGCATAGGAATATATAGGCGAACAAAATAACGCCCCAGGCGAAACGAGATCGCGTTTCCCTCTGTAATAGTGTGACGGAAATGCCGACAGAGTCACCGTTGCCCCGGCCACAGCGCCACCCGTGCTGGAAACAACCAGCACTGACATCGGCAAGGTGTAAGTGGTGCCATTATCCGTCGAGCTGATGGCAGTGGCCTGGCCGAGCGTCACTGAAACACTGGCGCCGGCAACATTAATGGTTTTAATATCCGCCACCGCCGGAGTCGCACCCACCACGCTGGCCTTGATTTGCAAGCCGCCCACCGTTGATGCCGAGCCGGAGGTAAACGTAGTTGCCGCCTGGCCGTTACTGTTTGTGTAAACAACTACAGGGCTGATCTGTTCGCCACTGCCGGTTGAGTTGACTATCTCGAACAGTACCGGAACGTTGCCTACAGTATTTGAGAAGTTGTCGCGCACTGTGGCAGTCAAGGTCGTGCTATTAACTGTCCCGCCGGTGCTTGGGGCGACGGTCGCCACGCTGGGTTGCAGGCTGATTTGGGTACCCGTCGAGGCAGACAAAGCAAACACACGGTTAAGGGTGGCCAGCACATTACCGGAACTGTCGAGCGCATCGATCTGAATATTGGCATTGCCGGAATTGGTACTCGCAGTCAGGGCTTCGGACGCCACGCTTGCTACCGGGGCCACCACACTGATTTTGCCGCCATTGGTCCACGCGCCCAAGGTGGTGGCGAAGCGCACTTGCGTCACGGTTGTCCCGGAAATGGACTGCGGCACACTCACTGTAATTGTCTTGGACGTCAAGAGAGACAATGGCGTAGGATTTGTTGCGGGGGCGGTAACCGCGAAGCCGGTGCCGATTGAAGTTACTGCGATGGTAGTGCTGGCAGTGAGCGTTGAGGTCCCATCCGCATTGAGCCAGTCGGCATTGACGGTTACATTCCCCGGCGCGGTGCCGGTCAGTGTAACGGGGGATGTAGCGCCATTTGCACCGGTAGTAGCCGTGGTTGCGCTGAGGTTTGCAGCGCCGGTGCTTTTACTGTCTATAGAGAACTTGACTGTCTGGGAGCCTACTCCAACAGACCCCGCATCATTTGCAGTCGCCGCCAACGCCAGGGCTTCGCCAACTTGTCCGATGGATTTTGATGCAGTCAAGGTTAGCGCAGATCCGCTTACCTGAATCGGGATCAGCGCTGTCACCAAAGCGCCCACAAGTGTAGCGGTGATGCTCTCGGTGCGATTGGTCCTGTCGCCCCCGCCCGTTGTGGCAAGCGCTGAAAAAGGTATGGTGACAACTCCGGCTGCGCTTGACGGGCCGGAACTGGCCCCAAGCTGCCCGCTGTGCGCGGTGAATTTTACGATCTGGCCGGAGATCGGCAGATTATTGGCATCCAGAACGCTTGCCGTAATCGTTGTCGAATTAGAGCCGTCCGTTTTTATCGAGGGCGGGGATGCGGCGAGAATAATCTGAGTGGCCGTGGTTGGGACAATTTTATTGCTTTCCGGCGCCGCCGCCCCGCCGCTCAGACAAGCCGCCAATCCCAGCGCAGCAGCCAGCATTGCCAGGGTAAGGGGGATATGTGATTTCGTGGTTTGCATGCCCGCCTCGACCCTGGCCTGCTTTTGATTAGTTAATGGTAATTTGAATGCTATTGACGACGTTTACCGGCGCCGCAGTCACCGTCAGGTTAAAGGTTCCCGCCGGGTAGCCCGTGCCAGGCGCGCCGCCGCCCATGCAGGTGGGGCCGCCATCGATGGTGAACTGATGCAAGGTGCCTCCGGCATGCGTCGAATCCGGCACGGTGGGATTGGCAAAAGTGATGGTGGCGGCAGTTTTTGTGGAACTGCCGGTGGGGGTATACATCACGCTGTTGTTGGCGGAGGCTAGTCCGCTGCCTTGGGCCATCGGGTTATTATTTTCATCCATCAGCCAGAACGCAAACGTCCCTTTGCAGGCCCCTGCCATGCTGAAAGTATTCTGCGATATCTGCGGCCGGGTTCCTGAAAATATAATGATCCCGCTGCGATGCACATAGGCTTTGATATTGGCGCCAGCGATCAGGCCGCTGCAGGTATTCGCCTTGCTGGGAGCGTCGAAGTAGCTGCCCGGCAATGGCGCCGTGGCGTATGGAGTGGTGGTGGTGATCTGGGTAGCGCACGCCACCGGATTGGCAACCGCCTGGTAATTGAAGAACTGCTCGGCCAGGTCTGGCTGGGCTGTGCCGTTGTCCCATCTGCCGTTCTCGTTGGAATCGAGGAAGGGATCGCCCAGATCGTAGAAAGTTTCGCCCGAATCCCAGACGTTGTTGCCGTTGGCATCGACAAAGCTTTTTTCACCCAGGGCGTAGGCGAGCACGCTGACCCGTCCGTTCTGCACGAACAGGTTCGGCCCGATGACGCTGTTATTGTTGATGGCGATGGGATTGCCGGAACTGTCAAACGCCTGCACGGCCCCGGCAAGATTGGCCGGCGGCAGGTTGGTGGTTTCCCCGTTCGGACGGTAATTGGCGCTCTTCAGGGTCACTGAACAGGTTCCCGCCACCGTCAAACAGGTTCCCAGACCGGATGTACCGCCTTGTATCTGGCCGCCTTCGCTGACGAAATTGATGACAGTGCCGTCGGGTGCCGGATTGCCCAGGCGGTCAGAAGCGATCACCGTCAAGGTGGTAGACGTCCCGTCGTAGGACCAGCCGTTGATATTGTGGGTACTGATGCTTAACGAGAAAAAATTCTGCGTGGGCAATCCGGTGGTAATCGACAACGCGTTCGACTGACTGGTAATTGCCGGATTCGAGGCGAGCACAGCCACCACCCAAACCGGCGTGGGTACCGGGCCGGAAGTCACGGAAACAGTGACTTCGCCTGCCGCATCGCTGGTCTGGCTGGTCGAGGAGAGCGTCACGGCGCTGGTGGTTGATACCGGCGTCAGGGAAAAATTCACCAGTTTTCCGGCCACGCCGTTGTTGGTGGCGTCGACCACCCTGAACTTGACCAGCGCGCTTTGCGGCAGCGATGCCGCGCCGGTGCCGTTGGTGGCAATCACGGTGGGCGTGGCCGAGACGAACTGGACATTGTTGGCGACCGGCGCGGCGGCGACGACAGTACCCGTCGAAGTGGCGGAGAGTCCCGCCACGGAAGCCGTCACGGTCTCCCCCGACGGCGCGCTGGAGCAGGTGTTGTCCTTGTAGGTGGTGGTGGCTACGCCATTGACGCTGGTGACTGGCGAGGTGATGGTGGCCTTGCCGGAGGTGACGCAGCCTGAAGTAAAGCTGACGGATATCGGCACCGCCGCCGGCGAGCCATTCACCAGCACTGGAACGCTGATCGAGGTGGACCCGTAAGCGGAGATGCTGGAGGAACCAATGCTCATCGTCCCCAGGGTGACGCTGGCGCTGCCCACCGCGATGCCCATAGGGCCGCTGGTGGCCGTTCCGGTCGCCCACACCGCCGCAGCCTGCAATGTCGTCGCACCTGCTGCAGTGAGACTGGCGGCATTGATCGACACGCTGGCGACGCCGTTGGCGCCGGTCAGGGCGGTGCCGGAAACCGGTGTAAACACCACGAACGCGGGATCAGCGGTAAATGTAACGACTGCCCCCGCAACCGGCTTGCCGGCGGCATCCTTGACTGTGGCCGAGATGTTCGCCTGCGTGCCGGAAGTCAATGTGTTGGTGGCGGCGCCGGCAGGCGTGGTCATCGTCAGTGTCACTGCCGAGGTTGTGGTCGGCGGCGGGGTGCCGCCGGGAGGAACGCCACCCGAGCCGGACCCTGGTGCGCCGCCGCCACCGCCGCAAGCCGCCAGCCCCAGCGTGGCCGTCAATACCGCAGCGATGCGGAAAATTTGTAATTTTGTGGTCAACATGGCCATCCCTATCGAAGGTTGCTTACCTGATCCCTGCCTGAATTTGTTCGTCGATAATTCTCGGTGTGATGAACACCAGCAGTTCTTTTCTGGATTTGGTCCGGGTGTTGGATTTGAACAAGTTGCCCACCACCGGCAGATCGCCCAGCAGCGGCACCTTGTTGGTGGTCTCCTGTTCGGCCTGTTCAAAAATACCACCGAGCACCACCGTACCGCTGTTCTCCACCGAGACGCGGGTCTTGATGTATTTTTTATTGATGGAAACACCGGCCACATAAATACTGCCGACGGTATCCTGGGTGATGTCCAGGTCCAGGATCACCGTACCGTCCGAAGTAATTTGCGGCGTCACCGACAACTTCAGCACCGCCTGCCGGAAGGCCGTGCTGGGGCCGTTGATGCTCTGGATGGTGTACGGAATCTCCACGCCCTGGGCAATTTCGGCTTGCTTGCCGTCGGCCGTGACTACCCGCGGACTGGCAATGCTCTTCACCCGGCCATCGGTTTCCGCCGCCTGCAGTTCAAGGTTGATGAAGCTGGCTAATCCGGACTTGAACAAGCTCACCGCAATAGTGCTGGGCGCTGCGCCGCCCTGCCCGGTTGCCGGTAAATTGACAAAGGTGGCCTGCGATACCGAGGGCGGGGTGCCGGCAGCGACTCCGCCGCCGGTATTCTGTCCGGTCAAGGAGAACACGCCTTCCAGGCTGCCGCCTACTGTGCCGAAAGTCGTCGAGGTACCGGGCAGGCGGGAGCCGACACCGGCGCCGGGAATCGTCGACCTCAGATCGTTGAAACCGAGCCGCACGCCCAGGCTGCGTCCGAAATTATCTTCCGCACTGACCACCCGCGCTTCGATCAATACTTGCTTGACCGGCTTGTCGACCAGGGCGATCAGCTTCCTGACGCGCTCCAGATAAGCGGGAAAATCGGTAACGAACAACTGGTTGGTTCGCGCATCCACGGTGGCGACGCCGGAAGGCGACAGGTAATTGCCCTTTTCACCGGTTGAAGCCGGCGCGGGTGCGGGCGGCGCGCCCGGCGCGCCTGGGGCGCCGCCTATCGCCACGCTGGACGAGGTTTTGGATTGCTCGCCGGTGATGAGTTTCAGCACATCCTCAGCCTTGGCGTAATTCGGCTGGAAGGTCCGCATCTCGATGGGTTCGGAAACGCTTTGCGCCAGGCGCGATTTGGATTGATGCTCATCGCGGATGGCGATTTCATCTTGCGGTGCGATCCAGATCACGTTGCCGGTCTTGCGCATTCCCAGTCCCTTGGCCTGGAGAATGATGTCGAGCGCCTGGTCCCACGGCACGTCTTTCAGGCGCAAAGTCACATTGCCGCTGACCGTATCGCTGGTGATGATGTTGAAATTGGTGAAGTCGGCGATTACCTGCAGCACCGCGCGCACGTCGATGTTCTGGAAGTTCAGCGACAATTTCTCGCCGTGTCCGCCGGCGCCCGAATCCTGCACCAGTTTGTTGGGACTCTCGACAACGGGCCGCACTTCGATGACGAACTGGTTGTCGCTCTGGTAAGCATTGTGCTCCCAGAGGCCGTGCGGGCTGATGACCATGCGCACGTTCTCGCCCTGCGCACGGGTGGTGATGTTACTCACCGGCGTAGCGAAGTCGGTCACATCAAGACGCCGGTTCAGGTTGTCGGGCAAGCTCGTCTTGCGGAAATCCACCACCAGATCCGAACCCTGCTTGTGTATGTCGATCCCTACATTGGGGTCGGAGAGATCCACCGTAATCCGCGCCTCGCCGCCCTTGCCCCGGCGGAAGTTGATGTCGCGCACGCTCTGCGCAGCATCCTGCGGCTTGCTCGCGGCAAAATGCGACACCATCGGCACCGCGCCCGACGCCACCGCCTCCTTGGGCGCAAAACTGATCACCATCGCCGCGCCTTCGAGGCGCGTTTCATAGGTCGCCAACTGGTTCAGATTCAACACCAGGCGGGTGCGGTCACCTACCTGCACGATATTGATACTGCGCAATTCTCCCTGGTTCACCTGCTGCACGTTGCGCCCCAGACCATTGCTGGTGGCGGGAAAATCGAAAGCGACACGCGCCGGGCTGGCGATGCTGAAACTGGCGGGCTGAGTCGTCAGCGCCTGCTTGAGCGTCAGCTTGACGATGGTGATGCCGCCCTGCTGGCTCACCTGTAGCGTTTCTATGCTGTTCGATGCCGCCGCTGGCGCACCCTGCTGGGCTGACGCGCTCGCCGCCAGGCAGCATATGGCGATCGTTACCAGCAGCGCCGCCTGGCGCCGGATTTTTTTCAAGGGATTCATTTCTTTGCCTCCTGTTCCTGCAACTGTAGCGTGCTGGTGCGTTCTTCCCAGTCGCCGACGGGGTCCTGCACCAACTCTTTGAGTTGCAGCTCCGACTCGGTGATGTTGACGACCATGCCGAAGTTCTGCCCCATGTAACTGCCTATCTTGACGAGGAATACCGATTTATCCGCCTGGATCACCGCATTCAACATTTTTCCCTTCTGGATCAGTCCGACCATTTTCAGCGCGTCCAGCGGGTAAGCTTCCAGCGGCTCCTTGAAGCGATCAAAGTCCGGCTTGATGCCGCCGCCACTTGTCCTGGACTTTCTTTCCGTCTCGATTTTTGCGGGATTGAAGGGATCCTTCAGGTCGCCCGCATCGTAGGCCACGATGGGAAAAGGCTTGATCTCGGGCAGCGGCGGCACCCGCCCCTTCATTCCCTGGGTGGTCTCTTTCATCCACTGACGTATGCTCTGATGATCCTCGCCGTCGCAGGCGCTGAGCACAAGGGCGGCCAGAACAGCCAGAAGCGGCGCGATCCGCTTCATTTTTTGACGCCTTTGGTTTGCGCAGCCTTGGCCTTCTTCTGCTGGGACATTTCTTCCGCGTCCAGGTAACGGAAGGTTTTCACCACCGTCGTCATTACCAGTCCGCCATCCTTGCCCGTCACAATGTCAATGTCATTAAGTGTGACAATACGCGGAAGCTTGGCGATATCGCCGGTAAACCCACCCAGATCATGATAATTTCCGAGCAGCTTGATGGTGATCGGCAACTCCGCATAAAAGTCCTTGGTCACCTCATTACCGGGCTTGAACAGGTCGAACTGCAAGCCGCGTCCGACGCCGGCCTGGTTGATATCCACCAGCAAGCCGCCCATCTCGGCCTTGTTGGGCAATTGTCTGAGCAGCGCGCCGAAGGAGCGGTCAATCTCCACCAGTTGTTTGCGGTATTCGTCGAGATTGACTGCCTGCTTCTTTTTGTCCAGCCACTCTTCCTTGAGCTTGGTTTCCTGCAGGCGCTTGGCCTCCAGTTCGTCAAGCTGGGGATTCCAGCCGAACCACCAGGCGCTGACCAACAACGCGACCATCAACCCCACCAGGGTCACGATACGCGGCAACAGCGGCCACAGGCCAGGATCTTTCGGATCAAGAGACTTGAACTCCTCCTGCATCGCCTGAAAATCGAAGGCCGGCAGCTTCAGCTTGGGCAGCGCGGGGGCTTTCATGGTTTCTTGTCCTTCGCCGCCGCGCCCGCAGCAGGGCCTGGGCCTTTACCCATCTTGCCGTCTTCCGTGGTCTGGCGGGTAATGAAAACGTTCAAGTTGAATTCGTTGAGGCGGCGGTTGCCGACATTCGCGGCTTTGATTTCCACCAGGTCCGGACGCTCCAGCAACGGCGACGCTTCGAGGTTGCGCATCAGCACCGAGATGCGCGAGTTGGATTGGGCATAGCCGATGATGTTGATCTTGTCCTGGGTTTGCTTGACGCTTTTCAGGTAAATGCCGTCCGGCACCTGGCGCGTCATTTCATTGAAGAAATGCACGGTCTCCGCCCGGTTCGCCTGCAACGATTCGATGATGCGCTTGCGCGACAGCAGCGAATCGGTCTGCTCCTTGAGGCGCTTGATCTCCTCAATGTCCTTGTCAAGGCCGGAAATTTCCATCTTGAGAAAGGAATTTGCATTGTCCTGTGCGCCGATGTAGCGGTTGATGACGCCGTAGCCGAGAAACCAGATCAGCCCCGCCAATAACGCGATCAACCCGGACACCGCATAAAACTGCTGGCGCCGCGCCTTGCGCTTTTCCTCACGATGGGGGAGCAGGTTGATGCGTATCACTGATCGAACCTCCGCAAGGCCAGGCCGCACGCCACCAGCAGCGACGGCGCGTCGATCAGCAACTGCTTGGGTCGAATCCGCGAAGATGTCGTCATATTAACGAAGGGATTGGCGATCTGCGTATCCACCTGAGTGCGCGTTTTTACTGTTTCGTCCATGCCGGGGATCACGGCGCAGCCGCCCGACAGCACGATGTGATCGATCTGGCTGTACTGGGTGGAGGTAAAGAAAAACTGTAGTGCGCGCGACACTTCCAGAGCCAGGTTGTCCATGAAAGGCCGCAGCAGTTCGGCTTCATAGTTCTCCGGCAAGGCGTTATTGCGTTTCGCTGTTTCCGCCTCCTCGACGCTCATGCCGTAGGTACGCATGATGTCCTGCGTCAGTTGGCCGCCGCCAAAGGCCTGCTCGCGGGTGTAGATGGATTGATCATTGCGCAGCACTGTCACATTCATCACATTGGCGCCGATATCCACCATCGCCACCAGGCGGTCCCTGCCGCCATCAGGCAACTGTGTTTCGACCAGTTCGAAAGCGGCTTGCGCCGCATAAGACTCGACATCCATCACCACCGGCTTCAAGCCGGCGGCTTCCGCGCAGGCGACGCGGTCTTCGACTTTTTCCTTGCGCGAAGCGGCGATCAGCAACTCCACCTCATCCGGGCCTGACGGCGCCGGGCCGATCACCTGGAAATCCAGATTCACTTCCTCCAGGGCAAAGGGGATGTATTGATTGGCTTCCGACTCAACCTGAAGCTCCAGTTCCTGTTCACGCAAACCTGCCGCAACAATAATTTTTTTGGTAATCACGGCTGCCGTCGGCAGCGCCAGGGCTACATTCCTGGTGGATGAACCGAGCCGTTTCCACGCCCGCCCCAGGGTTTCCGATACCAGTTCTAGATTGGCAATATTGCCATCCACCACAGCGTCGCGCGGCAAAGGCTCGATCACATAGCGTTCGATGCAATAAATTCCCTTGCCGGCATCCGACAGCTCCACCATCTTGATCGAGGACGAAGTGATGTCCAGACCAATCAGCGGACGCGCTTTCGGATTGAAGATGGACAAGTCAATTTGCAAGAATATATCCTTTTAAAATCTTATATATAGAGGCTATACGGATAATTTACATTAAATGCTAGCAGCAACTATGGTACGTGTAAAGAATTTTCTTTTGTATTGTGTGACTTATCTAACAACGGCCATGCTATTCCCGATCTTTAGCGGGATTCTTTCGAGCCCGGCATATAATGGCCCGCTGTATCCTCATAGTCGAGTTTTTCTTTGCCCGCTGCCCTCCGCTGGTTCCTGTACCCCGTCCTGCTGATCGTCGGCGCCGCGCTCGCGGCGGCTGCCCTGGTTGGCATCGTGGTTATTCTCGCCTACCCGCAACTGCCTTCGCTGGAGGCGCTGACTGATTATCAGCCGAAAATCCCGCTGCGCGTCTACACCGCCGACGGCCATCTGATCGGCGAGTTCGGCGAAGAACGCCGCGCCCTGGTACGCATCGAAGAGGTGCCGAACATCATGAAGCAGGCCATCCTCGCCGCCGAGGATGAGCGGTTCTACCAGCACGGCGGCGTCGATACCATGGGGGTGCTGCGGGCGGCGTACGCCAACTTTCTTGCCGGCAGCAAACGCCAGGGTTCCTCAACCATCACCATGCAGGTGGCGCGCAATTTCTTCCTCACCAGTGAAAAAACCTGGACTCGCAAAATTTACGAGGCTTTGCTGGCTTTCAAGATCGAGCACAATCTGTCGAAGAACGAGATCCTGCAAATTTATATCAACCAGCTTTATCTCGGACAGCGCGCCTATGGCTTCGCCTCCGCGGCGCAAATCTATTTTGGCAAAACCCTGAAGGAACTCAATATCGCCGAGGCGGCGATGCTGGCCGGCCTGCCCAAGGCGCCCTCGGCCTACAACCCGGTGGCCAATCCCAAACGCGCCAAGCAGCGCCAGATGTATGTGTTGCGGCGCATGCATGAACTGGGCGTGATCGATGACACACAACTCGCCGAGGCGCAAAAACAGCCGCTGACAGTCAAGCATGACGCCAACGATTTCGGCGTGCACGCCGAGTACGTCGCCGAAATGGCGCGCCAGATTGCCTACGAACAATTTCAGGACGATACCTACAGCAAGGGCTTGCGCGTCATCACTACCATCACCCTGGCGGACCAGGAGGCGGCATACAACAGCCTGCGCAAAGGGGTCATCGACTACGATCATCGTCACGGCTACCGCGGCGCAGAGGCTTACGTCGACTTGAAGGATGTTCACTCCGATCAGGATGAGGAGCTGGAGGAAGCTCTGGGGGACTACGACGATTCGGATGATCTGCTGGCCGGCATCGTCCTCGCCGACGACCCCAGGCAAGTCCGCGTTTACCTGCGCGGCGGCGAGATCGTCAATGTTACCGGCGACGGCCTGAAATTTGCCGCCCGCATGCTCGACGACAAGGCCCCCGCCAACAAACGGCTGCAGCGCGGCGCGGTGGTGCGGCTGTTCAAGGATGACAAGCGGCAATGGCAGATCACCCAGCTACCCGAGGCCGAGGCGGCTTTCGTCGCCGCCAGCCCCATCGACGGCGCTGTGCGCGCCCTGGTCGGCGGTTTCGATTTCAACCACAACAAGTTCAATCATGTGACGCAGGCCTGGCGTCAACCGGGTTCCAGCTTCAAGCCGTTCATCTATTCGGCGGCACTGGAAAAAGGCTATACGCCCGCTTCGGTGCTCCCCGACGAACCCATTGTCATTTCAGCGGCGGAAACTGGCAGCAAGGAATGGGAACCGAAAAACTACGACGGCAAGTACGAAGGCCCGATGTCGATACGCACCGCGCTGGCAAAGTCGAAAAACATGGTGTCGATCCGCTTGCTGAAATCCATCGGCACCCAATACGCCCAGGACTATATAACCCGCTTCGGTTTCGATGCCGACAAGCACCCGCCGTATCTCACCATGGTGCTGGGCGCCGGCTCGGTTACGCCCTGGCAGCAGCTGACCGGCTACTCGGTATTCGCCAACGGCGGCTACAAGATCGCGCCCTATGTGGTCAGCAAAATACTCGACGCCAAGGGCGATGTGCTGGCCGAAACCCAACCGGCGGTGGCCGGTGACGAGGCCTTGCGGGTGCTCGATGCGCGCAATGCCTATCTGATGGACAGCATGATGCACGATGTAATCCGCCGCGGCACCGCCACCAAAGCCATGGTGCTGAAGCGCTACGATCTGGCCGGCAAAACCGGCACCACCAACGAGGAAAAAGACGCCTGGTTTTGCGGCTACCAGCCGACCGTGGTCGGCATCTCGTGGATCGGCTACGATCAGCCCAAGCGGCTGGGTGCAGGCGAAACCGGCGCCAAGGCCGCCCTGCCGATGTGGATCGGCTACATGGAGAAAGCGCTGCAAGGCGTGCCGGAAAGCTTCATGGAAAAACCTGATGGCCTGGTCGCCGTCACCGCCACCGATCCTTCCGGCAAATCTCCCGCCACGGAATATATCTACAAGGAATACCTGCCGGAACTCGAACGTGCAGAACCCGCTCCAGCGCCTGCGCCTGCGACTGCGCCGCCGCCGGGAACCCCGGGAACTCCGTAAGCAGTGCCAGGCAGAGGTTCGCCGCTAAATGTCGAGTTTCACGACGACCCCGGCCTGCTCACTGATACAACGCGATAACGCCACCGCAAGATCAACGCCGTCGCGCGTGCCGAGCCAGCGCAGCGGATCGGACGAATCCGCCTTGAAGTGATACCCCCCGGATTTCGCCGCGATCCAGATTTCACGCGCGGCGGTGTGGCGGTTGATGATGATTTTGCTGCCGCCGCCATGATCGAATTCCAGCTCGATCACGCCGCCCGGCTTGATCTCGAAGTCGAGATCGGCGGCGCTGCTCTCCAGCGCCCGCTCGATGCGCGCCAGCATGGCGTCGGCAAAGGTGTTGAATTCGCGCTCATCCATGCGGCGACTCCAGGTTACCCCTTGTCCTTGTGTTAGGATTAAATTTTTCCATATTCCCTCGTGTCATGCGCCTGCTTCTATTGATTTCCAGTCTTGCCGCACTTGCCACACTCGCTGGCTGCGGCACCAAAACGCCTTTGCTGCTGCCTCCTGGCGCGGTCAAATCGCCCGTACTCGGCACGCCGAGTGATGATAACACTGCGACGGGAAGCGCTAGATGACCGCTTTTGACTATCGCCAGGAACAGCTCTGCGCCGAACATGTGCCGCTGTCGCAGATTGCCGAACAATACGGTACGCCTTGTTTTGTTTACTCGCGCGCCGCGCTGACCGCCGCTTACCAGGCCTATCGCGCCGCACTCGGCGAGCGCAAGGCGTTGATTTGCTATGCCGTCAAGGCCAATTCCAGCCTGGCCATTCTCAACCTGTTTGCGCGCCTGGGCGCCGGCTTCGATATCGTTTCGGGCGGCGAGCTGGCCCGCGTCATCGCCGCTGGCGGCGATCCCGCCAAGGTGCTGTTCTCCGGCGTCGGCAAGACCCGCGCCGAGCTGCGTACCGCATTGCAGGTGGGGATACACTGCTTTAACGTCGAATCGGCCAGCGAACTGGCAAGCCTCAACCAGATTGCCGGCGAGCTTGGCGTCACCGCACCCATTTCCATCCGCGTCAATCCGGATGTCGATCCGAAAACCCATCCCTATATCGCCACCGGCCTGAAGAGCAGCAAATTCGGCGTGCCTTTCGAGCAGGCGCTGCCGCTCTATCGGCAAGCGCAAGCGCTGCCGCATCTGGCGATCCGCGGCATCGACTGCCACATCGGTTCGGAACTGCTCGACCCGGCGCCGGCGGCGCAGGCGGCACAAAAAATCCTCGGCCTGGCTGACACCCTGGCGGCGGAAGGCATGCCGCTGGCCCACCTCGACTTGGGCGGCGGCATGGGCATCCGCAGCCGTGACGAAGCAATGCCCAGCATCGCCGAATACCTGGCGCCAACGCTGGCCCTGCTGGAGGGGCGCAAAGAAACCTTGATGCTCGAACCAGGCCGTTCGCTAGTCGGCAATGCCGGCCTGCTGTTGACCCGTATTGAGGTACTCAAGCACAGCGCGGAGAAAAATTTTGCCGTCGTCGACGCAGCCATGAACGACCTGCTGCGTCCGGCACTCTATAGCGCTTGGCACGATATTCTGCCGGTCCGCCGCAACACCGGCGCCGAGCGCATCTACGAGATCGTCGGCCCGATCTGCGAGAGCGGCGACTTTCTCGGCCACGACCGCAGCCTGTCGCTGCGCGAAGGCGATCTTCTGGCGGTGATGTCGGCGGGTGCTTACGGCATGGCCATGAGTTCAAATTACAACTCCCGGCCACGCGCGGCGGAAGTGATGGTCGACCAGGGAACCACCCACCTGGTTCGGCAGCGCGAAGAAGTGGCGCAATTATTCGCCCTGGAAACGATACTTCCCTGAGCCGTCCTGCGTAAACCGATGCAACGAAAAACTCTAATCATCTCCGCAGTCTCACTGGCAATTGCAACCGGCGGCTGGGCTGTCTGGAACAGCCAGCATCTCCAGCCAGCGGCAAGCGGGAAAACACAGGGCGCGCGTAGTGAAATTGCCGTCACCACCCAGTTGGTGCAGCGGCTAACCTTGCCGGTGGTGCTTGAGGCCAGCGGCTTTGCAGCTTCGCTGAACAGCGTGGAGATCCGCCCGCAAGTCAGCAACCTGATTGCCCGGGTACCTATCAAGGAGGGGCAGTTCGTCAAGGCCGGGGAAATATTATTTACCCTTGATGCGCGTGCCGACCATGCCAATTTACTGAAAGCCGAAGCGCTGCTCGCCAAGGACCGGGCGGCGCTGGCGGATTTGCAGCGCCAGTTCGCGCGTGGCCGGGAATTACGGCAAAAAAACTTCCTCTCTCAAAGCGCCGTCGACACCCTGCAGAGCCAACTGGAGGCGCAACAGGCAACGCTCGGCGCGGATCAGGCGGCGCTCGAGGGGGCGCGTGTTGCGCTCAGCCTGGATACCCTGCGCAGCCCGGTTGCCGGCCGGATCGGCGCCATCAATGTTTATCCGGGCAGCCTGGTACAGCCGAACGCAGCCGCACTGACCACGGTCACCCAACTCGACCCGATCTCCGTCAGCTTTACACTGCCTGAGCGGGAACTGGCGCGCCTGCTGGCGGCTGCCAAAACCGACGCCGTCACTATCGCCGCCACCCGGCCCGACAGCGACTGGCGGCGCGAGGGTCGCTTGAGCTTCATCGACAATGCGGTCGATACCCAGAGTGGAACCATCCGCGTCAAGGGGCAGTTTGCCAATCCCGACCAGGCGCTGTGGCCCGGCGCTACTGTCGGCATCCGCATCGCGCTGCGGGAGTTGAAGGATGTCGTGACGATCCCGTTGACTGCGGTGGTGAATGCAGTCGACGGCGCCCACGTCTACACGGTTTCCGCCGACAACACGGTGCAGCGGCGCAAGATCGAGATACTCCACAACTTCGCCACCCAGGCGGCGGTCAAGGGGATGGAAAGCGGTGAACGGCTGGTGATCGATGGCGCCCAGAATCTGCGTCCCGGCGTGCGGGTGCGTGAAGCGGGCGGTGCGGCGAGTACCCCCGGCGCCCGGAAGCCCAGCCCGCAATCGCCATGACGCTTTCGGAACTGTGCATCCGGCGGCCGGTGATGACCGTGCTGCTCAGTGTCGCCATCGTGGTGGCCGGCCTGGTGGCTTATCAAAAAATTCCGGTGGCGGCGCTGCCCAGCTACAACACGCCGATCATCAATGTCAGCGCCAGCCTGCCCGGTGCCAGCCCTGAGACCATGGCCGCCTCGGTGGCGCTGCCGCTGGAAAAACAATTTTCCACCATCAGCGGCCTCAATCTCATCAGTTCCTCCAACACCACCGGCAATACTTCGGTGACTCTGGAGTTTGCCGCAGATCGTGACATCGATGCGGCGGCGGTCGATGTCCAGGCCGCCCTGCTGAGCGCGCAGCGTTCGCTGCCCGTCGAAATGACTTCGCCGCCGTCCTACCGCAAGGTCAACCCGGCGGATGCGCCGGTGCTGTTGATGGCGCTCACCTCGCCTTCATTGAGCCTCGCCGAGTTGAACGACTATGCGGAAAACCTGATTTCTCCCAGCCTGTCCACGCTCGACGGCGTCGCCCAGGTGGCGGTGTACGGCAAGAAGCGTTATGCGGTGCGGGTAAAAGTCAATCCGGACCTGCTCACTGCGAGGAATATTTCGCTCGATGAACTGATGGCTGCGCTGCACGCCGCCAACGCCAATACGCCGGTCGGCGTGCTCGACGGGCCGCAGCAGATGCTCACCATCGAGGCCAATCGCCAGTTGCGCAACGCCGCCGAATTTTCCGGTCTCATCATTGCCAGCCGCAACAACGCGCCGGTGCGGTTACGCGATGTCGCCACGGTGGAAGACAGCGTCGAGTCGATCCGCAGCGCCAACCGCTACAACGATGAACGCGCCATCGTGCTGGCGGTGTTGCGGCAGCCCAACGCCAACACGGTGGCGGTGGTGAATGCCATTCGCAACATGCTGCCGCGCTTCCAGGCGCAATTGCCGGATTCGATCAGCGTCAACCTGCTCAACGACCGCTCGGTCTCGATCCGCAACGCGCTGCATGACGTCAATATCACCCTGTCGATCACCGTGATCCTGGTGGTGCTGGTGATCTTCCTGTTCCTGCGCCGGCTGGCGGCCACCGTGATCCCCGCCCTGTCGTTGCCGGTCTCCCTGGTCGGCGCGCTGTCGCTGTTCTACGCGCTCGGCTACAGCCTCGACAACATCTCGCTGCTGGGCATCACGCTGGCGGTCGGCCTGGTGGTGGATGACGCCATTGTCATGCTGGAAAACATCGTCCGCCACATCGAGGCGGGGATGCCGCCGCTCCAGGCGGCTCTGACCGGTTCGCGCGAGATGAGCTTCACCATCCTGTCGATTTCGATCTCGCTGGTCGCCGTGTTCATCCCGATTTTTTTCATGCCGGGCGTGATCGGCCTGCTGTTCCGCGAATTCGCGGTCGTAGTTTCACTGGCGGTGCTGGTCTCGGCGCTGGTGTCGCTGACCCTGGTGCCAATGCTGTGCGGTCGTTATCTGTCTGAACACTCCGCCACGTCGAACAATCCCGTCAGCCGCGCTTTCGAGCGGCTGTTTTCCGCCCTGCTGCGCCGCTACACCGGAACGCTCGACTGGGCCTTGCAGCACCGGCGCAGCGTGTTGCTGGTTGCCCTGTTCACTTTGGTCGCCACCGCCTGGCTGTTCGTCACCATACCCAAAGGTTTCTTTCCGGAAGAAGACATCGGCCAGATCAGGGTAACCACCGAAGCGGCGGATGATATTTCCTTCTACGCCATGCTCGACAAGCAAAACCGGATCATGGACATTGTCCGCGCCGATCCCAGCGTGACCAATGCCGCATCCGTCATCGGCTTCATCGGTTCAACGCAGAACAGCGGCAGAATGTTCATCAACCTCAAGCCGCAGGGCGAGCGTCCCAGCATGAGCGCCGTGCTGGAAGGCCTGCGCAAAAAATTTCGTGCGGTGCCAGGCATCGCCGTCTACATGCAGCCGGTGCAAAACCTCCAGCTCGGCGGCAAGATCAGCAAGAGCCGCTACCAGTACGTCCTGCAAAGCGTGCGCGCCGACGAACTCAACGACTGGGCAACCCGCTTGATGGAACACATGCGCAGCGACCCGGCTTTCCGCGATGTTAACAGCGACTCGCAGGTAAAAGGCTTGCAGGCAACGCTGGACATCGACCGCGACAAAGCCAATCTGCTCGGCGTGCAAATCGACGCGCTGCGCAGCACGCTGTACGATGCCTTCGGCGAGCGCCAGGTGTCGACCATCTACACCAGCAGCAACAGCTACCAGGTGATTCTCGAACTCGCCGAACCGTTCAAGCGCGACGAAGCGGCGTTCGACAAAATTTCAGTGCGCAGCCGCGCCGGCAACCTGGTGCCATTATCCAGCTTCGCCACCGTGCGCCGCACCGTCGGCCCCACTGCGATCAACCACCAGGGCCAGTTACAGGCCGTCACCTTGTCCTTCAATCTCGCGCCCGACGTGCCGCTCGGCGACGCTGCTGCGAAAATCGACCGCTACAAGGAAGAAATCAAGATGCCGGCCAGCGTCATTACCAGTTACGGCGGCGACGCCGCCGTATTCAAGGACAGCCAATCGGGTCAGGCGATCCTGCTGGTGATCGCGCTACTGGTCATCTACGTGTTGCTGGGCGTGCTCTACGAAAGCTACATCCATCCGCTGACCATACTCGCCGGGCTACCCTCGGCTGCGGTGGGGGCGTTGCTGACCTTGCGTCTGTTCAACATGGAACTGACGCTGATCGCCACCATCGGCATCCTGATGCTGATCGGCATCGTCAAGAAGAACGCCATCATGATGATCGACTTCGCTCTCGACGCCCAGCGCAACCGGGGCATGCCGCCTGCCGAGGCGATCCGTCAGGCCTGCATCCTGCGCTTCCGGCCGATCATGATGACCACCTTCGCCGCGCTGATGGGCTCGCTGCCCATCGCCCTGGGCCTGGGCGCCGGCGCCGAGCTGCGCCAGCCGCTGGGCCTGGCGGTATCCGGCGGCTTGCTGTTCTCGCAGATCATCACGCTCTACATCACGCCGGTAATCTACCTCGCGCTGGATCGCTACAGCGGTACCGGGCCACTACAGATCAAGGACAGCGGGGAGTGATCAGGGTCTTAACTTACAGATTGAAGTTTCATACTTAAATCTGTAAGATACGGCCATGGTACCCCGCACTGCCCTCGCTACTCTTCTGCGCCTGGCGCGCGGCTTCCCCATTGTCGCGCTGACCGGGCCGCGCCAGTCGGGCAAGACCACGCTGGCGCGCGCCGCTTTTCCGGGCAAACCCTATGTCAGCCTGGAAAATGCCGATCACCTGGCTTACGCGGCCACTGATACGCGCCGTTTTCTGGCCGACTACCCCGCTGGCGCCGTCATTGACGAAGTTCAGCGTTGTCCCGAACTGTTTGCATATTTGCAGGGCTGGGTGGACGAGCGTCGCCGCATGGGCGATTTCGTGCTCACCGGCTCACAACAGTTTGGACTGATGTCGAAGATAACCCAGTCCCTCGCTGGCCGCGTCGGACTGGTGCATCTGCTGCCCTTCTCCCAATCGGAACTGGCGGGGGTTGGAAAAGCGCCGGCCAGTGTCGATAGCGCGTTGTGGCAGGGCGCCTATCCGGCGCTCTACGACCGTAACGTTTCACCCGCAGACTGGTTTCCCAACTACGCCGCCACCTATGTTGAGCGCGATGTCCGCCAGTTGCTGGCGGTGCGCCAGCTTGGCCTGTTCCAGCGCTTTCTGAAAATGTGTGCGGCGCGCAGCGGGCAGTTGTTGAATCTTTCGTCGCTCGCGGCGGACTGCGGCATCAGTCACGTTACCGCACGGGAGTGGCTTACGGTACTTGAAGCCAGTTACATCGTGCGCCTGCTGCCTCCGTATCACCGCAACTTCGGCAAGCGCCTGGTCAAGACGCCCAAGCTGTATTTTCTCGATGTGGGTCTGGCCGCCTGGCTGCTGGGGATTCGACAGCCCCGCGCAATTGCCACACACGCCATGCGTGGCGCGTTGTTCGAAACTTTCGTGGTTGGCGAGTTCATCAAGCAGCGCCACAACGCCGGCCAACCTGCCGAGTTGTATTTCTGGCGTGATAACGTCGGCCACGAAATCGACCTGCTGTTTGAGACGGGAGACCGTTTGCAGCCGGTTGAAATCAAGTCCGGAATGACTTTTTCCCATGACTGGCTGGATGCCGCGAAGCGCTGGAAAGCATTCGCCGGCGATGCGGCGCTGGACCCCTGGATCATCCACGGTGGTGACCGCTCTTTCGAATGCGATGGCGGTCGCGTATTTTCCTGGCGGGCGCTGCTGGAGAATCCGGCCCCAGGCTGACTCCTGACTATCGAAAGCACTCACTTTGATCAAACTACTCCGACTACATTCGACGATGGATTCGCCATCTGTGCTTGTCATCGACGCCTCAAGCGAACCATGGCTGCTGGCCTGACCCTGGAGCGTCTGCGCCGCTACGCCATCGCGCGCAGCCTGTTCAAACCGACGAGCCTGGCGCGCGCCATCGCCAGGCTTGGCTTCGTGCAGGCCGACCCGATCCGCGCGCCGGCGCGCGCCCAGGACTTGACGCTGCGCCATCGGGTCAACGGCTACAAGGCCGGTGATCTCGAGCGGCGCTACCCCAAGCTGGCAATCGAAGAAGATTTTTTCATCAACTACGGTTTCCTGCCGCGCGCGACGCACCACCTGATGCACCCGCGCACGCCGCAAACGGCATGGAGCAAAGCGCGTTGGGTAGAGGCGCGGGCGGTGCTCGACTTCATCCGCGAACACGGCGTTGTACACCCGCGCCAGGTTGACGTGCATTTTTCACACGGCAAAGTGCGCAACTGGTTCGGCGGCTCGAGCAACGCCAGCACGCAGTTGCTCGACGCCATGCACTACCGCGGCCTGGTGCGGATTGCGCGGCGCGAGGGCGGTGTGCGCTTGTACGCGCCGCGCGAGCCGCTGCCAACGGCGCTCGATGTGACCGCAGCGCTGGACGCGCTGGTCGACGTGGTGGTGCAGAAGTACGCGCCGCTGCCGGAGCGCAGCCTGGGCGAGCTGGTGGGCCGCTTGCGCGGCGGTGTGCCGCAATGGGCGCATCTGCGCGCAGCAGCGCTGGCGCGGGCCAAGGCGCGGCTGCCGAATGCGCTGGTCGACGGCGTCGTGTGGTATTGGCCCGCAGGCGAAAACCCGGGTTTGAGGCAACACGAAACCGACGACGCAGTGCGCTTGCTTGCCCCGTTCGACCCTGTCGTCTGGGATCGCCGGCGTTTCGAATTACTCTGGGGATGGGCCTACCGCTTCGAGGCATACACGCCCGCGCCCAAGCGCGTGCGCGGTTACTACGCGCTGCCGCTGCTGTGGCGCGACACGGTACTCGGCTGGGCCAACGTCTCCGCAGGCGACGGCGGGCTCGACGTCGTCACCGGCTACGTTGCGGGCCAAGCGCCACGCGGCCCGGGGTATCGCTCGGCGCTTGATGCCGAGGTCGAGCGGATGCGCAGTTTTTTGTCGCTGTAGCTGGCGTCAGTCGACCTGAGCGGGCGCGGCTGCATATCTGGTGAAGTCCTCATAGTCGCTTAGTGCTGGTGTTCCATCCCCGGCATCGCAGTCAGATCGCGCACTTCGGCTTTGACTTCGAGCGTGCTGAGTTTCTTGTCCTTGCCCTCGAGCTTGAGCGTCAACGGCACGGTCTCACCCTTCTTCAATGGCCGCTTCAGGTCCATCAGCATGAGGTGGTAGCTGCCCGGTGAGAGCGTCACCGTCTTGCCGGCGGGCAATGCCAGTTTCGACAGGGCGCGCATTTTCATCACGCCCTTGTCCATGCTCATTTCATGCAGTTCGGCCACGCCCGCGACCGGGGTGGAAATACCCAGCAGCACGGCGTCCTCACTGGACTTCAATTCCATGAAGGCGCCGCTGGCCGACTGCCCCGTCACGGTGCCGCGCACCCAGGCATCCTTGACGCTGACATCCGCCAGAGTCGATGCGCTTAACATCGCCAACACCATCGCCAAACCGATTTTATTCATGTTGCTCTCCTTATCAAGACAAGCGGCCCGCTACAAGACGTAACGCGCCAGATCCTCGCTCTGCGCCAGTTCCTTGAGGCGGCTGTCTGAGCACCGGTGCAGCCTCTATTCCTCAACGGTTGCCGCCATACGATCAATCAGCGCCGAGTTGTAGAAGATGCCCTGCGCCTGCATAAGCTGCGCGGCGCCCCGAAATGAACCAAGCAGTCCAAGCTTGCGGGCTTTGAGAAGAACACCCAAGGTGCCGGAAACCTTTAGACCGAGATACTCCGCCATGTTGCGGCCAATCTTTTCATCCATTAAAACCAGATCGGCCTGTTCAAAAAGGGCTGCCTGCAATGTCGCTTTTTCGCCGTTATCCAGTTCAAGAAGCACATGATGAGCAGGTTGTACAGGCGCTACAACGGGAACGATCCAATCCAGTTGCCGCAAAGGCGGGACAGCAATCAAGCCGCCAGCGGCACACTCGCCTATGACTTCTTCGACAACATGAATCTGGCCGAACAACTTCGGCAACAGATCAATGCGCTGGATTGAGGCAAGCGCAATGAACGGCGTCGTATTCGAAAAAACTTTCACGGCAGGCTTGTTTCACGTCGAAAGTCGTCGTCCGAATTTTCCAGCAAAGCGGCGCCATGTCGCATGGCATCCATCAGGAAATGGGCGCGTGGCACGCCCAGCCAGCGGGCGGCAACCCCAGAGGAAATAGATCCATCGCGAAACAAACCATAGGCTGCTTCGCGTTTGATACGCTCGGCGAACTGTTCGGCGTTGGAATGCAAGCCGATCAGCAACTCAGGCGGGCACTCGATTTCAATGACATTGCGCATTGGATACTCCTCCGGAAAATGTGGTGCGTCCCTGAGGTTTCCCCCCGAATTTCATGTCCCATGACAAGCCTCCAGTGCCTGCTGATGGAGAAACGCCACCGCGTCTTTGGGTCGCAAGCGGCGCAGCCAAGACGATCCGGCATCAATGACTCGGCGAGCCAAGGTAAG
>JACQAO010000102.1 GCA_016194935.1 Betaproteobacteria bacterium
ATAGATATTCTCACCAGCAGGAAGGTGGCCCGCAAGGTTGTGCAGGATCTCAAGCTTGCGGAAAAAATTCCCAACCAGGCGGTGCTCGAGAGAAATTCCGGTGAGGGCGGGACGGTCGAGGATCGTTTGGTCGAAAGCCTGCTCAAAAATCTCAAAGTGGAAACTTCACAGAGCAATGTGATACAGGCTAGTTACTCTTCCACGGATCCCGCCTTTTCGGCGCAGATAGCCAATGCTTTCGCCAAAGCCTATATCGACACCATGCTGGAGTTGCGCGTGGGTCCGACCCGGGAGGCGGCGGCGTGGTTCGATGAACAACTGAAGACTTTGCGGGCCAATTTGGAGAATGCCCAGGCGAAGCTGACTGAATACCACCAGCAGGAGGGTATCGTTTCGGCCGACGAGCGCTTCGACGTTGAAAATACCCGCCTGCAGGCGCTGTCCGACGAGGTGGCAAGGGCTCAGGACCAGACGTTTCAATGGAACAGCCGGCTGCAGCAGGCGCGCCAATATCTCGCCCGCCACGGATCGCTGGATGAACTTTCCGGGGTCCTTGACAATGCTTTCATTCAAAAGCTGAAAGAAGATCTTTTGAATGGAGAAAAAAGACTGCGTGAATTGGCTACGCAATACGGCAGCAATTACCCGCTATACCAGCGTCAACTCGCCGAAAACAAAAGCATGCGCGAGAAACTTGACGTGGAAATGAAGAGAGTTGTCGCCGGCATGGAAAGTTCGGTGAATCAAAGCCGGAGGCACGAAGCGGCTCTCACGGGAGCGCTGCTGGCGCAGCGCAATCGGTTGCTCATGCTGAAGGAGCCTCGCAACGAGCTCACCGTCCTTACCCGCAACGTGGACATCGCCGAGCGCGCCTACGACACCGCCATGCAGCGTTCCGTCGTCAGCCAGGTCGACAGCCACGCGAGTCAAACCAGTGTCACCTTGCTCAATCCTGCGATTGTGCCAGGCAAGCCGTCCAGTCCGCGGATCGGCCTCAATGTGGCGCTGGCAGCGATTGTCGGAATAATGCTCGGCATCGGCGCCGTTATTGTGATGGAAATGCGGGATCGTCGAGTGCGTTCGCGTAACGACCTCGGCAACGCATGGAATACGCCGGTGCTCGGAGTGCTGAATAAATGGCGTCCCGCCGAAATTTCTTCGCTCGACCGATCCAGTGGCGGCGGACATGCATCACCTGTTGTTAGCTGAGGAGACAATATGAATGCCCAGGAAAATGTTCTGCCAATCAAGGGATCGGACCGGGTCACGGCGCGACAGGACGCCAGGCTCGGCAATATTCTGGAAGAGAATGGGAAGCTTGACGCCGCAGGTGTTGAGCGCGTTCTGGAACTGCAGCGCGTCGAGAAACTCAGATTCGGCGAAGCTGCGCTGCACTTGGGCCTGGTTACGTCAGACGATCTGCGTGGCGCAGTCGCAAAGCAATACGATTTTCCCCACCTGTTACCCGGCAAGGGCAGCGTCGGCGCGGAACTCGTTGTGGCTTATGCGCCCTTTCACCCCCGCGCTGAGGAGCTGCGGGCGCTGCGGACTCAAGTGCAGATTCGCTGGGCCAATATCGGAATCAAAAAGCGCATGCTGGCAATAGCGAGTCCAGGGCCGGCGGAAGGGCGCAGCTACACGGCGGCCAACCTTGCTGTGGCTTTTTCACAACTCGGCCTGCATACTTTGCTGATCGATGCGGACTTGCGCATGCCGCGGCAGCACCGTATTTTCAATGTTGCCGGCGGTATCGGCCTCTCGACGGTCCTTACTGGACGCGCAGACAGCAGCGCGGTGGTAACAGTCCCCGAATTCGGGAAGTTGTCGTTGTTGCCGGCCGGAGAGTGTCCGCCCAACCCGCAGGAATTGCTGTTGCGTCCCATATTCGACTCATTGCTGGAAGAGCTGGGGGCCGCGTTCGACGTAATCCTCTTCGACACGCCGCCGGCGCGGCTCTACGCAGATGCGCAAAGCCTCGCCTTCAGATCGGGCAGCGTATTAGTGCTCGCCAGAAAGGACCATACGCCTTGTGCGGACACCACCAGCGTTATCAGCGGGCTGAATGACGCCGGCGCCCAGATCGTTGGCACTGTTCTCAACGCCTTTTGAAGCAGCGGGCGAGTTGAAATGTTCATGCGCCTGGAACAGCCGTCGCCTGCGGTCGCCGGCCGGGATGATGTATTGCCCACGCCCTCGAATGCCGAGGAATGCAATCCTGACGGAATGCGGCGTTTGAGCGCCGCCAGGATGCGCGCAGTCTTTGTCACGGGTTCGCTGTCTTTCGGCGGGGCTGAACGCCATGCGATCACCGTCATGAACCGGTTGGCGCAACGTCGGCATGAGTGCCATGCGGTATACGTCAAGAACGACGCTGACGACCTGGTTGATCGCCTGCGCGGCGTCGAAACTGTGCGATGCCTCAATGCGACCGGCTATTTCGATATGCGCGCCGTCAGATCTCTTGCCGCGCATATTTCTTCGATCAATCCTTCGGTAATCGTCGCAGCGAATCCATACGCGCTGATGTATTCCTGGCTGGCGCTGCGTCTTTCGCACCTGCCGGTTCCGCTGATTGTGACCTACCACTCGACACGCCTCCTTGGCGTGAAAGAATGGCTCCAGATGATTATATACCGCCTGTTTTTCTGGACGTCCGATTGTTCCATTTTTGTGTGTGCAAGACAAAAGCGGCACTGGATGCGGCGTGGCGCGTTCTCGCGCAGAAACGAAGTAATCTACAACGGTGTCGACACGGAAGAGTTCCGCAACGATTGCAGTGCACAGCGGCGAAAACGCCTGCGCAGCCGCTTCGGCTTTCGTGATACGGATTACGTCATAGGAATTTCCGCCTTGCTGCGTCCTGAGAAGAATCATGTGCAATTGGTGGATGCCGTTGCCAGGCTTCGCGGACTGGAAATTTCCGCCAGGGTCCTGATGATAGGCGACGGCGAAATGCGGGAGACGATTGAAGCGCGCGCCAGGGAACTCGGGGTCGGCGACGACATTGCGATTACCGGCCTGCTACAGGACGTTCGTCCCTGTATCGCGGCTTGTGATGTCATGGTGTTGTGCAGCGTAACCGAAGCGTTTTCACTGGCCGCGATAGAGGCTATGGCTTTGCGCAAGCCTGTTATTCATTCGGACGTCGGCGGCGCTGCTGAAATGATTTTTCCCGGACAGAACGGTTTTCTATATCCAGTGGGCGATACCGGCGCATTGGTCGGCAGGCTGGCGGCACTGGCGGACGCCGCAGTGGCCAGACGCATGGGGGACAATGCCCGCGCAGTGGTCGAAACGCGCTTTTCGGAAAAAACGATGGTGGACCATTACGAAAAAGTGCTTCTCGATATTTGCGGAAAGATCACCCCTGCCGAGGCCCGATCTATTTCGTAGCCCTTTCGGACTCCCGGCGACCGTGGGATTTTCAACATTTGACGGCCACAATCTGTGCTCCTTTTCTCTTCATCCGCAAGGAGCCAAGCCATGACTAAAGTAGCGAGATATGCATATGTTGGCGTAGCGGTTTTGTCGACACTTGTTCTGCTGTCGATGCCGTCCCCGGCTCTGGCGCAATCCCGCTATGAGCAGACCGACCCGTCGGTGACCTACAGCGCGGGCTGGAGCCAGGACTCAAGCAGGGCATGGAGCGGCGGGACTGCGGCAATATCAACCACGCCGGGCGCTCGAATCGAATTCGCCTTCAACGGACCTTCGGTCAGCTGGATCGGAGGCAGAGCGCCCTGGTCCGGCATCGCCCGCGTATCCTTGGATGGGGTCTTCCTCGCCGAAGTCGATACCTATTCAAAGACCGAGGAAATCCGGGTACCCATGTTTACATCGAAAGGGCTGGCCAACACTGGCCATACCCTGACCATTGAAGCGACGGGTCGAATGAACCCCGCCGCAACGTCGACTTATGTGGTCGTGGATTCCTTCGATGTTCCCGCGCCGGCGGTCTCCCGTCTGCAGGAAACTGATCCGGATGTCAGCTATTCCGCCGGTCTTAATATCGGACAAAGCGCCGGTCTGGATATCGGCCTTGCCGCCGGATGGGTACAGGACAACGCCCTTTATGTAAATAGCGCCGGGCTTCTCACAGGCTGGACTCAAGGTTTTTCCCTCAGAAACTGGAGTGCCGGAACCGCCATACTATCCGCTGCGCCTGGCGCGCAAGCGACCTTTACTTTTACAGGAACAGGGGTGAGCTGGATTGGCGCCCGGGGCAATCAGACCGGGATAGCGGACATAATTCTGGACGGCGCCCGGGTTGCGGAGATCGATACCTACTCTCCAAAGGAACAAATCCAGGCGGAGATCTTCAGAAAAACCGGGCTGACCAACACACCCCATACCTTGACGATCCAGGTGACCGGCAGGCAAAACGCCGCTTCGCAAAGCGCCTTGATCATCGTTGACGCATTTGAGGTGACGTCGCCGGGAATACAAGTCCAGGAGACTGATCCGTCCATCACCTATGGCGTCGGCTGGATTCAGAATAATCGCGACAAGGCCTACAGCCAGGGAAGTTCCGCCGAGTCTGCTACGGCGGGGGGGCAAGCAAATTTCACATTCACCGGAACGGGAGTGAGCTGGATCGGCGCCCGCGGACCGCAGTGCGGGATCGCCCGCGTATTCCTGGATGGGACCTTTATGCAGGACATCGATACCTATGCCAGGACGGAAGGTCCGCAACATACCGACTTCACGGCAACGGGCCTGGCCCCAGGGACCCATACTCTGACAATCCAGGTGCTGGGCAAGAATCCGGTTTCGACGAATTCCTGGATCCTGGTGGATGCCTTCAATGTCTTGCCATGAGCTGAAGCCGGTTTTCCAGGCCAGCCGCCGTCCCTGCGGTCCCTGCGGTCCCTTTACGCAAAACCTCAAGGCGTCCGCGCCGGACGATATGGAACCTCCTGTAGCGCTGCTGTTAGGCCCGCAGCGCGACGCGCTAAGCGGCATCAGCACGCACTTGAATCTCCTTTTTGCTTCGCGGCTCGCCGGACGGTTTTCTCTCGTGCATTTTCAAGTGGGAAGCGAAGGCAGGAATGAAGGCGGCGCCGCTCGATTAGTGCGTCTCCTGACCAGCCCGTTGATTCTTGCCGCGACGGTCATAACGCATCGCGTGATGATCGTCCACCTCAATACCGCGCTCAATACGCGCGCTTTCTGGCGCGATTTCGCCTATTTGATTGCCGCAAAAATTTGTGGTGCGAAAGTGCTGTACCAGGTGCACGGCGGCGCACTGCCGCATCGGTTTTTCGAGCGCAATCGTATTCTTTCCGCATTACTTCGAGGAGTGCTGCAACTTCCGGACGCCATTGTCGTGCTTGCCAAATGCGAACTCGATGCCTACCGAAAATTTGTTCCGGGGCAGCAGGTTCTGTTGTTCCCCAATGCTATCGATTGCGCGCCATATGAAAAGTTTTTACGCGGACGATCCGATCCCGCAGCTCCATTGCGGCTCCTGTACATTGGCAGGCTGGCGCAGGAGAAAGGCCTTGCCGAGACGCTGCTGGGATTCAAGTACGCGCGCGCGCAAGGTGTAAAAGTGCAGTTTTTTATCGCAGGCAGCGGTCCTGAGGAAGTGAGCTTGAAGCAATTGGCTGGCGAGCTGGGGCTTGCGGAGGACGTCTCATTTGTAGGGCCGGTGTTCGGAGAGGACAAGTTGAAGCTGCTTGTTGCGGCGGACGCCTTTGTTCTTGCAAGTTACGCAGAGGGTTTGCCATATGCACTGCTTGAAAGCATGGCTGCGGGAGTCCCTGTCATTGTCACCCGCGTCGGCGCGATCCCTGACGTTGTCGCCGAGCGTATTCACGGTTTGTTTGTCCCGCCACGCGACCCGGGCGCCATTTCACACGCCATCGCTACGTTGGCGTCAAACCGGAGGTTGCTGGCGCGGATGAGTACCGCTTGCCGGGAACGTGTCGTAGGCGACTATTCGATTGATCGGCTGGCCGGGAAATTTTGCGGACTTTATGCAGAGCTGTGCGATGCAAAACGCATGACGAAGCCGGCCCGCACCCGCCCTTGGTCCTGAAGCACTGCTATGCCTCACAGTCCAGTACGAAAACATGTTTGAACGCATCGCTTTCGAAGCGGGCCGGCAAGTTGACCGCAACTCCGTTGTCGATGGGGTCGATGGGGTCGATGGGGCGGCAAATCGAATCCGGTGGCGTATCAACCGGCTATCCTGCATGACAAGCGCAGAAATCAGCCATCGCCTGCGGAGGGCGGCGGCGATGTATGTGGAACGCATGGGTTTCACGGGTTGCAAAACTGCGCCGCAGCCGGATCTCGCTCTTCAATCTCGGCCCTGGATTCACTCTGATGCAAAGGTTGATTCAGCGCGCTACCTGGCCGCCGCAGACCGCATTGCCGCCGGCAGGTTTGATCTGTTCGCTCTGCAAGACGCTGAACTGGGTTCGCCGCCACACTGGAATCGCGATCCGAAGACGGGCATAGAGGCGCCGCTCAGTTTTGGCAAATTGCTCGATTACCGCAATCCGAGATGCGTCGGCGACATCAAGTATCTGTGGGAACTCAACCGGCATCACCATATTGTTACGCTGGCGCAGGCTTATGCGCTGAGTGGCGATCCGCGCTATGGCCGCAATATCATGCAGCACTTGGAGAGTTGGACCGATGCGTGTCCCTACCGCATGGGACCCAACTGGTCGAGCGCACTGGAGGTCGGGATCAGGCTGATTAACTGGTCAGCCGCCTGGCAATTCCTGGGCGGCGTCTCTTCCCCCCTGTTCCGGAATAACTCTGGAGCGCATTTCAGGCGACGTTGGCTGGACGCCGTATTCCGGCACGCCGAGTTTATCTGCGGACATTTCTCGTTATATTCATCGGCCAATAACCATCTTCTCGGCGAAGCCGCCGCGCTGTTTATCGCCGCCCAGACATGGCCAAATTGGCCGCAAATGAACAACTGGCTTGCACAAGCCAAGGATATCCTTGAGCGGGAGATATTGTTGCAGAATTCGGCGGATGGCGTTAACCGCGAGCAGGCGGTGTCGTACCAGCGGTTCGGGCTCGATCTGCTCCTGCTTCCCCTGCTTGCCGGCAGGGCGAACGGAACGAGATTCTCGGCGGCGTTCGAGTCGCGGATCGAGGCGATGATCGAGTATCTTGCGTCGATCATGGATGCCGGGGGCAACGTTCCCATGATCGGCGACGCCGATGACGGTTTCGCCGTAAAACTGGCTGCATCCGGTGATTTTTGTTGTTACCGGTCACTGCTCGCCACGGGCGCCGTGCTATTTAAGCGCGCTGATTTCAAGGCAAAGGCGGGCATGCTCGATGACAAGACGCGCTGGCTTTTCGGGGCAGGCGCCGACACGGCGTTTCAGGAACTGGTTGCGGACGGCGAACGAATTCCGATCCGCCAGGCTTTCCTGGAAGGCGGCTACTACATTCTCGGCTGCGATTTTGAGAGCGCGAAAGAAATTCGGCTGGTCGTCGATGCAGGCCCGCTGGGCTATCAAACCATAGCCGCCCATGGTCACGCCGATGCGCTGTCGTTCACGCTGTCGGTTGGTGGAATCGAATTCCTGATTGATCCCGGCACCTATGCCTATCACACGCAAAGCGTGTGGCGCGACTACTTTCGCGGCACCGGCGCCCACAACACGCTCCGCATCGACGGAATGAACCAGTCGCAATCCGGGGGAAACTTCATGTGGGTGAGGAAGGCGAATGCCGGATGCAGTCTGTGGGCGAGTTCGGCGGAATGCGATCTTTTCGAGGGCTGGCATGACGGCTATACGCACCTGCGCGATCCGGTAATGCATTGGCGCCGGATCGTTTTCGACAAGTTTGCAAGACGGGTATTTATCGCAGACCGCTTGCAGATGTCGGGTACTCACGAAGTGGAACTCTTCTTTCACAGCAGCGAGCTATGCCGGATAAATCCCGTCGCGGACGGTTACTCTCTAACACTAAACGACAGATCGCTGTTTCTCAGACTGCCGCAGATACCGTCCGCCGCTTCGCAGGTGTACACCGGCAGCGTCGATCCGATCTTCGGCTGGGTATCAAGGCGATTCGACAGCAAGGGACCCGCTCCAACCATAGTCTGGAAGGCCAGACTTACGGGGAACAGCGTACTTCGCAGCGAGATCGTGTGCTGATCGGGCTATGTTTTGCCTGTTATAGATTCTATTGCCTGCCAACAAATCCTTGCATCTTCCCAAGATGCAGCGGAACGGTCAGGCCCGGCGCCGGGTCTTGTTTTTTCATTTCCAGGGCAACCATGTGTGGAATTGCAGGCTGGATAGCCAAACCAGCGGATAACCTGAACGAAGCCATACTGGCATCCATGCTCAAGGCGATAGCACATCGCGGGCCGGACGGCGAAGGCAGTTTCGTGGCGCGCAACGCCGTCTGCGGCCATGATGTCTTTCTCGGCCACAGGCGGCTGGCGATCATCGCACCGGAGGGCGCGCGCCAGCCCATGGAGGAACCTGCCTGCGGGCTGGTACTCATTTTCAATGGGGAGATCTATAACTTTCGCGAGTTGCGCAAAGAGTTGATCGGGCTAGGCTACAGCTTTGCTTTGGATTCCGATACCGAGGTGCTGTTGCGTGCCTATCAGCATTGGGGTACGGATGTGGCCGCCAGGCTGCGCGGCATGTTCGCCTTCGCCGTCTGGGACGCAAGCCGCAAGCGCCTCTTTCTTGCGCGTGACCGCTTTGGCGAAAAGCCGCTGTTCATCCACGAGGACCAACGCGGCCTGTTCTTTGCTTCGGAGATCAAGGCACTGCTGCGGGTGCCTGGGGCGCACGGCCCGGTGAACCTGGACGCGGTATGGGACTACTTGGCTTACCGCTACGTTCCCGGCCCTAAAACACTGTTTGCCGGCATACGCAAACTCATGCCTGGCACGGCGTTGATATGGGAACAGGGCAAGGTGCGGGAGGTGCGCTATTGGAGCGCTCCTGACAGGCAGCCGCTGGACAAGGCCGCATCGGCCAAACTGATCGCGGGTGATTTCCTTGCTCGCCTGGACGAGGCCGTGAGCGCGCAGATGGTGAGCGACGTTCCTTTTGGCGCCTTCCTGTCTGGCGGACTGGATTCTTCCAGCATCGTGGCGCTAATGACGCGCCATTGTTCCAGGGTAAACACCTTCTCTGTGGGTTTCGAGGAGGCGCGTTACAGCGAACTAAAATACGCCGCAGAGGTGGCCAGAACCTTTGGCACGACGCATCACGAGCTGGTGGTGTCCCCGCGTAATCTCATAGAGAGGTTGCCGGCGCTAGTCGCCTACCGCGACGCGCCGGTGTCCGAGCCCTCGGACATCGCCATCAATATGCTGGCGTCCGAAGCCTCGCGCAAAGTGAAAATGGTGCTGACTGGGGAAGGCAGTGACGAAATCCTGGGCGGTTATCCCAAGCACTTGGTCGAGCGTTTCGCTTCGGGCTACCAGGTGCTGCCCGGTTATGTGAGAAACCGTCTGATCGGCCCTCTTGCACATGCCCTGCCTTTCGGGTTCCGGCGCGTCAAGACGGCAGTGACCAATCTCAACATTGATGACTGGCGCGAGCGCTATGTGCGCTGGTTCGGGGCATTGGACGCAGGAGAGAGGGAGCGCTTGTCGGTGCTGAAACTGAACGGTACGCATGCCGCGGATGCGCCGCCGTTCGACGCGGCGCCGGGCAACAGCACGCTGAGACGTATCCTGTACTTCGACCAGACCAGCTGGCTGCCTGACAATCTGCTGGAGCGCGGTGATCGCATGACCATGGCTGCATCCATAGAGTCGCGCGTGCCGTTTCTGGATCACGAACTTGCAGCCTATGTTTCTTCATTGCCGGACAATTTCCGCGTGCGCGGCCTCAAGACCAAATGGATACTGCGCGAGGCAGGCAAGCAGATCATTCCTGAGTCCATACTCAAGCGTCCCAAAGTGGGATTCCGGGTTCCTGTGGACCAGTGGTTCCGCGAGGGCATGCGCGACTTCCTGTTGGAGCACCTGCAAGGCTGCTCGTCCATGACGCGCATCTACTATGATCCGAAAGTACTGGACGGCATGCTGGCCGACCACATCCAGGGGCGGCAGAATCACGAAAAACTGCTGTGGAGCCTGTTGAACCTGGAAATCTGGCGCCGCCAATACGCACACATATGAACTATAGTTTTGCCATCGCGGATACGCAAAACCGCCGGGGAGCAGGATCGAGTGGGCATACTACTCGACGGCGCCTAGAGCGCAACGAAAACCTCAATTCAGAAGAAGCACGAAATCGGATACCTCCATTATGTTGTTTAATTGCAGACGCTACTCTGCCTCACATACATTAAATTTCTCCTGCAATCCGATGGGCCGTTCTGACCGTACCCGTTGGGAGCACTGGTCTCCGCAACTGGATCAGGTGCTGATCGGACTATGCTTCGCCCGTTATTGATCCTATTTCCTGTCCGGAAATTCCTGCATCCTCCCCAGAGGCAGCAGTACAAAGCGTACTTACAGGAGCCGGGCATGAATAGCGTTTTGACTCAGGAGCGTGTGCGTGAATATTGGAACAGCGGTCTCTGTGACCCAGAGCCAAGTGGTTTAAGCGATCAGGATCGGTTTTCCCGCGAGTACTTTCTGGAGATTGAGCATCAACGATACCAGCTTCAGCCGCATATTCCCGAGCTTCTTTCGAAGTTGGATTGGCGCGGGAAGCGGGTTCTCGAAGTAGGCGCAGGGGTAGGCACCGACGCGCGCAACATCATCAACAGAGGAGGCATCTACACCGGCATCAACGTTGACCGGGACTCGACCGAGGCTGCTGCGCAGGCATTGCGCGCCTTCTGGCTTTTCGGGACCGCTCTGCAACGGGACGCCACTGCGCTCGATTTCCCGGATAGCGCCTTTAATATCGTGTATTCATTCGGTGTGCTGCAACACATCCCTGAGGTCGAGAAAGCAGTCGCTGAGATTCACCGGGTTCTCAAACCGGGTGGCGAATTGCTTGTCATGGTTTATAACCGGAGCTCTATCAACTACGTTGTTGAAATCATGTTTTTACGCAAACTCGGCCTGCGGCTTTTGTCCTTGCCTGGAGTAATTGCATTGCTTCAACGGCTGGGGTTTCCAGGCGAAAAACTGGAGCGTTACAAAGCGCTGCGCAGGCAAATGAAACAGATGACCGACACGGAATGGCTGAGCTGCAATACCATTGGTACTGACTATCCCTATTGCCGCGTATACGACGCCGAAGAGGCGGCGGCGCTGTTTTCTGCATTCGAGATCAAGTCCAACGAGGCGTACTTTTTCGATCACCGGCACTGGGGCGTACTTGGCTACCTGGTTCCGAAAGGCTTGCGCCGGGCGCTGGGACGGCAATGGGGTTGGCATCGGATCGTTCATGCGAAAAAAACCTAGGCCTGTACGCAGACGAAAACGCGGCGATCCCGTGGCGGCAAACAAACTTAATGTTCGGCAAAACGCTGGATTACCTTTTTCTGCGGAGCCTCGCGCATAGGCGAAATCTGGCCACGGAAGAGCAATTGGATTTGCTCTTTCGCCACGCCTCAACCGAGTCGTTCGACAAGGCGGTACTTAAGCTGCGCAAGCTTGTCGCCCGCTTCGAGGGGTATTTCCCCATCGCATCCGGCCTGAGCTACCTGGATATGGGCTGCGGCTCGGGCGAGTTGACTCTCGCGTTTGCCAAGCTCGGGATCAAGCGAATCACCGGCGTGGATTTTCTGCCACGATACATCGACAGAGCTCGGGCCCAAGCCAGACTGACAGGCGCGGGTCAGGGGATACGGTTCATTTGCCGGGATTTGCGCAATTGGACTCCCGAAGAAAAATACGACGTGCTGCTGTCGTTCGACGCGCTTGAGCACATCGATGACCCCGGAGCGTTTCTGGGAAAAATGACGAATTTCCTCGCACCGGGTGGAATCGCCGTGCTGGCCTTCGGACCGCTGTTCCACTCCCCGTTCGGCGATCACATGTGGGATTTTTTCCGGCTGCAAATTCCCTGGCGCGGAATCCTGTTCTCCGAGCAATCAATGCTCCGTGTTCGCAGGGAATGTTTTCGTCCTACCGACGCCGCGCGCAGTTACCGGGATATTGCAGGCGGCCTGAATTTGATGCGTTATTCGGAGTTTTTGCGGCATGTTGCCGATAACGGTTGGAGATTCGATTATCTGGCAGTCAATACTTTCCTGAATCGGTTGCCGCCGCTTCGATTCATTTGCGACATGGTGGTCATGCGCCTTCCAGTGGTACGGGACTATTTCGCGCACAACGTCTGCGCCACTCTGCGCCGCGCTCCTTGAGATCGAAGCCGGCTTGCGCTCAGAGAGCCGCCGTTAATCTGATCGGACTACTTTTCGCCCCGCAGTCGCAGCACGGACTTCAACAAGCCCTTTTATGCTTTCCCCAGAGTGAGGCTGGCCGTATCGGTCAAAATATTGAAATCATTAGGGGAAACCATGAAAATTAGCGTTTTGGGCCTTGGTTATGTCGGCGCCGTGTCGGCAGCCTGCCTTGCGAGCGAGGGCCATGAAGTCATCGGTGTCGATCCGGATCCGACTAAGGTTGCTCTTATCAATTCCGGTAAAACTCCAATTATCGAAAATGACATCGGTACGATCATAGAGAAACAGGTAACGGCAGGCAGGCTTTCGGCAACAGCGGATATCGCCGCCGCCGTTCGGCACTCCGAGCTGATTTTAATCTGCGTCGGAACGCCCAGCCGCACTAATGGCGATATCGAGCTGAAATTCGTACGCCGCGTGTGCGAGCAGATTGGCGTCGCGTTGCGCGAGCATCATGGCGCGCCGGCAGTGGTGATTCGCAGCACCATGCTGCCGGGAACCATGCGCGACGTGGTAATTCCGATCCTCGAGACGTCTTCCGGCAAGCGTGCCGGCGTTGATTTTGGCGTCTGCATCAATCCGGAATTCCTGCGAGAAGGAACTGCGGTATACGACTTCTTCAATCCTCCCAAGACCGTCATCGGCCAGCTCAATCATGCGAGCGGCGATCTGGTCGTCAGCCTGTACGCCAGGATCGAAGCGCCGCTGATCCGGACCGATATCGAGACCGCCGAAATGGTCAAATACGCAGATAATGCCTGGCATGCGCTCAAGGTAGGCTTCGCCAACGAAATTGGCAACGTTTGCAAAGCGCTTCAGGTGGACAGCCATCGCGTAATGGACATCTTCTGCGCGGACACCAAGCTCAATTTATCCAGCTACTATCTAAAACCGGGCTTTGCCTTTGGCGGCTCCTGCCTGCCCAAGGATCTGCGCGCACTGCTGTACAAGGCGAAGTCGCTGGATGTATCGCTGCCTATTCTCGCAGCGATACTGCCAAGCAACGAGCAACAGATCGAGCGCGGGGTACAGGCAGTGGTGGACAAAGGCAACAGAAAAGTCGGCATCCTCGGGTTCAGTTTCAAGGCCGGAACCGACGACCTGCGCGAAAGCCCGATGGTGGAACTCACCGAGCGCTTGATTGGCAAGGGATACGAGCTCACGATATATGACCGGAACGTCAGTCTGGCGCGCGTCCGCGGGGCAAACCGCGACTACATCCTGAATCATATTCCGCATATTTCGTGCTTGATGGTTTCCAGTGTGGACAAGGTTTTGGCGCATGCAAACACCATCGTCATCGGCAATGCGGCGGAGGAATTCAGCGATGTTCCGAAACGGCTGCATGACAACCAGACTATCATCGACTTCGTGCGGATCACCGGGTCGCGCAGCGTGTCCGGCGTCTATGAAGGAATTTGCTGGTAATGCGGAACTCCGGCCCGCAGCAGGACATCCGCCGGCCAAGGCGCGTATTGATCCTGGTCGAAAATCTGCCTAGTCCGTTTGACCGGCGCGTGTGGCAGGAGGCATGCGCATTGCATGACGCCGGCTATGTGGTGTCGATCATCTGCCCGGTTGGCAAGGGCTATGAGAAGAAATTCGAAACAATCGACGGCATCGACATCTGGCGCTATCGGCTGCCGCTGGAGGCCAGCGGGGTGCGGGGCTATGTGATTGAATATTGCGCAGCCCTGTTCTGGACCTTCCTCCTGTCCTGGCGCGTGCTGATGAAGCGCGGCTTCGATGTCGTGCATGCCTGCAATCCGCCGGACCTGCTTTTTCTCATCGGCGGATTTTTCAGGATTTTTGGAAAGAAATTCATTTTCGATCATCACGATATCAACCCCGAGTTGTACGAGGCCAAATTTGGCCGGCGTGATTTGTTTTATCGTTTGTTGCTGAAGCTGGAGCGCTGGACCTTTCGTACTGCCGACGTGTCGATAGCTCCCAACGAGTCGTACCGGCGCATCGCCGTCGACCGCGGCGGGATGCCCTGCGAGCGGGTGTTTGTCGTGCGCAGCGGTCCCAACCTCGAGCGCCTGAAAATGCTCCCTCCGGACGAGCGGCTCAGGAACGGTCGCCGTTACCTGGTTGGCTATGTGGGTGTGATGGGGGCGCAGGAAGGCATCGACCTGCTGTTGCAGGCGGTGCGCCATATCGTTTTCGCTCTGGGTCGCAATGATATTCAATTTGTATTGGTCGGCAGCGGCACCTCTTTGGACGATATGAAAAAGCTGGCAGTCGAGCTGGAAGTCGCCAACTTCGTGACCTTTACGGGGCGCGTGCCGGATAGCAGCTTGCTGGCGGTGCTCAACACCGCCGACGTGTGTGTAAACCCGGATATTGCCAACGAAATGAACGACAAGTCCACCATGAACAAGATCATGGAATATATGGCGCTCGGCAAACCAATCATACAGTTCGATCTTGCGGAAGGGCGCTATTCAGCCCAGCACGCCTCCCTGTACGCAAAACGAAATGACAGCGTCGATTTTGCAGTGAAGATCGTTGAACTTCTGGACGACCCGGCGCGCCGTGCGATGATGGGAGATTTTGGCCGCAGCAGGGTGGTGAACGAACTTGAATGGCGCTACGAGGTCCCCAAATTGCTCGCCGCTTACGATGTGCTGTGGGGTTCAGCCCGGATCTCGCCAGTGGCAAGGGAAGCCAAAACATGAAATTTCTACCGCTTGACACTCCTGAAATCATCGAGCTTGCTGCTGGCTGGCTGACGCAAAAGGAAAATTACCAGTGGCTTGATCTTGGCAATGGGAGAGTGACCATTACGCCCTCTCTGCTCAAGATCATGGCGCAACGGGGTACAAATTTTTTGCGGGTGTATACCGCAGACAGGGACGATGCGCCGGTGGGGATCGTCGGGCTGAGCAATGTGGATCGCGCTTTCAAGACCGCGACGTTTTGGGGAGCATCGGGGGAGAAATCCTTCCGCAACCGGGGATATTCGACATTCGCAGGCGCAAAGCTGTTGACCATTGCGTTCGGCAATCTCGAGCTCAACGCCGTCAATACCTGGGTCGTGGATCATAACTCATCGCTACGCACTATTGAGCGTCTTGGCTTTCGCTTCATCGGCAGGCAGCGGCAGTGCCACGTCATCGATGGCTGCCTGTATGATCGGCTGCTGTTCGATCTTCTAGCTTCAGAATATCGTGGAATCGATGAGACGCAGCGGCGCCTGATCGACAGGACGCGACCGGAAATGGCGTACGAGTAGCATTGGCGCGACAAGTAGTAGTTGGGGAAACGCAAGTGTGAGTATCACTGGCCTGCGTATAGCGTTATGCGGGTCTCCGGGGAAGTACGGCGTCTGGGTATGGTTTCGTGTGCATGGTTCATACCCCAAGGCGCGCTGCCGAAGATTGCGAAGCACCGGGTTGCCATTCGGCTCATGGAGTTGACCCATGTGCGAAAAGACGAAACTGAATGTTTATGCATCGGAGCGCTGACCAGGATTCCGGCATATTGACTAAGGAGGCCTCGTGGAAACACGAAAAATGATTGACTATATGGTGAAAAACGTCACCAAGTACGGCGTGGTGGACGTACTGCATGATATCGAATGCCGGCTGATCAACAAGTTCGTCCAATTCCAGATATTGAAGGGAATGACGGTCCAACTGGAAGACGTGACGGATCCCGGTCTTTTCGAAGCGCGGGGATTTGAAGGACGTTTCGTCGGCTGGGACGAGCTTGCAAAATTTGCGCACGACGGGCTGCATGACTTTTCCATCGACTTCCTGCGCCAGGCGCATATGCGCGGTGATCGCTGCTATGCACTCTTCGAAGGAGAGGCGCTCGCCGCCTATGGCTGGTACTCAAGCCTGTCCACGCCGATTGATGACCACTTCTTGCTCCATTTCGATCCTGCCTGGACCTACATGTACAAGGGTTACACTGTGCCGGCCTACCGTGGCAAGCGGCTGCACGCGGCGGGGATGTGCCGGGCGCTGCGGGCGCTCACCGGGCAAGGCAAGAAGGGATTGATCTCCTGGGTATTCTCGAACAACTTCGCTTCCTTGCACTCGGTGGCGCGCATGGGTTACCGGATATTCGGCGAGGCGTACTTGCTTCGCTCCGGCAGCCGCTCCTTCACCTACGCGTCCAGAGCCTGCAGGGACTACGGTTTTTGGGTCGAAGCACGGGCCAGTGCATTTGGCGAAAATACCAAAAAGGGCTGGAGTCACCCGTGAATCCGGGCCGGGATGTTTCTTGATGACTGGGCGATTCCATCAACACACGGATTGCGGGATATTCGCCTATGCCTTTCGCGTTTGCGCCAACGCTCAAGTCGCTGCCGGGTGACCGGAACGGCCCGGACGCCCCGGCTTCACGGTGTCGAGTACTTTTCGAACCGCAACGAGATCATTTATTTGCCTGCCTTCATGGGTAGGCAACACGCGACAATCCGTTTGACAGCTCACACTGTTGCTCCAATATGGATCCCCACGACATAGGCAACTGACCGGCCTCTAGTGCCTGTGTCGATGCTGGCGCCGCCGGCTTGACCCGGAATCCAGCAGATCGATGGACTCGGTCGTCACTGGACTTCCATTTGGCGCGAGGCGCCGTCCGCGTGGCTGACACTAGCCAACGCGGGGGAAATGCCGGTCGTAACTTTGTGGCGCCAGCAATGGACGATGGCTGCTCAGTCGATTCCTAAGAATTGACAGCCCCCCAGCCTTGAAAGAGTCGAACTCAAGGCCAAGACGAAAACAGGATGTCTCTCCCGAATACACGGAATACGCCTGTCGAGCCGTGATTTCGATCACCCTGGCCCGATGGTCCCGATGCAGAGGCGGAATGGCCAACACGACCGTGACCGGATGCTCGGTAAACACATCATGGTGCATGAGCATCGCTGTGCCTATCATGGTCAGATCATAGGTAGTCCCCAGGTAAGTTGGTCGATGCTCGGCTTCGTCGAAGATGAGCGCAATCTTCCAATTAACCCGGTATCGCGGCACGACAACTCGAATAGGCTCCATACGCGCAATCTCCATGTAAGTAACTTCACTGCATCCGGCTCGCGTCCATCGTTTTCTCCCTGTGCTTCACGGTCTCAACGACCGAACCTGGAAAAACGATGAACTCCTTCAAAACTCCGCCACTGACGACGCGCGATCCGCTCCCTTTGCACCTGAAATATGTACCGCTGGATCAAGTTCATCACCGGACCCGGCAGGTTCAGGAACTGACAGACCGCCCGCTGATGGATCCGGCCGTTAGGCATGGTCTGGTCGTGAGTGTTCCGCACTCGCATATCCGCAGTAACACTGCCAACCTTTGGGAGCATGATCGTCACCCCGGAGAGTTGCGCATCCTTTTCCAGATGCGGCCTGCCCGGCGGAATAGTCAGGCCGATGCCGCCGCCGCTGATATCGATTGCCTCAGCTTGCAGATCGGTAACCGACCCGTCTTCCTGCTTCAGAGGAATGCGGACATTGACCGGATCGACGATCAGGGTCTGTAGCCGATAGTACCTGCGCCGCTGCAGGCGCCATAACGAATCTGGAATCGCGCCGAGGAACGCATCCCGCCCTTCATACTGCGCCGGCGTCACCCCCCTCAGCATGAACTGAACCTTGACCTTCTCCAGACGCGCCTCGCAATAGATCCTGTCGGACAGAAGCGCTCTGCGATTCTTCTCCAGGTCGCCTCCACAGTCGATGACCATGCTTCTGCCGTCGGTTGAAACCGCCAATATCACAGTCAGCAGGAAATCACAGCCGTGATTGAAGACGAAGGTGATCAGGGCGCCGCTCCGGCAAATACTGCGCAGGATAGCGAGTACCTCCGCATGGTCGGCGATTTCATAGCTGTCCCGGTAGTCTGACTCTGTACTGATAGTGGTGGAGTCGCCAGCCGGGGCGGTCTCGCCGGACACAGGCTGCCGGTGCTGGCCGCTTGGCCGCGCCTCTGTCTCGGATAGCTGCGGATCGGCAGCCTGTAGGACAGGGCGCCCGCGATGGTCTGACCAGCCGGACTCTTTCTGTTTTGACAGTTGGAGATATCCAGATTCGACGCTGCGAAGATTATGCGGCATTATTTAAGACTCTATGTTTAGAAACCCTGCGTGATGCGCTCAACAGCCTCCTGGACCGTCGGGCCGACCACCCCTGGTCAAGCCAGCCTGACGGTAGCTGCGGCAATGCCGCCCCGGTCGCTGCGGCGACCGCCTTCTACCTGCATGGAATACATGTTCCTTTCCTTCAACTTCGGAATTTTATGCCTCGCACACAAACTTTCGGACAGTTCCTTGACTCGATTGATAAAGTAACGCGTCGCCATGTGCGTGCGAACCTCCGCGTCCATCCGGACAAGTAACTCCCGGTCGGTCGCCATCCTTGTAATTGCCCAGCATATGTCGTACGGATCATCAGCATCGACAAAGAGGCCATGTACTCCGTCGATGATCAGGTCACGAATTGCCCTGTTTCTTTGCATTACGATGAATGGAATTCCGGCGGCCATGCCATCGAGCATTGCGTATGGCAGTCCTTCCGCATCTGCCGGAAGAAACATGACATCCGAACTTTGAAGAAGGGCCGCTTTATCCGCGCCGAAAACCGGCCCGACAAATGAGACTACTTTGCCCAAGCCCAAATTCTCGGAAAAGCGTTTGAGTGAAGCATACTCCTGGCCTCGACCCGCAATTACCAGGCGTACCTTGATACCGCTCACACTGGCATACTCCAGTCCTCGCAATATCTCGTACAGCCCTTTTCCCCGCTGCACGCTTCCGATATATATCAGGCGCAGCGGTGTTTTTGCATGGGTATCATGTGTCGTTGCAGGAATACCGCCGACATGGGACACAACCGGCCACTCGGCATTATTGCTCTTCATCGCTGATCTCCAAGACCAGGCGCAGTCCAGTTCTGCGCCTGACATGAAGATAGGGACTGAACATGTTGGATTTTGTTGATCCCCAAAACGAAACGTAGTCCGTCTGGATTATGGGAACACGGGATAAACCGGCCCTGGCGCGGCTGGGATTAAGCCATCAAGCCTGCGGCGGGGTTCGCACCTTGACGAAAGTTGGGAAGCGCAGAATAAGCTGATTCCGCCCATGGTTCGACGGGCGAAGGACTTGTGCAGCGCTTCCCTAGATAAGTTGCTGCTCGATAGCGTAACGGACAAGAGCTGCGTTGTCCGTTACCATCAATTTCTTGAGTATCCTGGCCCGATACGTGCTGATGGTGCTCGGACTAAGAAACAGTTCCGCCGCAATCTCGTTGATATGCTTACCGGAGGCCAGCAACCACATCACGCGGTACTCGCGGTCTGATAGAGATTCATGCAAAGGCTTGTCGAAGTTGTGAGCCAATCCTGATGCAAGTTTCTCCGCAAAGGCCGGGCTGACGTACTTTCCGCCTTTGGCCACCTTGCGTATCGCGGCAGTCAGTTCCTCAGTTGCGCTTTCTTTCTGCAAGTAACCCGCTCCTCCTGCTTTGTACACCTGGGCTGCATGCACGTCTTCGGGCAATATGCTCAGAATAAGCACGGGATGCTCAGGGTGTTGACGCTTTATTTCTTTGATCAAATCCAGACCGCTTCGACCCGGCATGGAATAGTCGAGAACTGCAACATCCCATTCCAGCTTGCCCATGAGATCGAGCGCTTCCAAACCGTTTTCTGCGGCGCCAACCACAGTCATATCGGGCTCATTCGCCAGGAGTTGTACCAATCCGTGCCGAACAACCGGGTGATCGTCGGCAATCAGGATTTTTATGACGGAGTTTCTCTGGGGAAGCATGGTAGTCCTGAATATCACGCGGTCACGGCCCGCAGGATCAAATCACCGCCACAGTTTAACGCAGGCCAAGCGGAATGGATATCTTCGCCCTGGTTCCCTTGTTTCGTGATCCGACAATTTCCATGCTCCCGCCAAACGGAAGTATGCGCTCCCGCATACCCAGCAGTCCCAGCGATTTCGGACTCTGTACCAATGTGCTCGCAATGCCTTTGCCGTTGTCATTGACCGACAATATCAGGGTATCGGATTCAAGGCGCATCTCAATCTCAACTCTGGTCGCGCGCGCGTGACGGGCGACGTTGGTCAGCAGTTCCTGAAAAATCCTGAATGCGGCGGTAGATCGTTCCTGATCAAGGGCCGGCACTTCGCCGGACAAGGATAACTCGCATCTAATCCCGGTCCGCTTCAGAAATTCTTTTGTCTGCCATTCAATAGCGGCGGTGAGCCCGAGCTGATCCAATACCACCGGCCTGAGGCCGGAAGCGATCCTGCGCACAATCTGGATGATGCCGTCTATCTGGCCCAATGCCGGTTCTACCTTGGCCGCCAGGTTCATTTCATCCCGCGGCAACTGGTTCATTACGGCGTTTATTTCCATTTTCAGACCGGTCAGCGCCTGTCCCAGTTCGTCGTGAATTTCGCGGGAAATTCGCACCCTTTCCTCCTCCCGCACCAGTTGCAAGCGCGCCGCAAGCGCACGCAGATTTTCTTCAGATTTTTTCAGCCGTTCTTCCGCGTACTTGCGCTCTGCAATTTCCTGCGTCAATACTGAATTCTTGTTGTCGAGTTCTACAAATACGGAAACCTTGGATTTCAGGGCCTCTGGAATCGGCGGCTTGAGAATATAATCCACGGCCCCCACTTCGTACCCATGAAACATTGAACGCAGATCTTCATCGGCGCCGGTCAAAAAAATAATGGGGGTGTGCTGAGAACGCTCGCGTCCACGGATTAATTTTGCGGTCTCAAAGCCGTCCAAACCCGGCATCCGAACATCCAGAAGTATGACGGCGAAATCCTGTTTGAGGACATGGCGCAGCGCCTCATTACCGGACTCGGCAACAACCACATCGTGCTCCGCGCTTTGCAGGAGCTCGCTAAGCGCAATCCGGTTCTTCGAGTCGTCGTCAACAATCAGAATACTTGCGTTCGGCATAATTTGAGCTTTACCTCCTTTCGTCCCGACTCGATCCGAGTTCCCGGCTGGCTTGATCGCCGCATCTTGTCACAAATGCGCCTTACTTGGAACAGGCGCAGGCAGTCCGGCGGGAGGGCGGGTGTAACGGCCTGTCCTCGCTGTTTGCTGCTACGAACTTTTCAGCTTGCCGAACGCGGACTGGAAGGCTCTGCGGCGTAATGCCGCGTTCGCCGGCGGAATCGGCGCAGCACTCCCCATCCAGCCTGTCTCCGGCATGGACATGGAAACGTTGCCGCCACGTGCAATGAAACTCTGAATACCGGCGCACTGCAACCGCCGGGCTGGCCCTCGAACATAGTTCAGGTTGGTTGGCTATTCAGGCAAAAACGGGGTTGAAGCCTTCCTGATTTACCCGGCGCGATGTCTGCCGCTGCTCCCTCCGTTGACGACGATCATTGAGTAGTTGCGACGGGACTACATTTTTGCCTTCGGAGGAAAGTCCCATGCTGCGACGTCCGGAACTGCGCCTTTCGTAACGCCGCCGGTCACGCAGCCATCTGAGCGCCTCCGCTTCATCCGGAAACCCAAACAGATTAATCCCATGCTGTTGAGCGCTTTTCCTGATGTGCATGTCGGAGATACCGGGGGCTAGCGCATTACCTATAACGGCAATCTTGTTTGACTGATACCAGGCAATTCTCTTCATGTACGGAAATATTTCTTCACTGCCTTCCGAAAAAAGAGGCTTCTCGGAACGAACATCGATGAGAACAAGTGCGCGCAGATACTCCACGCTCGCCGAGAAGACCGCATGCACGAACGCTCTTATTTCTTCACGCGATTCCAAGGCTTGCAACTCCGCCCGCAGATAGTCTGCCTCAATCGTGATCTGGTACCTCATCGCACTCCAAAACCGAATAATCGCGCCACAAGCCATCTCCAGGATACCTTTCGATATCTGCGAAACAACTGCTTGTAAAAATATCTGGCCATGCCGAAACCTGAAAATACAATGTTGCAAGCGCAGACGATGAACGGCTCGACTCACTGTGCCGCAAGATGAACCCGGCCGGTGCGCGCTTCCGTCCGGACAAATCCGGCTCAGCCAACTCAGCGGCTCTGCGCTATTTGCCGGGACAACTCCGGCGACCCCGTGCTGAGCGGATAATCCGGGTATGGCAGAGCCATCCTGTATCCCACCCGCCATCTGAAAGCGCGTATGCACCAAGTCTCCATAACCAGCAACTGTCGTCGAATCGCCAAGGTGATGCTTTTTCACGCCGGCATCTGGATGGTCGCGGTCTTGTTTTAACGCTAATGCCTTTGAACCATAGCCCGAATGAGCCATGTTGGCGCAGCATTCGTTCTGTAAATTGGCAACCTGCCGCAACTGCTTTAATCCAACCACGCCAACGAAAGGCTGACGCACTATGTCTATGGCTTTCCAGAACCCGCAATATGCCTGGCAGATCATTACGCACCTTGGCTCATTAAGCCTGATGACGCCCGCCGTAGCAGTGGCTGCAACCTGCCTTTGGCGGTCCGGCCATCAGGCGGCAGTGCGTATCTGGCTGCCGGCGCTTGCTCTGGCTGCAACGATTACCCTCGCCACCAAGATTTTGTTTCTTGGCTGGGGTATCGGGATAGCAGCGCTGGACTTTACCGGCATCAGCGGACACACCCTGCTGGCTACTTCCGTGTTGCCGGTGATATTTGGCTGGCTTTTCGCTCAGGATCGGGATCGCGTATTGCCTGCCGGCGCCGTGTTCGGCTTTTTAATCGGCGCTATCGTCGGCCTAACGCGGGTACTCCTCGGGGCGCACAGCGTAAGCGAGGTCGTTATCGCATGGCTTATCGGCTCAGCAGTCAGCGGCGTAACGCTGAATGCCCTGGATAGCCCGCTTAAGCGGCCTTGGCTGGCTTGGCTCGCGCCACTTGCACTACTTTTTGCGTTTAACACTACAGCCTCAAGCTACCTGCAGGCACATCATTGGGAAGTAAAAATTGCCCTGTTTCTTTCCGGTCACGACAAACCATACGCACGCCGCCAGTGGGTGGACAACCGGGTTATGGCGGGCGCCGGTTGACGCCTGCGCCCATCGTTGGTTTTCAATCTCGATCTGATAGCCGGCGGGCTTTGTGGGCTGCCCAAAACGGCCATGCGGGGCCGCTGACGAGAGATCCGCTTGAACTTATTGCGTTATTGGCACTCGTAAGGATAGAGTGCTAAAATTTGCCTGAAGGAGGATGGCTTATGAGCAATGCCTTATCAATTCGACAGCTTTCTCTGCCCACCACGGCGGGCAGTATCGAAACCTACATCCAGGCCGCCAACCGCATGCCGATGCTTACTGAAGCGGAGGAACTGGATCTGGCGCGCCGTTTTCATGATGAAAATGATCTTGATGCCGCGCGTCAGTTGGTGTTGTCGCATCTGCGCTTGGTGGTTTCAGTTGCCCGCGGTTATTTGGGCTACGGCTTGCCGCATGCCGACCTGATTCAGGAAGGCAACATCGGCCTGATGAAGGCGGTCAAGCGTTTCGATCCGGAGCGGGGCGTGCGGCTGGTGTCCTTCGCAATACACTGGATCAAGGCGGAAATCCATGAATATGTTCTGAGGAACTGGCGCCTGGTGAAGATTGCCACGACCAAGGCGCAGCGCAAACTGTTTTTCAATTTGCGCAGCTTGAAAAAAGGTTACGCCACGCTCAGTCCCGATGAAGTCAGGGCGATGGCCAAGCAACTCGGCGTCAAGCCGGAGGAAGTGGTCGAGATGGAGACCCGCTTGTCGGGCCAGGACATTTCCCTGGAACCCGCCGGCGAAGATGAGGAGGATAAGTTTTCGCCGATCGCTTACTTGCCTGCCGATGTCAGCACTGAGCCTTCGGCGATGCTGGAGCGCAAGGAATACGACCGCCTCCAGGACGAAGGTTTGCGTGACGCATTGGCCGCGCTGGACGAACGCAGCCGCAATATTGTGGCGCGACGCTGGCTGGCTGAGGAAGGTGAAGCGCAGACCCTGCATGAGCTGGCTGCGGAATACGGCGTTTCCGCTGAGCGCATTCGTCAGATCGAGGTCAAAGCCTTGCAGAAAATGCGCGGCACACTCTCGGCTGCTGCCTGAACCAGCGTTTTTATTTTCCGGCCAGGAGCAGCTTGATGTCGGCGGCGATGCTCGCCGGCGGCTCCGCGTACTTCACATACAGACGCAAGCGTCCTTGCGGATCGTAAATATAGCTGTTGGCGCTATGGTCCACGGTGTAGGTGTTCGGCGTGCTACCCGCCTGCTTCTGGTAGAACACCTTGAACTCCAATGCCGTGGCCGCCGTGGTTGCAGGGTCGGCATACAGTCCGATGAAGCTGGGGTTGAATTGCGGCACATAGGCAGCCAGAAGTTGCCGGGTGTCGCGCTCCGGGTCTACTGTGATGAACAGCACCTGTACCCGCGCGGCGTCGCTGCCCAGCAGTTTCATTACTTCGGCCATGCTCGCCAGCGTGGTGGGGCAAACATCCGGACATTGGGTATAGCCAAAGAATAGCATCACCACCTTGCCCTTGAAGTCCGCCAGCCGGCGCGGCTGTCCGGTGTGGTCGGTGAAGGGCGCGGTAAATTCACGGCCAAACGCGGCGCCGGTAATATCGGTGCTGACAAAGTGTGACGGCTGGCTGCAACCGAATAGCGCCGCAACTGCAACGAATAGAGTAATCAGGCGGCGCATCGACTTCACCTTAAACCAGGTAATGGTCGAGCAACAGCGCGGAGAACAGGGCTGATAGATAGAAAATCGAATACCTGAACGTTTTCTTCGCTGCCTGCTCACTATATTTCTGCATGAGCTGCCATGTATAGACCAGAAAAATCCCGTCCAGTACAACGGCAACCAGCAGATACAACCAGCCGCTCATGCGGATGACGAATGGCATCAAAGTCACCGCCGTCAACAGCCAGGTGTAAAGAAAAATGTGCAGGCGGGTGTATTGGGAGCCGTGGGTTACGGGTAGCATCGGGATGCCTGCCGCTGCGTATTCGCGTGTTCGATACAGAGCGAGCGCCCAAAAATGCGGCGGCGTCCACACAAAAATGATCAAGGCCAGCAGCCACGCTTCCCCGCTGACACTTCCGGTAACCGCTGCCCAGCCCAGCACCGGCGGCATGGCGCCGGAAAGCCCGCCGATGACGATGTTCTGCGGGGTCAGCGGTTTCAGGATGACGGTATACACGATTGCGTAGCCGAGAAAGGTAGCCAGCGTCAGCCAAGCGGTCAGGGGGTTAACCCACCACAGGAGGATGCCCAGACCCGTGGCGCACAGCCCGACCGACCAGAGCAGCGTGGCGCTGCTGCTGAGAACGCCACGCGGCAACGGTCGAGCGCGGGTTCGCGCCATGACGGCGTCAATTTTCTGTTCGATCAGGCAATTCAGCGCCGCCGCCGCTCCCGCCACCAGCGCGATGCCGATGGTCGCAGCCAGCACCGTGCCTAACGCCAGCCGCTCCACAGGCGCCAACAGCATGCCGATGAAGGCGCAGAAGACGATCAGCGTGATGACCCGGGGCTTGGTCAGGGCGACATACTCCCCTGCATGCTTCATGGCTGGTCTTGCGAAAGCGAACATTGAATACGTTTCCATAAATTTTCCTGCGTCATCCTATCCGGGATACCTTGAGCAGGCGCGTAAGGTCTTTGACCATGCCTTCAGGATTGACGTCATCGTTATAGCGTAGCACCAAATTCCCCAAAGGGTCGATGAGATAAATATGTTCGGTCAAGTCGCCGCCGCCCTTCACGGGAAACGCTGACAACCATGACGGGTCTGCCGCTCTGGCGACCAGTAAGCCGGGGTGTGCGGCAAGCAGGCTGGGATTCGGTGTGCCTGCGCCACGCAACACCCATAGACGTTCGACTCTGGGCATGTTCTCACCCTGGGCGGTACGCACCTGACGGATGTAGTACAACTTTTGCTGGCATTTTTCGTCGCAGGATGGTGACTGGATGGTGACCAGCAGCCATTTGCCGCGCAATTTTCCTGTGGGCAGGGTATTGCCGTTCAGTTCGGTCAGCACACCCTGCGGCAGCGGGCGGATCTCCAGCAGCTCGCCGTGGTTCATCCCGCTCTGCGGACGCCAGTTCAGATAGACCAGGTATGCAGCAATAAATGGCAGCGCACTGATTGCCGCCATCAGCCAAATCGTTCTGCTCGTACTGCTCGTACTTTTCTTACTATTCTTCATCCACTGATCCTTTTTTCTTGAAAAAATAGTAAGCCCACAGGAAGGCGGTGAGAACGGCTAAAGCAAACCACTGAAATGCGTAACCCAGGTTTCTTTCGGCCCCCGAATCCGGGGTAATCTGCGCTCGCGCCAAACCGTCTGCCGCATCATCCGCTTGCCAGATAACCGTCGGCTGCAACTTTAATCCGGACCATTTGGCAAATCTTTCGATGGTGATATTTTCCCAGATTCTGCCTTCACGATAGGTCGCACTGAGCTCCTTGAAATGCATGCTGGGGATTAACGCTACCCCGCTGACTTCAACACTGCCGCGCGGCGTCCTGATTACCGGCAGCCGCGCCCGGTCAAAGCCGGCGTTAACCCAGCCGCGATTCACCAGGATGCACACCTCGCCGCCCTCGAGCCGCAACGGCATATACACCAGATAACCCACCTGGCCTTGGCGCACCTGGTTATCCAGAAAGACCAGATCGTCCGGCAACCATTCTCCCCTGGCGCTAACCTGGCGATAGTTGATCTGTTCCGCATTGATCAGGGCAGCGCTGATATGAATCGGGGATAGCCTGGATTGTCTGGCAAAATTTTCCGCCTGCGCTTCTTTCATGCTGGCGCGCTCAAGCTGCCAGCGGCCAAGCGATACCGTCAGTGCAATCACCAGAACGGCGGCAAGCGCCGGCCAGAATTGTCTTGCGCCCAGGCTCACGGGTTCCGCCACGCACTACCCAGCCTGCCTTTGGATGCGCTAGACTGCTCGGTCTTCATGAAAGGATTTGCTGTGAGATACATCGTGATCGTACTGCTGTTGCTCATCTTCGCCAGTCTGGGTTCGGCACTGTTCTTCCTGTTTTCCGACAAATCCGGCTCCGACAGAACGGTCAAGGCGCTCACCATTCGCATCAGTCTGTCGATCCTGCTGTTCCTCATGCTGATGGCCGGATACTTCTTCGGATTCATCCACAAGCAATTGTAACCTTGGCAAAAAAGGCGCCGCACTTTGTGCGGCGCCTTTAGTCTGGTCAAGCGTCCGGTCAAGCTGCGTGGCGGCGGCTTACAGCCAGTAAACCACCACGAACAACAGCAGCCACACCACATCGACGAAGTGCCAGTACCAGGCTACCGCTTCGAAGGCGAAGTGGTGATCCGGCTTGAAATGGCCCGCCAGCACGCGGAACAGGATTACGGTCAGCATCGTTACACCGATCGTCACATGAAAGCCGTGAAAGCCGGTCAACATGAAAAAGGTAGTGCCGTAGATCCCCGTGGTCAGCTTCAGGTTCATTTCCGCATACGCATGCGAATACTCGAAAACCTGCAAGGACATGAAGGTCGCGCCTAATGCGATAGTCAGTATCAAGCCCAGGATGAGTTGAGTGCGCTTGTTCTTGAGCAGGCCCCAGTGCGCCCAGGTCAAAGTGGCGCCGGAAGAAAGCAGCAACAAGGTATTGATGGCCGGAATGCCCATGGCCTCCATCGGACTGAAGCTTCCCTTGAAACCCGGCCCGGCGCTGGGCCACACTGCCGTAAAGTCCGGCCAGAGCAACTGACCGTCGATGCTGGCAAGGCTAGGCACTGAAAGCGTCCGCGTGTAGAACAGCGCGCCGAAGAAGGCGGCGAAAAACATGACTTCAGAAAAAATGAACCAACTCATTGCCCAGCGGAAAGAGGAGTCGACCCGCTTGTTGTAGAGCCCACCCTCTGATTCGCGGATGACCGTGCGGAACCAGCCGGTCATCATAAAAACCAATGTGGCGAACCCGCCCAGAACCACCAGCGGTCCGGGGCTGTAGCCATTCACCCACAGCACCGCTCCGGCAGCCAGCAGCAGCAGCGCCGTAGCCGCCACCAGGGGCCAGTAGGAAGGACTGGGTACGTAATAATAAGGTTCTTGATGCGTCATTAAATTTCTCCTCTCAATTTGCAGCTCCGTGGCTCGTTACGATAACCCTGACCACCAGCACCAGCACCAGTACAAATACCGCGCCACCCAAAATACCCGCCGCCACAATCTGCAACGGCGTCAGTTTCAGCGCATCCTGTTCGCCATGATGCCGCCGGCGTACCCCGAAAAACGCCCAGAAAATTGACTTTGCCGCTTCCAGAAAACTGGCGTGCCGCTCAGTCGGCGGCGCACTCATGATCCAACCTGTGCAGCCTTGCTCGCCGAGCGCTTATTCCCCTCAACCTCGAAGAACGTATAAGACAGGGTGATCGTGCCTACGTCTCTGGGCAGAGCCGGATCGACTACGAATACCACCGGCATGCGACGGCGTTCGCCCGCCGCCAGCGTTTGTTTCTCGAAACAGAAACAACTGAGTTTTTTGAAAAATTCTCCGGCGAGCGGCGGGCCGTAACTGGGGATCGCCTGCCCGGTCACCGCTTCATTTCTGGTGTTCACCACCTCAAACTCGGCCTGGGAAATTTCGCCAGGATGCACCGTCATGTGTGATTGCAAGGGGCGAAATTTCCAGGGCATGTCATGTACGTTCGCATCAAACTCGACATCCACCGAGCGACTGGTGTCGACTTGCGTATTCGTCGGAGCGTCAGTCAAGTTAACCTGGTTCAACCCGGACAGGCTGCAGAACACCGAATAAAGCGGAACCAAGGCGTAGCCAAAACCGAACATGAGCGTCGAAAACAGGGCAAGCCAGATGAAGGTCTTGCGGCTGTTGATAGGGGCCGGCGCACTCATTGTCTCTAAAGCCAGTAACGCTGCAAAATGGACCCTGCGTAAATCGCCAGCGCCACAGCACCCAGCAGCAAGCCAACCCGCAGATTGCTGCGGCCCTGCGGGTTGCGCTGCGGCGCATGCCGCTCAGTAGTATTCTTGTCGGGACTCATTTGACGTGGGGCTGCGTTTCCCAGGTATGGTACGGCGCTGGCGAGGGAACATCCCATTCCAGCCCCTCGGCGCCTTCCCAGGGCTTGGCGGCGGCTTTCGGCCCGCCTCTGACGCAGGTAATGGCGATGTACAGGAACAGCAGTTGCGACAGCCCCAGGCCGAATGCGCCTAACGATGAAATCCTGTTGAACTCAGCGAACTGCAAGGCGTAATCAGGAACCCGCCGCGGCATGCCGGCCAGGCCCAGGAAGTGCTGAACGAAGAAGGTCATGTTGAAGAAAATCAGGGTGAGCCAGAAATGTATCTTGCCCAGTTTTTCGTTGTACATGTGGCCGGTCCATTTCGGCAACCAGTAATAGGCGCCGGCATAGGCCGAAAACAAAGCCCCGGCCACCATGGTGTAATGGAAGTGCGCCACCACGTAGTAGGTATCCTGCATTTGCACATCCACCGGGGTCATTGCCAGCACCAGACCGGAAAACCCTCCCATGGTAAACAGGAAGATAAAGCCGAGGGCAAACAGCATCGGGGTCTCGAAAGTCAGATGCCCGCGCCACATCGTGGCAACCCAGTTGAATACTTTCACTCCGGTTGGGACTGCGATCAACATGGTGGCATACATGAAATAGAGCTGCCCGGCCACCGGCATGCCAGTGGTATACATGTGGTGGCCCCAGACGAAGAACGACAGGATGGCGATCGAAGAAGTGGCATAAACCATCGATGCGTAGCCGAACAGCCGCTTGCGCGAAAAAGTGGAGATCACCTGGGAAATTATGCCGAATCCGGGCAATATGACGATATATACTTCGGGGTGGCCAAAGAACCAGAATACATGCTGGAACAACACCGGATCGCCCCCGCCTGCAGCGCTAAAGAAGCTCGTGCCGAAATGCCGGTCTGTCAGCAACATTGTCACCGCACCGGCGAACACCGGCATGACGGCGATGATCAAATAAGCGGTAATCAGCCATGTCCAGGCGAACATGGGCATCTTCATCATGGTCATGCCCGGCGCGCGCAAATTGAGGATGGTGGTGATGATGTTGATCGAGCCCAGGATCGACGAAATGCCGAGAATGTGAATCGCAAAAATCGCCATGTCCATGCCCATGCCCATTTGTATCGAGAGCGGCGGGTAAAGGGTCCAGCCCACGCCCGGCGCTCCGCCCGGAACAAACAGTGAAGTCACCAGCAGCAGGCTGGCGGGCGGCAGCAGCCAGAAACTCATATTGTTGAGACGGCCGAACGCCATATCCGCAGCGCCGATCTGCAAGGGGAGCATCCAGTTTGCGAGGCCCACGAAGACCGGCATGATCGCGCCAAACACCATGATCAGGCCATGCAGTGTGGTGAGCTGATTGAAGCGCTCCGGCTCGACAATTTGCAGCCCCGGCTGGAACAACTCGGCGCGGATGGTCATCGCCATCATGCCGCCAACTATAAACATGGCGAAGCTGAACCACAGGTACATCGTACCGATATCCTTGTGGTTGGTGGTCGTTACCCAGCGCATCAGGCCGCTGGGGTGATGCGCGCCGTGACCATGCCCATGTGGTTCAGCGAGTCCGTTTGCCGTTGCTTCCATCGTCTTCTCCTGTATTCAATTAACCTGCTGATCACGCCAGCGCGATCAGCGCGCAGCCTTGATTTCCGAAGGCTGCACAATATCCCCTGTCTTGTTGCTCCAGGTGTTACGTTCGTACGTAATCACCGCAGCAATATCCGCATCCGACAACTGTTTTCCAAAAGCCGCCATGGCGGTGCCGGGACGGCCGCCCACAACAGTCTTGATATGCTCGGCTTTGGGGCCGGTGGCGACTTTCGAGCCGTCCAACGCCGGGAAGGCGGGCGGCAGTCCTTTGCCGGTGGGTTGGTGGCAAGCCGCGCAGTTCTGCGCGTACACCGCAGCGCCGCGTTTCAGCAGCTCCGGCATGGTCCACACTTTGTTCGGATCATCGGCCTCGGCGGCCATTTTCTTCTTCTGCTCATCCACCCAGGCCGTGTATTTGTCCTGGGAAACCACTTCCACGACGATCGGCATGAAGCCGTGGCCCTGGCCGCACAATTCGCTGCACTGTCCGCGGAACACGCCTTCCCTGTCGGCACGGAACCAGGTATCGCGGATGAAGCCGGGAACCGCATCCTGCTTGACCGCGAATGCCGGCACGGACCAAGAATGGATGACATCATTGGCCGTCGTCAGTATGCGGATTTTTTTATTCACCGGAACAACGAGAGAGTTGTTAACCTCCAGCAGATAGTGTTCATCCTTGGGCGCCTTGTTATGAATCTGATCCTGGGGCGTCGACAATACGCTGAGGAACTTGATGCCCTCGCCTTCTCCCCTGAGGTAATCGTATCCCCACTTCCACTGGTAGCCGGTCACCTTGACGGTAATGTCGGGACTGGATGTATCCCGCATGTCCAGCAGAGCTTCGGTTACAGGCCAGACCATGATCACCAGAATGATAAATGGCACTACTGTCCATATCACTTCGACCTTGGTGCTCTCGTGAAAAGTCGCCAGTTTGCCGCCCTGGGATTTGCGATGCCTGAACACCGAGTAGAACATGACCCCGAACACGGCGACGAAGATGATGGTGCACACCCACATCATCCAGATGTGCATGTCATATACTTCCCGGGCCATCTTCGTTGCCGGCTCCTGGAAGTTGAATTTGTATTCGGCCTGCGCCAAACCCGACACTGCCGCAAGAACTAAAAGCCCCGCCAGTCGTGGGACGCTAGCCCACCGCGCTTGCTTGGTCATGTTGTTTAACCTCGTTGGATATGTATTCAAAAACTGTCCCCTCGCCGCTACAGGCGGCGATTTTCGCATTCGTGCTTTCACAATTGGTATCCCGGGGATGACTCACCCGGAACACAGCGCAATCGGCTGGTCTGCGCCGGTTATACCGACGACCGAAGACCAACTCAAGATACGCAGGCTGTCCTCACTACTCAACATGTCCTCGCTTACGACACCTGTCCGCCTCAACCACGCGTACGGTGTATCGTGTCTGCAATGCCGCTATGGCTTCGCCCGCCTACTCCAGCAACCGAAGCAGCGGAAATTTATCACAGGCTGGCCCGATCTTCAACTGCTTTGAGAATTGTCGAGCGCTTATTTTTTGATTTCAACCGCTGCGCCAAGCGCTTTCAGCAGCAGTTCGTGTATCCCGCCGAAGCCGCCGTTGCTCATTGCCAGCACCTGATCACCGGCCCGCACTTCCGCCGTGATCGCAGCAATCAGTTCGCCCATGTCATCGAAAACATGCGTCTTGCTTTTGATCGGCGCGAGCGCCTGGCTCACATCCCATCCCAGGTTACGGGCGTAGCAGTACACCAAATCTGCGCCCGCCAGACTGGCTGGCAACTGTGCTTTCATGCTGCCCAGCTTCATGGTGTTGGAACGCGGCTCGAGTAGCGCGATGATGCGTTTGCTCCCGACCCGTCCGCGCAAGCCTTCAATGGTCGCCGCAATTGCGGTCGGATGATGGGCAAAGTCGTCATACACCGTCACGTCCCGCGCCGTCCCCCGAACCTCCAGACGCCGCTTGACGCCCTTGAATTTCTTTAACGCCTGCAACGCAAACTCCGGCGGCACGCCCGCATGACGTGCTGCGGCAATCGCTGCGACCGCATTGGCGCGATTATGCTTGCCCGGCAAACTTAGTGTCGTGCTGCCGATCTCCCGGCCATTCAGGCTCACCGCAAACGCCCCGTCGCCAACAGCTTCACCGGCTTGCCAGCCCTCGGCAGCATTGAACCACTCCAGCGGAGTCCAGCAACCCCGCGTTAACACACGCTGCAACGACGCTTCGGCGGCATTCGCCAGAATCAGGCCGTTGTTCGGAAGCGTTCGTACTAAATGATGAAATTGCGTCTCAATCGCCGCAAGATCAACGAAGATGTCTGCATGATCGAACTCAAGGTTATTCAGTATCAGGGTGCGCGGGCGGTAATGGATGAACTTTGAGCGTTTATCGCAAAATGCCGTGTCGTACTCGTCCGCCTCAATCACGAAGAACGGCGAATCCGTCAATCGCGCCGATACCCCGAAGTCCTGCGGTACGCCGCCTACCAGGAAACCGGGGTTCAATCCGGCGTCTTCCAGAATCCACGTCAGCAGTGCGGTGGTGGTGGTTTTGCCGTGGGTGCCGGCGACCCCCAGCACCCATTTACCTTGCAGAATATGCTCAGCCAGCCACTGCGGGCCGGAAACAAAAGGCAGATTGCGGGCAAGGATTTCTTCCAGTAAAGGATTACCGCGTGAAATTGCATTGCCGACGACGAAAAGATCAACTTCCAGATCGGCCTGATCGGCGCCATAACCCTCGGTCAGCGTGATTCCCTGCTGCTCCAGCTGGCTGCTCATCGGCGGATAGACATTGGCGTCGCAACCGCTCACCTGATGCCCGGCAGCGCGCGCCAGCAGCGCAATCCCGCCCATGAAGGCGCCGCAAATACCGAGAATATGAATGTGCATGACAGGCAATACCGTGGGCGTCGCGGGCTGTGTAGAATGGCGCAGAATTATAGTCGATCACCCGGCGCCCGCCATGCCACGCAACCCCAGCCGCGCCAGACCTGCCAAACACCTCCGCCATGCCGAGGCAATGCGACGCGATATTGCCAACCTGGCCGCGCGCCTGATGGCCGAGGACGGCGTTTCCAGCTACAGCCTTGCCAAGCGCAAAGCCGCCAAACAGTTGGGGGCGCCGGACAGCGAGGCTCTGCCGGCCAATCCGGAAATCGAAGCCGCGCTGCACACCTATCTCGCACTCTACCAGGGAGACGAATTGCACGAGCGCCTCACTCTGCTGCGGCGTGAAGCCCTGGAGTTGATGCGCTTGCTGGCAGTGTTCAATCCCTACCTGACCGGCCCGGTGCTGGATGGGACCGCCGGTCGCTACGCCGAAGCAGAGATCGAGTTGTTCGCCGACAGCGCCAAAGATGTCGAGATCTTCCTCCTGGAACGCAACTTCTGCTTCGAACCTGCCGACATCCGCCACGCTGAACTGCCGCATGGCGCACATCGGCCCGAAGCCCGTTTACGGCTTGAGGGCAAAACCGCAACAGTGCAGTTAGCCATCTATCCCTATATCCTGGAACGCATGCGCCGCCGCAATCCGCACACTGGCCAGGTTCCCGGTCGGGCAGGCGTGGATACCGTCGCCGCATTACTGGAGTCGCCTTGAGTCCTAAAGCCCGTAACATCCTGTTGATTGCTGCGATAGCGTTGCTGGCCGCCGGAACCGGGTTTATCGCCGCCAATTTCCAGCATCAGCCCCCCTCCACAGTCACCGCTCCGCAAGTTCCCGCCGTGGCTGCCCAACAATTGCTGGCGCTGACCCTGCCCGATCCGGCCAAAGTTAATCAGGGCCTGCGGCAGTGGCGCGGCAAATTGCTGGTAGTAAATTTCTGGGCAACCTGGTGCCCGCCATGCCGCGAAGAGATGCCGGGGTTTTCACGACTGCATGCAAAATATGCTGCTAAAAATGTCCAATTTGTCGGGATCGCCATCGATAATGCCGATAAAGTTCAAGAATTTTCACTCCAGACCCCAGTCTCTTACCCTCTCCTGGTCGGGGGGCCGGCATTGATGCCACTCATGGCTGAATTGGGTGACGCCGCAGGAGGCTTGCCCTTTACAGTGATCATCGGGCGTGACGGAACCCTGCGCCAAACCCACTTGGGAATCTGGAAAGAGTCCTCGCTGGAAGACAGTCTGAACGCCTTGATGGAGCAGCGTAAGACCCTATTTCAGTAGGAATCGTACCCCGCGTTGAGGGCAGGGCCGGATGGATGCAAGGCGCGACGCTTGCCAAAGGGTGTTCCCTTGGCAAGCGTCGCAACGCCGCAGACGCCGGCCCTGGCCTCAACCCGAAGGGCCGCCGGGCTTTGCGCGCGCCGCGGCGTTGCCGGACGCTTGCAGGGAGTGACCCTGCGGCGCTCCCTCCGCCTTGCATCGCATCCCAAAGCCCGGCGGCGCGGGGTACGATTCCTGCTGAAATAGGGTCTAAGCCGCCGGACTGGACAAACTGCATCGATTTGCGGCAAACTTGCGGCTATGTCCAAGAAAACAGGCGCTCAAAAGACTGCCAAGGCCGATCCGGGGCTACGCATTCTGGTACTCCACGGCCCCAACCTGAACCTGCTAGGCACACGCGAACCAGGGGTTTATGGCCGGATTACCCTGGCCGAAATACATCGTGGCATGGAAGCCCAGGGAAAGGCAGCCGGGGTGCGGATAGAAAGCTACCAGAGCAACAGCGAGGGGGATCTGATAGACCGCGTTCAGTCCGCCGCCAGCGAAGGAATCGCCTTCATCATCATCAATCCCGCCGCATACACGCATACCAGCATTGCGCTGCGTGACGCCCTGGCGGCGGTGGCAATACCCTTCATAGAAGTCCACCTGTCCAACATCCACGCGCGCGAACCTTTCCGCCAGCATTCCTATTTTTCCGGCATCGCTGTCGGTGTCATCTGCGGCCTTGGCGCGCAGGGCTATGAACTTGCCCTTGCCGCCGCTCTGGAACGCATCCGCCCATCCTGAACCACGCGGCGCAGCGCTTGCCGCGCAGCCGCACATTGACCTGCCAGGAGCCTGCATGGATCTGAGAAAACTCAAAAAACTGATCGACCTTGTCCAGGAATCAGGTGTTGCCGAGCTGGAAATCACAGAAGGTGAAGAGAAAGTGCGTATCGTCAAGCACTCTCCCTCGCCGCCTTCCGCAACCTACATGGTGAATCCGCCGCCGTCGGCACAACATGCGCCGCAAACCGTCCCGGCGACCACCGTGGTCGCCGCTCCGGTCGAGCCCGAGGGGCCGGTGGTCAAGGCGCCGATGGTCGGCACCTTCTACCGTTCCGGCTCGCCAGGCGAGCCGGCCTTCGTGGAAGTCGGCCAGACGGTCAAGGAAGGCGACACCTTGTGCATCATCGAGGCGATGAAGCTGATGAACGAAATCGAATCCGACGCCAGCGGGGTCATCAAGGCAATTCTGGTCGAGAACGGCCAGCCGGTCGAGTTCGGCCAGCCGATGTTTTTGATCGGCTGATATGGCCATGTTCGAAAAGATTTTGATCGCCAACCGGGGCGAAATCGCGCTGCGCATCCAGCGTGCCTGCCGCGAGCTGGGCATCAAGACCGTGGTGGTGCATTCCACCGCCGACACCGAGGCAAAATACGTCAAACTCGCCGACGAGTCGGTCTGCATCGGCCCGCCGGCCTCATCCGGCAGTTATCTCAATATTCCGGCGATCATCTCGGCAGCCGAAGTCACCGATGCCGAAGCGATCCATCCCGGCTATGGCTTTCTCTCGGAAAACGCCGGTTTCGCCGAGCGCGTCGAAAAATCCGGCTTCGTGTTTATCGGGCCGCGCCCGGAAACCATCGCCCTGATGGGTGACAAGGTCAGCGCCAAAGACGCCATGAAAGCCGCCGGGGTACCCTGCGTACCTGGCTCCGAAGGCGCATTGCCGGATGACCCCAAGGAGATCGTCAAGATCGCCCGCGCCATTGGTTATCCCGTCATCATCAAGGCGGCGGGCGGCGGCGGCGGGCGCGGCATGCGCGTGGTGCACACCGAAGCCGCACTCAACAACGCGGTGAATATGACACGCGCCGAAGCCGGTGCGGCATTCGGCAATCCCGTCGTGTATATGGAGAAATATCTTGAGAATCCGCGTCACATAGAAATCCAGATTCTCGCCGACAGCTTCAAGAACGCCGTCTATCTGGGCGAGCGTGATTGCTCGATGCAACGCCGCCACCAGAAGGTGATCGAGGAGGCGCCGGCGCCGGAGGTCAACCGCCGCCTGATTGCCAAGGTTGGCGAACGCTGCGCCGAGGCCTGCCGCAAGATCAACTATCGCGGCGCCGGCACCTTCGAGTTCCTGTTCGAGAACGACGAGTTCTACTTCATCGAGATGAATACGCGGGTGCAGGTCGAGCATCCGGTCACCGAACAGGTCACCGGCATCGACATCGTCCAGGCGCAGATCCGCATCGCCGCCGGGGAGAAGCTGTGGTTTCGCCAACGCGACGTGGTACTCAAGGGTCACGCCATCGAGTGCCGCATCAATGCCGAGGATCCGTACAAATTTACGCCATCTCCCGGCAATATCCTTTCCTATCATCCGCCCGGCGGGCCTGGCATTCGCGTCGACACCCATATTTACCAGGGCTACACGATACCTCCGCACTACGACTCGATGATCGGCAAGGTCATCGCCTACGGCGATACCCGCGACCAGGCCATCCGCCGCATGCGTATCGCCCTCTCTGAAATGGTGGTGGAAGGCATCAAGACCAATATCCCGCTGCATCAGGAGTTGATGCACGATGCACGCTTCATCGAAGGCGGCGCCAATATCCATTACCTGGAAGAAAAGCTCGCGGCCAAGGACGAGGCCACCAAAGGGAAATAAATCATGTGGCAGAGTGTCGCCCTCGTCGCCGACGCCGATCACGCCGATGCCCTCTCGGATGCGCTGCTCGCGCAAGGCGCCATTACAGTGAGCGTCGAAGATGCGCAGGCCGGCACGCCGGACGAGACGCCCCAGTTCGGCGAGCCGGGCAGCCCTGCGTGTGATTCTCCACCTTTGTGGCTGCACAGCCGCGTCATCGCCTTGTTCGATCCTGCCGGCGACGACCCCCACGCGCTAAGCAACCGCATTGCCGCCGCCTGCCGCAGCATCGGCATCGTTGCGCCGCCGGATATTCATATCGAGGACGTCGCCGAACAGGACTGGGTGCAATTGACGCAATCGCAGTTTGAACCGATACGCATCAACGACCGCCTGTGGATCGTCCCCACCTGGCATGCCGCGCCTGATCCGGCGGCCATCAACCTGGCGCTCGATCCCGGCATGGCTTTCGGCACCGGCTCGCACCCGACCACGCGGCTGTGCCTGGAATGGCTGTGCGAAAACCTGCGAAGCGGCGAGACGGTGCTGGATTACGGCTGCGGTTCCGGCATCCTGGGAATCGCCGCCGCCAGGCTCGGCGCGGCCCGGGTACTCGGCGTCGATCTCGACGACCATGCGCTGGAGGCTGCCCGCAGCAATGCCGTTGCCAACAAAGTCGCGCTGGAACTACGGCACTCGCGCGCACCGCTGAACGAAACCTTCGACCGGGTGGTCGCCAATATCCTCACCAATCCAATATGCGTACTGGCGCCGCTGCTCACAGCACGCCTGGCAACGGATGCAGGGAGGAAAAACACCAGCGGTCGGCTGGCGTTGTCCGGCGTGCTGGAGACTCAAGCCGCTGAAGTCATCGCCGCTTATGCGCCGTTCCTGCCATTGCGTGTTGCCGCGACGCTGGATGGCTGGGTGCGCCTGGAAAGCGCCGCATCATGATGATCACGCGCTGCCCTGGCTGCACGACCACCTTCCGGGTCACTCCGGAGCAACTCAAGGCCCGTCATGGCAAGGTTCGCTGCGGTCAATGCCAACACGTCTTCAATGCGCTCGACACGCTGCTCGATGCGGCGGTTGAACCGCCGCCGGCGCCCATTGAGATTGCCGAGCCCGCTGAGCACATTGATCTACAGTTGGAATTTCCCGTCATGGAGGAAACCTCCGGAGAAATTTCCGAACCAGGCCCGGTAGATCCCGCTCCGCCTGACGAGGCTGATGCCGAAGAGCAACTGCCGGCGCCGGAACCTCCGGCAAAACCATCATCATTACGCACCTGGGCATGGGCGCTCGCCGCGATGCTGGCCTTGTTGGCGCTGCTGTTGCAAGCTGTCGTGCAATTTCGCGTGGAGCTGAGCGTGTTGTCGCCGCAGACTAAACCTGCACTGTTGTCCATGTGCGCAATACTCGGCTGCGACCTGCCCCTGCCAAGCAAGGCCGACCTGATCGGCATCGAAACGTCCGACCTGAACCCCGGCCAGAATGGGCAACTGGTGCTGGCGGCAACGCTGAAAAATCGCGCGCCTTTCGTTCAGGCCTACCCATATCTGGAATTGACGCTGACGGACACCGATGATCGGCCCCTGGTGCGCAAGGTGCTGCCGCCATCGGATTACCTGCATGGAGGCATGAATCCGGCTTCAGGATTTCCCGCCAACAGCGATGTTGCCGTGAGCCTGACGCTGATGCTCGACAACCCAGTCAATACCGCAGCATCCGGATACCGGCTTTATCTTTTCTATCCGTAAGTGTATTCTGCGCATCTTGCATATCCTGCAACGCCCCCCCCCTCAAGAAGGAGCAACGACCATGACGACCGTTAAACTCGGCGGCAATCCGATACACCTGAGCGGCCAGTTTCCGCAAGCCGGCCAGAAAGCGGTGGCTTTTTCACTGGTCGCCGCAGACCTCTCCAACAAGACGCTCAAGGATTTTGCCGGCAAGCGCAAGGTACTCAACATCGTCCCCAGCCTTGACACGCCGACCTGCGCCACCTCCACTCGAAAATTCAACGAACACGCCAGCAGTCTGCCGAATACCGTGGTATTGGTGATCTCCGCCGACCTGCCCTTTGCCATGAGCCGCTTCTGCGCCACGGAAGGCTTGAAGAATGTCATCCCGCTATCCACCATGCGCGGTCGTGAATTCATGAGCAACTACGGCGTTGAGATCACCGACGGCCCGCTGGCCGGTGTAACCGCCCGCGCCGTGGTGGTGCTCGACGAAAATGACAAGGTAATACACGCCGAGCTGGTGCCGGAAATCAAAAACGAGCCGAACTACGACACGGCACTGGCGGCCCTTGGCTGAACTTCGCCGCCACCGCGAACTGGCCTGTTTTTTGGGCGACTCCCCATGAAAGCACTGATTTGCGGCTCCATCGCCTATGACACGATCATGGTGTTTCCTGATCGTTTCCAGAATCACATCCTGCCCGAACAGATTCACATCCTCAACGTTTCCTTTGTCGTCCCCGACATGCGGCGCGAGTACGGCGGATGTGCCGGCAACATTGCCTACAATCTTCAACTGCTCGGCGGCAACCCGCTGATCATGGCGACCGTCGGCCAGGACAGCGGGCTTTACCTGCAACGCTTACAAGACCTCAAGCTCGACGCCCGTCATGTGCGGGAAATCCCCGACAGCTATACCGCGCAGGCCTTCATCACTACCGACCTCGACGCCAACCAGATCAACGCCTTTCATCCAGGCGCAATGAATTCCTCTCATCACAATCATATTGGCGATGCGCAGGGGGTCTCGCTCGGCATTATTGCGCCGGATGGCCGCGACGGAATGCTCCAGCATGCGCAGGAATTTCACGCTGCCGGGATTCCGTTTATTTTTGACCCAGGGCAGCAGTTGCCGATGTTCAATGGCGAAGAGTTACTGAATTTTATGCAACTTGCCGACTACTGCACGGTCAACGACTACGAGGCCAAGTTGTTGTGCGACCGCACCGGTCAATCGCTCGAGCAACTGGCGCGCAGCGTCAAGGCGCTGATCGTCACGCTGGGCGGCAAAGGTTCGGAGATTTATGCCGATGGTCAACGGTTTGATATTCCCAGCGTTAAACCGGATGCGGTGATTGATCCCACCGGTTGCGGCGACGCTCATCGCGCCGGCCTGCTCTACGGCATCGGACAGGGCTGGGAATGGCAACAGACTGGCCGGCTGGCCTCGTTGATGGGCGCGCTTAAAATTGCTCATCGCGGCTGCCAGAATCACAAACCACAGCGCGACGATATCGCCGCGCGTTATCGCGGGGCCTTTGGTCACGCACCCTGGTAAAGGAATTGAAATGAACAAGACAACCATGATCGTCGCCGCTCTTGCGGCAAGCGCTGCGCTCCTGACCGGTTGCGCTACCAGCCAATCGGGCAGCAGTTATCGGCAAAGCCAGGCGCAGCGTGAAATGAATGTGCGTATGGGGGTTGTGGAAAGCGTCCGGCAGGTCACCCTGCAAGGCAACAGGGACGGCACGGGAACCGCAGTGGGCGGCGTTCTCGGCGGCATCGCCGGCAGCAACGTCGGCGGCGGCAACCGCGGCTCAGCCGTCGGCACCATCCTCGGCGCAGTCGGCGGCGCTGTAGCGGGCCATGCCATCGAGGAAAACATGACCAAGAAGCCCGGCCTGGAAATCACCGTCAAATTCGACAATGGCAGCATGAGCGCCATTACCCAGGAAGCCGACGAGCAGTTTCGCGTCGGCGAAAGAGTGCGCGTACTTTCCGGCGGCGGCACGACGCGCGTCACGCACTAGCAATCGTTAAACATCGCCGCAGTCGACCTGGAATACCGCGCGATCTTCCAGCCGCACCGCGCTGAGGCGGCCGCCCCACAGGCAGCCGGAATCCAGGGTTAATAAATTTTCGGCGAGCGTCAGCCCCAGCGCCGACCAGTGGCCGGTGATCAGTGCATGGCCGGCGCTCTGCCGCTGCGGCGCCTTAAACCACGGCAGATAGCCGGGCGGTGCGCTGGCAAGTTCACCCTTGGCGCGAAACTCCATGACGCCCTCGGGCGTACAGAAACGCATGCGCGTCATCGCATTGACGATCACCCGCAAACGCGCCCAGCCGGTCAGGTCGTCGCGCCAGGCTGCCGGCTCGCTACCCCACATATGCGCCAGGAACTTCCGGTAATTGCCGGCACGTAACGCCGCCTCCACCTCGCCCGCCAGCGCCCGCGCCCGCACCACGCTCCACTGCGGCAGCAGGCCGGCATGCACCATGGCAAAATCGTTCTCGACATGCATCAGCGACTGCCGCCGCAACCACTCCAGCAATTCATCACGATCCGGCGCCGCGAGGACAGGCCCGAGCGTATCGTCATCGCGCAGCCGGGAACAGCCCTCGGCCAGCATGATCAGATGCAAATCGTGGTTGCCCAGCACGGTGACGGCGGCGCTGCCGAGATTTTTTACATAGCGCAGCACTTCCAGCGACTGCGGCCCGCGGTTGACCAGGTCGCCGACCAGCCACAGCCGATCACGCTGACGATCAAAATCGATCTTCACCAGCAACCGTTGCAGCGCTTCGAAGCAACCTTGTATATCGCCGATTGCGTAAGTTGCCATCTTGGCGCCTATTTCAGCGGGTCTTCAGCCGGGCCATACTCCGGAACGCGCACCGCCAATCCCGCCTTGACCGCATGCTCATCCTGGTTCCGGCTCTCCAGCCATGACCGCAACCCGGCCAGCCATTCCCGGTCAGGTGGAACGCCGCCTCCGCGCGCCACACGCAGTTTCGGATGACGGGTCGGCTGGGTCGTTTCACTATCGGCGAGCAATTCTTCATAGAGCTTCTCGCCGGCGCGCAGGCCGATGAACTCGATGCGAATATCTTCCTCGGTAAACCCGGACAGGCGGATCATGTCGCGCGCCAGATCAATGATCCTCACCTGCTCCCCCATATCGAGCACGAAAATCTCGCCACCCTGTCCCATCTGCGCCGCCTGCAGAACCAGTTGCGCGGCCTCGGGAATCAACATGAAATAGCGCACGATATCCGGATGAGTGACCGTCACCGGCCCGCCTTGGGCAATCTGCTCACGGAACTTGGGGATCACGCTGCCGCTGCTGCCCAGCACATTACCGAAGCGCACGATGACAAAGCGCGTAGCAGTGACGGTGGCGGTGGCACTTTGGCCTTCTTCCCCGGCCATCGCCTGGCATACCATCTCCGCCAGGCGCTTGCTGGCGCCCATGACATTGGTGGGGTTCACCGCCTTGTCGGTGGAGATCAGAACAAACCGGCCGACGCCATGATCCAGCGCAGCCTGCGCCACGCACGCCGTGCCGAGAACATTATTGCGCAGCGCCTGCCAGGCATTCTCGCTCTCCAGCAACGGCACATGCTTATAAGCTGCGGCGTGGAACACCACCTCGGGCCGGTACCTGCGAAATACTTCCGCCACACGCTCCGCGTCGCGCACATCGCCGATCAGGCAGGTGGTGACAAGCGCGGGAAACTGTTTGGCGAATTCCTGTTCGATGCTGTACAACGCGAATTCGGAGATTTCAAACAACACCAACCGGCGGGGCGCATAACGCGCGATCTGTCGGCACAGCTCGGCGCCGATTGATCCGCCCGCACCCGTCACCAATACCACCTTGTCGCCCAGCAGCCCCTGCAAACCTTCTTCATCGAGCAGCACCCGATCACGACCGAGCAGATCTTCAAGCTCGACTTTACGCATCTGCGAGACAGCGACCCGGCCCGACAGCAGATCGTCGAACGAAGGCACCGTCAGCAACGTCAACCCGGCCTCGCCCGCCAGCTTGGCGGCGTGGCGGCGCACTGAGTGCGCTGCCGATGGCATCGCCATGATGGCGTGCCGCACATTGTGGCGGCGCGCCAGCCCGGCAATCTCGGAGAGCGCGCCCAGCACCGGCACGCCATGCAACAGGCGGCGGTGCTTGGCGGTGTCGTCGTCCAGCAAGCCGACCACCAGCCACTGGCGACTGCGGGCGAGATCGCGGATCAAGGTTAGCGCCGCATCGCCCGCCCCCAGCACCAGCACCGGCTCGCCGACCACAGCGCGAAAACCCTGTAGATGACCATCTTTCCAGGAGCGGTAAAGGAAGCGGCTGACGCCCATGAAAAGCACCAGCAGAATCGGATACAACACCAGAACCGAACGCGGCACGTCGGACAACTGCTGCAGCATGTACAGCAGCAAGGGAACGGTGAGCGCTCCTGCCGCTCCCGCGAAGATGATGCGCTTGAGATCGGGCAGGCTGGCAAAGCGCCAGAGACCCCGGTAGAGACCGAAGCTCCAGGCAATGCCGCCTTGCAGAATGACTACGCTGGCGAGCGTCGTCAGCAGGCTTTGCTGATAGGTCGGCGGAATATCGAAGTTGAAGCGCAGCCAGTAGGCAAGCGCCCAAGCCAGGGCGGCAGCGGCCAGGTCGTGCAGGATGACCAGCAGGCTACGCATGCTCAGCAGCCCCCTTGGCGGCCCGCAGGAAACCCTGCCAGCGCCTGTCTATGGCCAGCATGATGCCGGCAATCATCGCCAGCCAGGCAACCACCACCAACACCTGCGCCTGCGTCCCCAACCCCAGTGCCGCCACCGCACTCACCGCCACTCCCGCCATCACCAGGTATTCCGCCACAGCGGTACGCCGATGTCCCCAGCCCATACGGATCAGGCGTTGGTAGTAATGCTCGCGGTGTGCTTGCCAGAATTGCTCCCCGCGCCAGATGCGCCGCAACAGAGTGACGCCGGCATCGGCCAGAAAAGGGGAGAAAACCAGCAGCGGAAACCATAGCGGCCACAAGCCTTGCCGCCAGCCCAACAGCCCCAGGCCGGCAGCGAGAAATCCCAGGGGGATGGAACCGGCATCGCCCATGAATACTTTGGCTGGCGGAAAATTGAAAACCAGGAAGCCCCCGGCAGCGGCGGCGACGGCGAAACTCATGCCGGCCATCGGTTCCGCCGCGGCAATCAATGCCGCACATGCGTATGCCGAAAATCCGCACAAGGCCATCCCTCCCGCCAGACCATCGGCGCCATCCATGAAGTTATACGCATTGGTCATAAACACCACATACGCCGTCAGCCCCGCCACTCTCCAGACATCTGCGTCGCTACCGTTGAGCCCGAATAAAACCAGCAACAGGGCAGCCGCACCGTGCGCCAACAGGCGCACCACAACCGGCAGTCCCCGCCTGTCGTCAACAAACGAAATTCCCGCCAGGGCGGCGGTCAGCAATATCAACAGCGCAGGGCGTTCGGGCAGCAGGCTCCAGGCGATCAGGGTAGCAAAAATAATTGCGACGCCTCCAACCCTCGGGATAGCAACAGTATGCAGCGAGCGCTGGTTGGGCAGGTCCATCGCCAGATTCCGGGCAACGCCGGATTTCAGCAGCGCCAGCAATATCAGTACCGACACGCCAAACGGCAGTGCAAGCGACAGGAGCGCCGACAAGCTGATCGCCGATAGTTCGGGCCTCATGGAGTGAATTTTTTTGGCTGAAAGCCAAAATCATGCGTCGCCTCATCGTGCGCGTACACCAGGTCCTCGTTCATGCGCTGTGCCATGGCGATATTGAAATCACGATAGCGCGGAACCAGCGAAAGCATGCTGATGGCGGCCCTGAACAATGCCATCGGAATGGTCACGAACCTGGGTTTGTGATGCAGGCTTTCGAAAATGCGGCCGACCATGGCCCGGTAGGTCAAGATTTCGCCGCCGCTGAGATCATATGCCTTGTCAAAAGACTGCGGGTTATCCAGCGCAGCTATGCAGGCGCTGGCCAGGTCCGCTGCATGCACCGGCTGGCGCAGGCCGGAAGCCTTGCCGAACAGCGGGAAAACACCCACGGCGCCGATCATCCGGCTTATCAAGGTGACATTGCGATCCATGCCCAGGCCATAAATCAGCGTCGGACGGAACACTGTCCAGCGTATTCCCTGCTGCTTGCAATACCCGGCAAGCTCTTCCTCCGCTGCCGCCAGCCGCATGGCGAAAGTACGCTCTGAGGAGATCGGCGATACGGCCTTGCTGTGCCTGCTCGACGAACTGAAGGCGATGATGCGCCTGATCCCTATGCCCGCGAATGTCTCGATCTGCGGCGGCAGAATCGTCAATGGGGCCAGATGGATCAGGCAGTGCGCGGACGGCAGCGCACTCAGTGCATAGGCATCCCGGATGTCGGTCTTCAGCCAGAAAATCTCCTCGGCATGATTTGCCTTCCAGTCCGGGGCAGCATCGCGGCTCAAGGCGATTACCCGGTAGCCCTGCCGGGCCAGCAACGGCAGCAGGAATCGCCCGATCTGGCTGGTAGCGCCGCTGACGATGACGGTACGCGCTATGCCGGACGATCCGGCGCGCCATAACGGCGCGCACTGGTCGAATACCGTCCGCATGTCCGGGTGCATCCCCTGATCCCGTCTGAGAAACAAATACGGCGCCATCAGGGCAATGCGCGCCCACACTGCGGCGATCACCAGCAGCATCAGCACCCACGGGTATTCGTGGCGGAAAAATTTCTGGTAAAAGCGCGCCATCCCCTTGTGCTTGTGCCATTCCACAAACAGGGGCGGCGCCTGGCTGCCGCCCTTGAGATGGGTAATCTCGACATCGGGTACAAACAGGATGGTGTAACCCGCCTGGCGGAAACGCATGCACCAGTCGAGGTCTTCGCAATGCAGGAAGTAGTACTCGTCGAGCAAACCTACCCGCACCAGGGCGCTGCGTCGCACAAACATGAACGCACCCGAGAGCGCCTCGATCAATTCCGGTTTGTTCGGCAACGGGGTTCCCGCCATATTGAATGTCCGGAACCGCGCATCGCCGGGGAACAACCGGTCCAGCCGCAACACCCGCACCAGGGAGCGCCACGGGGTCGGCACATAGCGGCGGCAGCCGATCTGCTCCGAGCCATCGACGTTACGGATCAGGCATCCCGCCATGCCGGCCTCGGGATGCGACTCCATGATCGAACGCATCCGCTCGATCGTATCGGGCTGCACCACGCAATCAGGGTTGATGAATAACACATACTCGCCGCCGGCGTAGGCCAGGCCCCGGTTACAGCCGCCGGAAAAGCCCAAATTGACGCCGTTCCTGACAATTCTCAAGCGCTCGTCATTGCCGTGGAACGCCTGCAGGCGCTCCAGACTGTCGTCAGTCGACGCATTGTCGGAAACAACAATATTCAGTGGACACGACGAAGCAAACAGCGAGGTTACGCAGGCTGTCAGCAGGGCGCCGCTATTGTAGTTAACAATGATGGCGGTGATCACGGATGTCTGAACTCAAAATTCATAGTAGGAAATAATTGGCTTGCGCGGCGCCAGGCCGCTACAGCTATTGTACCGTTCGGCCCGCGCTGGCGATCACGGCATCGCCAATTGACAACTCGCGGTAGACGGCGAGCGTCTGCCGCACCACTTGTTCCACGGAGAATTCCGCCTCCACCAATGCGCGGCCACGCTGACCCATCCGCGCGCGTAAGTCCGGATCATCCAGCAGACGACCGATCACTGCGGCCAGCGCCGCTGCATCCCGTGGCGGCGCCAGCAGTCCGTTTTCCCCATCGATGACAATCTCGCGGCAGCCCGGTACATCCGTGGCGACCAGCGCCCGCCCGCAGGCAGCCGCCTCCAGCAAGACCTTGGGCAGGCCCTCGCGGTAGGACGGCAAGCAAACGATATGCGCCTGCGCCAACACTTCTGACATATTCCCGCGCTGTCCCCACCATTCGACAGCGCCGTCTGCGCGCCAGGCTTCAAGTTGCGCCTCCGGAATTGCCGCTGGATTTTCGCTATCGCTGTCGCCGACCAGAACAAAGCGTGCAGTAACGCCGCGCGCACGCAACAGCCGCGCTGCCGCGACGAATTCCACGACACCCTTGTCCCGCAGCATGCGCGCGGGCAACATGACCAGCGGGACGCCGCCGGGCTGCGGGCTCGGCACGAAACTGCCGATATCCACACCCGAGCCGCGAATCAAGCGCGTGCGTTTCGCCACGACCACGCCGCTGTCGACCAGCATCTTGCGGTCGTCCGGGTTCTGCAAAATCAGCAGGCTGTTGCCGGCGCCCAGCAGCCAACGCAAAGCGCCCGCCACTAAGGGACGCAGCAGACGCGCCTGGAGCGACATCGAGGAAAACACAAAGCCCATCCCGGCCAGCGCGTTCACCACTGAGGTCACGCGCGCCAGACGTGCGGCGAGACTGCCGTAGAGCACCGGTTTCAGGGCCACATGGTGCACGATGTCGGGGCGCTCGCGCCGGTAGATGGCGAGAATTTCTGCGATTGCCTGCAACTCGCGCCAGGGATTGCGGCTGCTCCTGCGCAACCCGATGTGGATCAGCTTGAAGCCCTCGGCGGTAATTGCCGCGCCGTGCCGCCCGACCCGCGTCGCCACCACTACCTCGTACCCTGCCGCCTGCGCCGCCCGCGCCAGCGGCAGGCGATGAGAACAGAAATACCAGTCTTCAGTGACGAGAAACAGCAGCTTCAGCTTACGCGGCATGCTGCGCCTCCAGCCATGCCTGGAACATCAGCACATCCCACAAATGGTATTGCCAGTTGCGCCGGCCGCTGAGATGCTCCTGCCATTTGGTGCGAATCGGCAGCGGATCGAAATAGCCTTCGCGCTTCAGTCTTGCCGCGTCGAGCAGTTCTTCCGCCCATGCGCGCAATGGCCCGCGCAACCAGGCGTCGAGGGGAATGCCGAAGCCCATCTTGGGGCGCTCGACCAGTTCGCGCGGCACATGCCGGTGGAGTATCCGGCGCAGCAGTCGTTTGCCCTGTCCGGCACGGATACTCATGGCCAAGGGCAGCCGCCAGGCGAATTCGACCACCTGGTGATCGAGCAGCGGCACACGGGTTTCCAGGCTCACGCCCATCGCGGCGCGATCAACTTTGGCAAGAATATCGTCGGGCAGATAACTCACCAGATCGAGAAACATCATGCGCTGGGTAAAATCATCCAGTGCTGCCTGGCGCGCCGGGTCGGTGAGTGCCGTCGCCGGTTCGCAGCCGCCGAGGACTATCGACGCCGGTGTTTTCCAGTGCGACACCAGGCCGCGATAGATTTCATCGCCATCGCGCGCGGCAAGAATCTCCGCCAGCTTGTGCAACTTGTCGCCCGGATTCGCGTAGCGCAGATGACGCGGCAATAAATTGGCGAAAGGGCTTAACAAGCTGTTCCAGGCGGCAGGAGAAACCGCATCAATGGCAGACGCCATTGCGCCACGTACTCCGCGCGGCAGCCATCCGATGCGTTGCCACAGGCTGCGCCCGAGAAAGTAACGGTTGTAGCCGCCGAACAATTCGTCGCCGCCGTCGCCGGACAGGCTGACCGTGACATGCTGCCGCGCCATCTGCGCCACCAGGAAAGTCGGGATCTGCGACGAATCCGAAAACGGCTCGTCATACAGCGCCGGCAATCTCGGGATCACCTCCATCGCCTGCTGCGACGAAACGTACAACTCCGTGTGATCGGTGCCGAGATGCCGCGCCACCGCTTTGGCATATCCAGCCTCGTTGTAACCCGCCTCGCTGAAACCGATGGTGAAGGTCTTCACCGGGCGCGAACTTTGCGCCTGCATCAAGGCCACGATCAAGGAGGAGTCAATGCCGCCCGAAAGAAAAGCACCGAGCGGCACATCTGCAAGCATCTGGCGGCCCACCGAACGCGACAGCAGTCGCTCCAGTTCTCCGGCAGCCGCCGTCTCATCTCCCGCAAACGGCTCGGCAACGCCGCGCTCGGCCATCTCGCGCGCCGACCAGTAACACACTTCCTCGCTGGCGCCGTCTGCGCGAAAAGTCATCAGCGTTCCCGGCAGCAATTTGGCGATGCCCCGGTAGATCGAGTGCGGCGCGGGAATATAGCTGTAGCGCAGCAACAGCGACAGCGCGCCGCGATCAATTTCACCGTGCCAGCGCGGATGCGCGCGCAATGCCTTCAGCTCCGAAGCGAACACCAGCGTGCTGCCGAGCCGACCGTAATACAAAGGCTTTTCGCCGAGGCGGTCACGCGCCAGGATGAGGGTTCTCGCGCTTCTGTCCCACAGGGCGAAAGCGAACATGCCAACACATCGTTGCAGAGTCGCCGCCACGCCCCAGCGCCCGATGCCCTCCAGCAGCACTTCCGTATCCGAATGGCCGCGCCAGGCGGAATCTCCCAGGGTCTCGCGCAGCTCGGCGTGGTTGTAGATTTCGCCGTTGTAGACGATGACATAGCGGCCATCGCGCGAAGTCATCGGCTGATGTCCAGTCGGCGTGAGATCAAGAATGGACAGGCGGCGATGCGCCAGGGCAACGCCCGCCTCGGCATCAACCCACACGCCGCTGTCGTCCGGGCCGCGATGGACCAGCGCCGCCCCCATCGCGGTGGCGATACCCGCAGCATCCCCGGTGGGAGACAAGTTCCACAGTCCGGCTATGCCGCACATTTTGCATCGACCTCGCTTTTAAGCTGCTGCCAGACTGACGACCACTGTGCGCGAACATCGGGCGACACTGCCAGCGCCCGGTGACGCAGCAGGCGGTAGTCGAGTCCGGAAGATATTGCCAGCACATCCATGGCGAATTTTGCCGCTTGCCCTGCCAATGCCGGGACGATTGGATGAAATATTTTTCTGTTCCACCCATGGCGCAGGATAGACCGGGAAGTCTGAATGCGGCTTGCCAGGATTTTCCCCAGCGACAGATGTTCCTGCCGATAGCCCAGGAGAACTTCCGGCAGGCAGGCGAAACAACTGCCGGCATGGCTGCGCAGCAACAGATCATAGTCCTGCGACTTGCTTGAACGCGGGTCATAAGCATGCGCGACAAACCACTCGCGCCGCCCCATCCAGGTCGGGTGCGGCAGATAAAACCCGGCCCACGGATGGGCCGCGATTTCACGATGGCTGGTGCGTACCGGCAAAGCGCCGATCAGATTTCCATCTTCGCTGAAGACGACAACGGCAGCGCCAAGCAAATTTACTTCCGGGTGCTGATCGAGAAACTCCACCTGTTTGGCGAAACGCTCGGGATACGCCACATCGTCGGCATCCATGCGGGCGATGTAACGGCCACGGGCGGCGGTCACCGCCTGGTTCAGGCGCGCCGCCAGCCCAAGGCGGCGACCGTCGGCGCGGATCAGGATGCGCGGATCGTCGAAACGCCGCGCCATCGCCAGGCTGCCGTCGCTGGAACCATCATCCAGCAGCAGCAGTTCCCAGTCAGTAAAACTCTGGTCGAGCAGGGATTGCAGCGTCATGGCGATGCTCGCCTCGGCGTTGCGCATCGCCATGACAACACTGACGACAGGAGGCGACAGCATGACGTCAGCTTTCCCGGTAGAAGAGGCGGCCAGGCCAACCGCCAGCGCCGTAGGTGCGGCGTCCGGCAATGCGCCAGCTCAGTTCGAACAGCAAGCGCCGTGCCGCACGCGGCCCGCGCTGGCGTCCCCAGATCAGCGTGCCGCCCCATACCAGCAGTCGTTTCAAAATACCCAGCAACACGCCGATGCGATGCGCCTCAACCAGTTTTTCAAAAGCAGGCCAATCCATCTCCCGCTTCGCGCCATCCGCTGGAGGCGCTCGCTCCAGCAATTTTTGCAGACGAATTTCGTAAGTATGCTCGCGGCAAGTACGCGCATGTCCCTGCCGGGCGATCCGATCCCGGATGGCCGGGGCATCGAGCAACTTGCATATTTTCGCAGCGAGCTCGTCCAGATCGGCGAAGGTTTCGATTTCTTCCCCGGCAACGAAATACTCTTCCAGCCCTTCAGCGAACTCGGTCAGCAAGCAGCCTCCGGTAGCGGGGACTTCAAACACGCGCGCCTTGATCTGGCGCTTGCCTTGCCGCAACCAGCCTGAATCGCTGAAATTAAGGCTTAGCACCGAGTCGTTGATGATCCGGGAAACCTCGCTCGCCACCACCACTCCATTTTCCCAGCCGTGGCCGAAACAGGACACGGCGATGCCGCGTTCGCGCAAGCCGGCGATCCATTGCCGCCGGTTGCCGTAGGCGGCGCCGATGAAACTGACCGGGTAGCGGCACGCGCCAGCAGGCTTCGGCGGCTCAAGCAATCTGGCCGGCGCCGCCCACTGGCTCAGCGTAAAATTTGTCAGACCGTCACGCGCCGCCTTGTCCAGTGCGGAAACATAGGTGGTCGCATAGATGTCGAAAGAGGGCGACACCAGACGCGAAAATTCCTCGTATTTCCATGAGTCGTCGGTGGCCCAGTTAAGCAAACAGGCGCCGCTCGCCTGCCTGGCCAGCGCCAGGGTTTCGCTCCACAGCTCGTAGCCCATCAGGACGCAAAAAATCAGGTCGGGCCGCTCGCGCTGCACCGCCTTCAAGAACCCTCGGTTAAGCTCGGCAAAATCGGGGTAGACGCTGCGGTCGAAACTGTCGAACAAGGCGACCTCGTGGCCCAGAGCACGCAGCGCCGGGAGAAAATTCACTGCCTCGTAACTATCCCCTCTCGCGGAATCGCCATAAGCATAACGCCCGAATACGCAGAGAATTTTCATTCTATCAATCGGAATCAAGCCAGCCGCCGCTTACCACACCTGGCGATCCACAAAAATCGTATTGACATAAGTATCGGCGAACGCGAAGTAGCCCTGATCTTGCAACAGCGCCGCGATTTCAGGAATTTTTCTGCCATCCCGCTGATCGGAGTAGGTAATGGTTTCCACGCAAAACACTTTCGGACGCCAGCGGGTGAAATCGAAGCTGCGCAAAATTTGCAGATCGCCGCCCTCGACATCGATAGAAACAAAATCCGGTGCGGCCTGCCGGAATTGCTCTGCAAGCACGCTATTCACCGTCCGCACTTGAACTTCCCGTATCTGCTCGATCCGGACTTTCCCGTCTTGCGCCAGGGCTTGCGCTTCTTCTGCGGAAAAAGTATTGAGGGTATTGACGCTCATGACAAAAAATTTCAGCACGCCTTCGTGTTCGCCGATGCCGATGTTCAAGTTGACGTCACGCGGGCGGGTATCGGTAAAGCCCGCCAACAACGCCGGATCCGGTTCGATGTTCACGCCGCGGCTGCCCGCTGCGTAAAAAATGCAGGTGTTGTTGAGCCGGTAAGGATGGTGGGCGCCAATGTCAAGGTAGCTGGGTGCCGGAATGCGCAGCGAATCGAAAACGAAACGGACAATTAGATCCTCGCCGCACTGGGAGTAGGACTGCCTGCCCTCGGCGACGGGACGGGCGCGCAGTCTGTCCAGCAAGCGATGAACAATCCAGTCTATACGCATCATGCTTCCTCAATCTTTCGGGCGCTCAAAAACGAAACAACCCAACGCAAAATCAAGACCACCCGCCTGGCATGCCAGTCTGTCGGCCTGCTGTGGATCGATCCCGGGCAGAAATATACCTTGAGTATCGACGATGGCCATTTCAACCAAGTTCACTCCAGAAAACCAGCTCAGCACTTCCTGCACGGACTGCACGCGCTGCCCGTTAAATTGCACGCGGGATCGACCGATGGGCGTGGAAAGATACAGACGCCCGCCCGGCGCCAGGACGCGCGCCAGTTCCCGGCAAGCCTTGGCAGACCCCTGTGGATCGAGCGGATCTCCGTAGCGTCCGAGGCCGATGTGCTCAATTACATGCAGGCAGGACAGAGAGCGTACTGCGCCATTCGCATAAGGCAGGGCGAGCACCGATCCGGCGCGGCAATCAAGGCTGGGCAGTTCCATCCGCAACGGTCGAATGTCGACGAAAGTCAGCGGGATGGCCTGGCTCAGCATGCCGACAAAACGCACATCCGAACCGATGTCCACATGCTGACTCGGAGCATGTCTGAGAATCCCGCGAAACGCCCACGCCGCCTGGTAGAAATAATGAGGATCAATGGGCGTGGTCTCGACTCGATCAAACAGGCAGGGATAGAAATCGGCCACGGCCGCCCGCCCACCAGCGGCAAGATAGCGCCTCCAGTCGAAGAACAGTCGGACATAAGCCGGCACTGCGGTGAACGGATGTTCGCGCAATGGCCGCAACCAGCGCAGCGCGCGATAAGCCCAAGCCAACAGCAGCGGATGACGGCGGATAAACTGCTCAAGCATTTTCTACCCCTGCGCGGCGCGCGCTGACGTGATAACCGACCGTGAAGCGCCGCTCGTTATCGTAGCGATCCAGCCACATGGCAAGCGGCGGCAGCAACACCCCGAACACCGGCAGCAGCAACAGCCATGCCGGCAGCCATAGCAGGCCCGCCAGCAATGGCAGACGCAGAGGCCAGGAGAGCCTCAAGAAGCGGATAGCCTCCTGGGAAAACAGCGCGAAAAAATTTCCATTAGGTTGAATCTCTATATCGGTAAACCCCGCCTCGCCGAGAAATTTCCGGTACCAGAACGGCGTGAACCCGCCGTAGTAATGGTAGGGCTCCTGGTGCAGGCCCGAGCCCAGCGGCGCGGTCAGCATCAGCCGGCCACCGGGACGCAGGATGCGCGCGAACTCGCCCACAACACGCGCCGGATCAGGCACATGTTCGAGCATCTCAGTGCACAGCACCACATCGAAGCTGGCCGCTGCAACCGGAATGTTCGCGGCATCGCAAACATAGTCGATGCTGCCGTAATCGCCATGACGCAACTGCTCGCCCTTGAGCGCGGTGAAATCCTGGGTGTGATATTCGCAATGCGCGAAGTCTGCGCGATAGGGGCAGGAACCCGCGCCGACATCCAGCACCTGCGAGCCGGTGGGTATCGCCGCTGCCTGCGCCTTGATCCAGCGGTCACGCAACACCTGATTGAAAGCATAGACAGGCGAGGCGCGCAGCCAGGAACGCAACGCGGAGATCATCTGCTCACCACTGCACTGGGAGATACGTCAAGGCCGCGGGCCTTGGCAGCACGGGCATTGACGGTCAAAACCAGCGGCAGGTAAATCGCCGCTGCGACCACTGCGGCAATCGCCACGCCCTCCAATTGACTGCCGACGACCAGCCACAGCGCCATCCCCAGAAAAACCGAAGCATGCAGCATCTTCGGCAAGAACAGCAAAAATGGCCGGTTATACAGGAAGGCTTCGGCAGCCAGTGCCTGGGCAATCTGGAATATCGCCGCAGCCAGCACCAGCACCCACAACAGCCCCGCATAGGGCGCAAAGTCGGGACTGGTCAGTATCACCACGATCCATTCGCCGAAAACATAACTGACACCGGTCACCAGCGCCAGGAGGAACGCCAGCAGCAGCAAAGCGCGATACAACTGGTGCCGGCTGCTGCGCATGGCTTCGATGGAACTGCTGTCACCGGCGCGCTGGAAGATGATCGGATTGATGGTTTGGGAAAACACCGCCAGCATCAGGTTGGCGGGTGCATTGGCGATTTGGGCAAGCGCCACGTAAAAACCGACCTGCGCTATGGACAATGTTTGCTGGATGATCCAGCGATCACCATAACTGGCGAAGATGGCGGGGATGGCGAACAAGGTGATTGAAAAAGCATAGCCGCCAAATTCCCGTCCCAGTGCGCCTGCCCCGAATAACTCACGCCAGCCGCGAGTTACCGGCGGCGATGATTTTTTTTGCAAGAACCGCACAATCAGCAAAGAAGCCAGCGAACCCAGCAGGAATCCCGCCATCGCTGCGTCGCCCGCACTGTCTTTTACTCCCACAACAATCGCTAACACTACTGCGCCCGCCAGACGCAATAGCGCATCGGCAGACTGCAGCAGCGCATAAGTCTGCCGCTCACGGCGGGTGTTGAGATCGGCCAGGTACACCGACAGGGTGCCACTGGACACTCCGTAACCGAGGGCAAGAAACAGCAGCATCCCCCAACTCCGCTCCGCGCCGGAACTGACCCAAAGCGTAGCGACGATGCCGCCAAGAAAAATGATCGCCGCACTGCCGCGTAGCAGTATGCTCACCAAACGCTCCAGATCGCCGGACGTGCCGCGACTGGAGCAGATATGGAAGTAGCGGGCAACAGCATGTCCCATCGGCCCATAGATAAACAGATTCAGTGTACCGGCCAGCGTCAGGCCCAGCGCAAATCGTCCATAGTCCTGCGGCCCCAATAGAGTGGTCAGCAATTTCAGCGTGACCATGCCCAGCAGCAAAGTGAGCAGTTGCCCGGTCACCACCCACAGCAGTTCCGAATGAGCCAAGCCACCGCTGTTCTGCAATCGGGGCTTCCGCAGCAGCATCCACATACCCATGCTACAACTGCCAGCAGAGAGCGCCCGCGCCTCTTAACGAACCCAGATCGAGGCAGGATTTAACGTCGGCCACGACGCCCCCTGGAATCAGTTTACCGAGCAACTGAGCAACGTCCGCCTCGATAAACTGCCGGTGCGCCACCGCCACGATCAGCGCATCGGCCACCGGCAGGGCGTCCCAGGACGACAGTTGAATGCCGTATTCGTGGCGGGCCTCGTTTGCCGCCGCCAGCGGATCGTGGATGCTCACGGCTACGCCATAGCTTTCCAGTTCACGAATAATGTCCGGCACTTTCGAGTTGCGCAGGTCGGCGCAATTTTCCTTGAAGGTCAGGCCCAGCACATTCACTCTCGCTCCCTTGATGGCGCTGCCGGCTTGCGCCATGAGCTTGACGGTTTTCTCCGCGATGAATTTTCCCATGCCGTCGTTGATGCGGCGGCCCGCCAGGATCACCTGCGGGTGATAGCCCAGCATCTCGGCCTTGTGCGTCAGGTAATACGGATCGACGCCGATGCAATGTCCGCCCACCAGGCCTGGGCGGAAGGGCAGGAAATTCCATTTGGTGCCGGCGGCCTGCAAGACTTCGAGGGTGTCGATGCCGATTTTGTCGAATATGATCGCCAGCTCATTCATCAGCGCGATGTTGAGATCGCGCTGGGTGTTCTCGATGACCTTGGCGGCTTCTGCGACCTTGATGCTGCTGGCGCGATGCACGCCGGCAGTGATGATGCTGGCGTAGAGGCTGGCGATCCGCTCCAGCGTCTCGGGCGTATCGCCGGACACCACCTTGACGATTCTTGTGAGGGTGCGCTGCTTGTCGCCGGGATTGATGCGCTCGGGGGAATAGCCGACAAAGAAGTCTTTTTTCCATACCATGCCGGAGGTTTTTTCGATCTCCGGAATGCATATTTCTTCCGTGGCGCCGGGATACACGGTGGATTCGAAAACCACTGTCGCACCGCGCTTGAGATGACGGCCAACGCACTGGCTGGCGCCGATCAGCGCGCCGAAATCCGGCTGGTGCGCCTGATCCACCGGAGTCGGCACGGCCACCACGATGGTGTCGGCCTCCGCCAAGGCTTGCGGATCATCGGTCGGAATAAATTGCGTGGCGGCGCGCATCTCGGCGCTGCCGACTTCGCCGGTGGGATCGGTGAAGTTGCGGTAGTGGGCAATTTTTTCCGTCGACAGATCGAAGCCGATGGTGCGGTATTGCTTGCCGAACTCGATGGCGAGCGGCAGGCCGACGTAGCCGAGGCCGACGACTGCAATGGTGGTCATAGAAAAATCATCGGTGATATTTATCGGGACAAGCGACCGGCGCGACGGCCAAAAGCATCGATGTCGCTGTCCAGGCGCAGGCGCAGCGGCACTTTGGCCAACTGCGGACTTTCCCGGTAGCCTCGATCCAGGCCGACCAGGGTTGCCAGGGTATTCAAGGTCACTGTGGCGCTGGTGGTGCCGGACAGAGCGCCACGAACCCACACGCCGAGAACAATCCCCGGCAGCAGAATCGACAGGCCAATTGCTATCGCCATGCGCCGGCCCATAGCGCGCAAACCGCCACGCAACGCCGTCCATTCTACCTTGAGCCGCGCCCGGCGCGTGCTGCTCGCCAGTTTTCCGGCCGCCCGGCGCTCTGACATTTCCTGCTGCAACTGCGTTACCGCAATCAACCGGGCCTGCGCGGCGGCTTCGGCGAGACGCTCCGCTTCGATGCGCGCCTCGCTGCGGCGACGCGCCTCGGCTTCTGCCGCAATCTTGTCACGCGCCTGTTTCGCCGCCCGGTTTTCGCTGTCGAGCCGCATGGCTGCCGCCGCCGTGGCGGCGCGTTCTGTGGCGATCAGCGCGTGCGCCTGGGTTTCCAGTATCTGGTCGGCGCGCGCACGTATCTCCGCCAGGGCATTGGCCTCGCTTTCGCTCTGCTCGCGCAAGCGGAAAGCCTCCAAGGCGAGTGCGTCGGCTTCAATGCGCTCACGGGTACGCCGCTCGGCTTCCGCTTCGATTTCAACACGGGCCGCAGATTGCTGTTGGGTGCGCCGGTCGGCCTCAGTGCGCCGTCGTGCGGCTTCAATGCTGGCGGCATCGGCGGCGGTGCGTCGACGGATGCTGGCGACGGTCTCCGCTTCCGCCTGTTCGCGCGCTTCGGCTTGCGCCGCCGCCTCGGTTTCGATGGTTTGCCGCTCCAGCGCCGCTTGCTCCAGCCGGCGCTCGGCCTCGCGCCGGGATTCCGCCAGTTGCCGCGCCTCGGTCTCGGCCTTTTCCCGCCGCCGCGCTTCGAGCGCCGCCCGTCCTTCCGCAGCGATGCGCTCGATCACCCGGGCTTCTGCAGCACGCTCGGCTTCGATGCGGCTGGCAAACTGCGTGGTCATGCTGAGTTCATCTTCTGCCCGCTGTTGCGCCTTGACCAGCAACTTCTGTTCCGCCTGAATTTCCGCCTGCGCTTCCGCGATGGCCCGCGCCTCGGCATCCTGCATGGCTCCGCCCTCAGCCGCTACGGGCTGGGCCGGACCGGATTCCGGTGTAAGCTGGGTCAATGGTTCTCCCGTATCCTGAAAGTCATGCTTGCCACCCGCCGCAATAATCGTGGACTCGATGTTTCGTATTATCGACCGTTTTTGCCTTCCGGCAGCGTGGAAAACCGGGGGGAAACTCCCTTATCACTCGTTCGGCGCCCGGCAAGCCCCTATCTACGGCCTATGACCTGATTCCGTCCCTGCCGAAGCGCGGTAGAATCATGTCATGCAGACCTTCGCCCACCCCCGAACTTCCCAGGGACATTGCTGTCCGAGTAAGTCGCGGCTTGCCGGAATATCCCGTTTGGGTGGCTGCGCAGACTACGCCTTGACCCCTTCCATTCCTGCCGGCCACCCATGCTAAAACGACTTCTGCTGCTCCCCCTGCTGCTGTCCTTCGCCCATCTTGCCTGGGGCGGCGACGAACCGCTCGATCCCAATCAGGCGTTTCAGTTTTCCGCCCGCGCTGTCGATGCCAAAACCATCGAGGCGCGCTGGCAGATTGCCGATGGTTATTACATGTACCGCGACAAGTTCCACTTCGAACTGGCGCCATCGACGGTCAAACTAGGCAAGCCGCAATTCCCGCCGGGCAAGATCAAGGACGACGAATTTTTCGGCAAGATCGAAACTTATCGCCACGAAGTAAAGGTTCTGCTGCCGCTTGAGACTGCTGCCGGCGCATCTTCCGTTACTCTCAAAGTGAGCGTGCAGGGTTGCGCCGATCTGGGTATCTGCTATCCGCCGATACCGCAACAAACAATCGTCAAACTGCCTGCGCCGAACACTCTTCAACTCTCCGTTGCTCCCGCCGCAATCCCGCCGCCGCTCAGCCTTGGCTCGACCCCTGCGCCGGGGATATCGCTGGCGCCATCCGCACCATCGGCACCCACCCCGGCCACTGTCGATAACGCTGGCGACGAAAGCTCGCGCATCGCCGGTTTCCTGAAAAACGCCAGCGCGTGGACCATTCTGCTGTTCTTCTTCGGCTCCGGTCTTGCGCTGGCATTTACCCCCTGCATGTTTCCGATGGTGCCGATACTCTCCAGCATCATCGTCGGTCATGGCCATGACATCGGCAAATCGCGGGCCTTCATCCTGTCGCTGGCGTATGTCCTCGGCATGTCTTTGACCTATGCCGCCTTCGGCGTCGCCGCCGGCATGTCCGGCACCATGCTGTCCTCCGCCCTGCAAAACGCCTGGGTGCTGGGGGGCTTTGCCCTGGTCTTCGTGGCGCTGTCGCTGTCGATGTTCGGTTTCTACGAATTGCAGTTGCCGGCTTTTCTGCAAAGCAAACTCTCCGACCAGGCCAATCGCCAGCAAGGCGGCAGCCTGCACGGCGTGGTGGTGATGGGCGCGCTCTCGGCCATCATCGTCGGCCCTTGCGTCGCCGCACCGCTGGCCGGTGCGCTGCTGTACATCGCCAAAACCGGCGACGCCGTGCTGGGCGGCGGCGCGCTGTTCGTCATGGCGCTGGGCATGGGCCTGCCCTTGATCATCGTCGGCACTTCGGCGCGCCACCTGCTGCCCAAGCCCGGCCCGTGGATGGAAGCGGTCAAGCAATTCTTCGGCGTGCTGCTGCTGGCGCTGGCGATCTGGCTGGTCTCGCCGGTCATA